>NZ_JACBFT010000049.1:0-1928 GCF_021401195.1 Shinella sp. NM-101 | reverse complement strand
GTAAGCGGTGTTCTCAGACCATGGCCTTGAGGATCGGCTTCTCGGCATAAGCCCAGGGCATAAGGTCATCGATCCGGCCGTTGGGATGGCCGTTGACGACCCTCGTGATCACGTCGGTAAGGTAGGCCATAGGCTCGACGTCATTGAGCTTGGCGGTTTCGATGAGCGAGGCGATGGTCGCCCAATGTTCGGCTCCGGCGTCAGAGCCGGCGAACAACGCGTTCTTCCTATTGAGGGCGATCGGCCTGATGGAACGCTCTACGGTGTTGGAGTCGATCTCGATACGGCCGTCATCGATGAAGCGGGTCAGCCCGTCAGAACGTGAGAGCGTGTAGCGGATGGCTTCGGCGAGCTTGGTCTTCTGGCTGATGAGGGCGAGCTGCTCGGTCAGCCAAGGCGCGAGGTCGTCAACGATCGGGCGGCTCTTGTCCCGCCGGACGGCGCGGCGTTCCTCGTGCGTCCTGCCGCGGATATCGTCCTCGATCTTGTAGAGCTCGGCGATACGCCTGAGCGCTTCGCTGGCGATGGGCGCAGGACCGGCGGCCGACAACTCATAAAATCGCCGTCGCACGTGGCTCCAGCAGAATGCCAGAGACACGCTGTTGCCGGCGGCGAGCGCTCGATAGCCCACGTATCCGTCCACTTGCAGGACGCCGACGAAGCCATTGAGGTGCGCCATTGGGCGTTCGCTCTTGCGATCAGGCGCATAGACATAGACGACGCCGGGCGGATCGGGCCCCTGCCATGGTCGGTCATCGCGAGCGTATGCCCATAGCTGCCCGGTCTTCGTCCTTCCCCGACCCGGATCGAGCACCGGGGCGGTCGTCTCGTCGGCGAAGAGCTTGGACGAGGCCTTCAGATGCTCGAGCAACCTTTGATGAACCGGGCGCAGGTGCCAGGCAGCGCGACCGACCCAGTCGGCAAGTGTCGAGCGGTCGAGGTCGATCCCCTGGCGCTTGTAGATTTGCGCCTGTCTGTAGAGCGGCAGGTGATCGGCGTATTTGGAAACCAGCACCTGGGCGACGGTCGCTTCAGTCGGAATGCCACCTTCGATCAACCGCGCGGGAGCTGCCGCCTGAACGACGACTTCCTCGCAGGCCCGGCATCCATATTTGGGACGACGCGTTACCAGAACGCGGAACTGGGCTGGCACGATGTCGAGCTTCTCGCTGACGTCTTCGCCGATCCGATGCAGGCCTTTGCCACAGCAGGGGCAGTCATGGCTTTCGATGTCGATGGCTACATCGATGCGCGGCAGATGGGCAGGAAGGGCACCACGGTTTGTCCGCCGCTTGGCAACCCGCTCCCGGCGCAGATCGCTCGATGCGTGCTCCTTGTCTTCCAGATTGTCCGCCTCGACCTGCTCGGCTTCCTCGAGCCCAAGGAGAAGCTGATCCTCTGGAAGCGTCTCGGCGCGGCGGCCAAAGCGATGACGCTGCAATTCCTTGATGATCTGGCGCAGCCGGGCATTCTCCGCCTCGCGCGAAAGCACCATGGCCTTGAGCGCGTTCAGGTCGTCGGGAAGCTCGTCGGCCGTCATCGTCATGGAATGACAACAGCATAATCGGCCAACCAAAACGAGGGCGTGGATGAGGCTGATTCAATTGGTCGCGGCGGCTATCCAGCCGTCTGCGGGACACGCGCCTCGATCGGCGCATGAACGCGCTTCCAGTCCAGCCCCTCGAACAAGGCCGAGAACTGGGCGGCCGTCAGGCGCATCGCACCGTCCTGCATTCTGGGCCAATGGAACTCGCCATCCTCAAGCCGCTTGGACACCAGGCAGACGCCGCTGCCGTCCTAGAAGACCAGCTTGATCCGATCCGCGCGCTTGGCTCGAAACACGTAGATCGTGCCCGAGAACGGGTCGGCACCCATCTCGGCCTTGACCAGCGCCGCCAGGCCCTCCGCACCTTTGCGGAAGTCGACAG
>NZ_JACBFT010000048.1:0-2111 GCF_021401195.1 Shinella sp. NM-101 | reverse complement strand
CCGGAAGATGTATGGGTTTTCTTCCGGGTTGCGCCAACGGAATTGCGCTTTGGGGCTTGAGACAAGCCGTTTTAGCGCTTTTCCAACAGGGGCACCGCGTTCATTGCGACCAAACACGAGCCAGGTTTTTGACTTGCCCGGTTCCGGGACCCTGAACCATTTCCGCATCAAGGGCTTGATGCGGGATCGGTACTTGTGTCCCAGCCAATGCGCCATTTTCCAGAACACGACATGGTCGATGCGCCGGAAGACGTACGCCGTGAAGTCGGTGAACTTGTAGAACGCCGCCCATCCCACCAATTGGCGGTTCAGGCTGGCGATCATGTCGACCGTGCTGACACTATGATTGCCGGAAAGGGTTTCGGTAAGTCTGCGAACAAAGCCCTTGGCCTTTTCTTTGGGTATCGTCGTGACGACGGACATCCGTCCGTGTCCCCCTCGCTTGCGAATGATCCGGTGCCCCAGAAAGACGAAGCCGTCATTGACGTGTGTCACATGGGTCTTTTCCATGTTCAGCGTCAACTTCAACTCACCTTCCAGAAACGCCCGGCACTCCTCGCGGATTTCCTCTGCCTGAGCCTTGGTTCCTTTTACGATCACGACGAAGTCGTCAGCGTATCGGCAATAGGCAACGGCGGGTTTCCATTGCCGGTTCTCTCGAACCGTAATGGGCCTGCCTTGCTGGATGCCGAAGTTCCATGCCCAGCGATCCTTGCGGGCCTTGTCGCTTAGATATTTCGCCTCCAGCCACATATCAAACTCGTGGAGCATGATGTTGGAAAGGAGCGGTGACAGAACGCCACCTTGCGGAACGCCCTCGCTTGAGGCTGTAAACAGGCCACGATCAATGTGCCCTGCCTTCAGGAACCGCCAGAGAAGATGAACGAAACGCCCGTCCTGCACCCGCCGCCGCACGCATTTCAGAAGCAGCCGATGATGGACCGTGTCGAAGTAGCTGGCCAGATCACCTTCGATGATCCAGCGGCCCCTCGTCGTGTCGGCTCCATCCTGAAGCTGTATCCTTACGGTGCGGACGGCATGATGCACGCTCCGTTCCGGCCGGAAGCCATAGGATAAACGATGGAAATCGCTTTCCCAGATCGGCTCCATGGCCATCAGCATGGCGCGTTGAACGATGCGATCCGTCAGGGTCGGAATACCCAGTGGTCGTAGCTTGCCGTTTGATTTCGGGATATAGATGCGCTTGACCGGCTGGGGGCGATAACTCTCCTCCAGCAGGCTTGCCCGCAGGTCGTCCAGATGCTGATCCAGTTTGACCTGCAGCCGTTGCTTATCCATTCCGTCGATACCCGGCGTTCGTGCGCCACTTGACGCAAGAACCATCCGAGCGGCCTCGGCAAGCCATTCCCGATTGGCAATCAGCCGAAGAAGCCGATCAAACCTTCGGTTTGGATCGTTTTCGGCCCATGTTGCGAGCTTGTGCTGCATTTCGCTGATTATCAAAGGTCTTCACCTCTCTTGGTCAGATAGTTTGCACTTCAAGCAGTTTGAACTGTTCCCCTTCGCCATGTGGCAGGCTTCCCTGCCGCGGACTACTACGAGAACTCCGCCAACATGATGGACATCAGGGTCAACTCCCTTGCGACGCAATACTCCGTTGTCATTCCATCATGCCTTCCCTCGTTCATATGCTGGACGTCAGCGTATTGGTGAGGCTGCCGGTCGCAGTCTTTTCCCTTGCTTTCCGCAAGTCGATGCCGATGCCATGGTCTGGCTGCATTCTCCCCATGGCTGCCACGGACAGCCTACGTGTTCGTCCGTGTTGGGATGACGCTGGCATACATCTCAGGCGTCATCATCAGCATTCCGCCTGTTAAGCCGTATAGGCGAAGGCGACATTCCAGCCCTCAGATGCGGGTTAACCGGTTCGTGTTCCTCAACCTTCCAATACTTCAGCCTCGGGAACCATCTCGGCGTAACGGCTTCGCCTCAATCCCCTTTACCTGCGGGCTACGTCACCCTGCCAGTTGACAGCAGGTCACCGCCGCTTGGGCTCATGCCCCCTTACAGCAGAGGGCAGGCAAATACTCACATCCTCCTTTCTCTTTTGCATTCCAGTCATATGCCTCCCCGACTGGGGCGAGGCGCAC
>NZ_JACBFT010000047.1:0-2605 GCF_021401195.1 Shinella sp. NM-101 | reverse complement strand
TGCGTATTCCGCTGAAGCCGGCCACTGATTCCGAAACGAAGCCGGCCACCTGTTCCGATTTCATTCCGGCCAGCATTCCGATCTGAAGCCGGCCAGTCGATGCTCCCCTGGGTCGTTGTTTTGAATGGCTCCTGATTGTTGCGCGGTCAAGCCTCGGATGGTGCCTGACGCTGCTTTCGCAAGCTCTCGCCGCTGAGTTCGATGCGGTAGGCATTGTGGACCAGGCGGTCGAGGATGGCGTCGGCGAGGGTCGGATTGCCGATCATGTCGTACCAGTGATCGACGGGCACCTGGCTTGTGACGATGGTGGATCGTTTCTCATAGCGGTCCTCGATAATCTCGAGGAGATCACGGCGCTGCTCGTCGCTAAGCTTCTCCGGCCCCCAGTCGTCGAGGATGAGCAGGTCGGTTCTGGCGAGCGCCTTGAGGACCTTGGGATAGCGTCCGTCGCCGCGCGCGAGTGCAAGGGCGGCGAACAGCCTGGGCAGGCGATGATAGGCGACGGAAAAGTCCTCGCGGCATGCCTTGTGTCCGAGCGCGCAGGCTAGCCAGCTTTTGCCGACGCCAGCAGGTCCGATCAGCAGGAGACTGTGATGGTGCCTGATCCAGTCGCAGCCGGCGAGCTTCAGGAACAGATTGCGGTCGAGGCCACGGGCGGCGCGAAAGTCGATGTTCTCGACCTGGGCGTCATGGCGGAGCCTGGCGGCACGAGCTCTCGCCTCGAAACGCTTCTGGCGGCGCGTCGTTGCCTCCCGCTCAAGAAGTAGAGCGAGCCATTCGCCATGCTCGAGGCTCCTCGCTTCCGGTTGAGCCTCGAGCTCGTGATAGGCGCTTGCCATGCCGGAGAGGCCGAGCTCGCGGAGCATGTCGATGGTGGGATTGGTCAGCATTGTCTTGGTCCTCAATGAAAGTATCCGGGGCCGCGCAGGTTTGCGTGTTCCATGACGGCGGCAGGTTCGGTGGAATGCCTGTTGGACTTGTGGGTGGCGATGAGTGCGGTGATGGTCTTGCAAGTCAGCCCGCCGATCTCGACGGCTCGTGCCGAGACGGCCTCGGCGCGTTCCCGGGGAAGATCGCGATAGAGGCGCAGGATGCCGAGGCAGGTCCTGAAGCCCTGTTCGGGATGTGGCCTGCTGGCGAGGATGGCAGTGATCAGCCCTTCGGTCTCGGGACCGATCGATGCCCCCCAGCGCCGGAAGCGATCCGGTGTCCATTCGGCGTAGCGCCGATGCGAACTCGGCATATGATCGGGGTCCGTTCCAAAGCGCGCCCCCCCATAGCGGCGCTGATGCACGGCGACGCGCTTGCCACGGTGGAATATCTCGATCATCCGGGCAGTGGCACGGATATCAACCTGCTGGCGGATGAGACCGTGCGGGACGGAATAGAAGAAGCTCTTGAACTCGACGTGATAATCCGTCGAGACCCGTGCCAAGCGCCATTCGGCGAACTCGTAGTCCTCGGCGGGCAGACTTGCGAGCGCCGGACGTTCGATCGTTTCGAAGAGATGCCGGCGGCTGACGCCGAGCCGGCGCATGACATGATCGTTGATGCGCGCGAGCATCTCGGAGATCGCGGCATTGGCCTCGGCAAGCGAGAAGAAGGTTTGCTTGCGCAAGCGGCCGAGAATGCAGCTCTGGGCAAAGCGCACGGCGCTCTCGACCTTGGCCTTGTCCTTCGGGCGTCGTGGCCGGGCCGGTAGGACGCCGATGCCGTAGTGGGACGCCATCATGCCGTAGCTGCGGTTGATCTCCGGATCATGGAAGCTGGCGCGGTTGACGCCGGACTTCAGGTTGTCCGGCACCACCAGCCGGGGCACGCCGCCGAAAAAGGCGAACATGCGCACATGCGAGCCGATCCAGTCCGGCAAGGTCTGGGTCCAAGTGGCTTCGGCGAAGGTATAGCTCGACGCGCCGAGCACGCCAACGAACAGCTCCGCCTCGCGAACCTCGCCGGTCTTGCGATCGACGATCGGCACCTTCTTTCCGGAATAGTCCACGAAGGCCTTGTCGCCGGCTGCGTGCTCCTGGCGCATCGTCGGCGACAGCCGCTGCTCAAAGCCGCGAAACAGCTCGCAGAAGCGGCTGTAGCCGTAGCCGTCGGGATGGTCGCTACGGTATTCCTCCCAAAGGATCAGCAGCGTCACGCCCGGCTTCTTCAGCTCGATCGAAAGCTCAGCCCAATCAGGCTCCTTCCTTCGCCGCTGACCCTGCTTGACCCCGGCGCGGGCAAAAAGACGATGTTCTAGCGCATCGTCGGTCAGCTCGCCGGGCAAGGGCCAGGTCAAGCCCGCTTGCGCCGCACGCTTCAGATTGTCCTGCACGGTGCTGCGCGCAACGCCGAGCACCACCGCAATCTCGCGGCTGCTTGTTCCGCTTCCGGCAAGCCGGAGCATCTGTCGTAATTGTCTCATGGTCAGCCTTCTCTTCGCCGGCATCAAAATCTCCTCGTGTACCGGGAGGCTTGATGCCAAAGTTGCTGACCCAAGGGGTATCGTTAGAGCCGAAAAACGGCCGGTAATTGATTGGAATTGTGGCCGGCTTCAAATCGGAATGGTGGCCGGTAATTGATCGGAATGCCGGCCGGCTTCAGCTCGGAATCCGCA
>NZ_JACBFT010000046.1:0-2838 GCF_021401195.1 Shinella sp. NM-101 | reverse complement strand
GTATCCCTCCGCCGAAGGCCGTCTGCCCTGACTTGCTGATTGGCGTTAAGTCCATGGCTTATGTCATGCGCTACAATCATTTCCCCGATTGAGGTTTTGTCCGCCGATGATCTTGGCCGCCGGCGGGATTGGTCGGACGAGGAGAAGGTCCGGATCGTCGAGGAGAGCCTGCAAGGTTTTCGGCAAGGCTCGGCGACGGCACGGCGATATGGACTGTCGCGGTCATTGTTGACCCGCTGGCGTCGGGAATACCGTAGTGGCCTTCTGAGCGGTTCCGCTCCAACTGGCTTCGTGCCACTTTCGATTTCGCCGCCAGCGGCGGCATCTTGCGAGGTAGCCCCACCTCTCCGATCTGAGGACAACAAGACGATCGAGATCGCGCTGCCGAACGGGCGACGGCTGACGATTCCGGCCTCGCTTGATCCGACGATCCTCGCGCGCCTGCTGCCGGTTCTGGACACGCCATGATCGCCTTTCCGGCCGGGGTGAAGGTGTGGATCGCGGGCGGCGTGACGGATATGCGTTGCGGTATGAACAGCCTGGCGCTGAAGGTTCAGCAAGGTCTTGGCCGCGATCCTCATGGCGGCGAAATCTTCTGCTTCCGAGGTCGCAAGGGTGACCTGATCAAGGTCCTGTGGCATGACGGCGTCGGCATGTCGCTCTACATAAAGCGCCTTGAGGCGGGCAAGTTCATCTGGCCGGTCAGCGAGAATGGCTCCGCCGTTCCGGTCTCGGCGGCACAGTTGGGATATCTCCTGGAAGGGATCGATTGGCGCAATCCTCGCTGGACGCAACGGCCTGCGGCGGCAGGCTGATCTCTATCATTCCTCTGTTTTTGTTGGGCTTTCAGCATGTGACATGGTAGCTTTCGGCCATGGATGATGCTGCTTCGGAGATAGCCAGATTACGCGCCGCGCTTGCAGCATCGGAAGCGCGTGCCGCCTCCGCCGAGGCCGATCTCGCGCAGGTGCGCGCCGTTGTGACGACCTCCGAGGCGATGATCCGGCACCTCAAGCTTGAGATCGCCAAAATGCGCCGCGAGCAGTACGGCCAGAGTTCGGAACGGCGCGCCCGACTGATCGACCAGATGGAATTGCAGCTCGAAGAACTCGAGGCCGACGCCACCGAGGACGAGATCGCCGCGGAACGCGTGGCAGCGAAGATCACGAATGTCTCCGCCTTCGAACGCCGCCGGCCAGCCCGTAAGCCGTTTCCCGAGCACTTGCCGCGCGAACGCGTGATCGTCGAGGCTCCGGCGCACTGCGCCTGTTGCGGCTCGGCCCGGATCGTGAAGATGGGCGAAGACATCACTGAGACGTTGGAGGCGATTCCGCGCCAGTGGAAGGTGATCCAGACGGTGCGCGAGAAGTTCACCTGCCGGGACTGCGAGAAGATCAGCCAGCCACCGGCACCTTTCCATGCGACCCCGCGTGGATGGGCGGGACCGAACTTGCTGGCAACGATCCTGTTCGAGAAGTTCGGCCAACATCAGCCATTGAACCGCCAGGCTGAACGCTACGCCAGGGAAGGCGTTGATCTCAGCCTCTCCACGCTGGCCGATCAGGTCGGAGCCTGCGCGACGGTGCTACAGCCGATTCATGATCTGATCCGCGCCCATGTGCTGGCCGCCGGCCGGCTGCATGGCGACGACACAACCGTGCCGCTGCTGGCCAAAGGTGCAACGCGGCAGGCACGATTATGGACTTATGTGCGCGATGACCGCCCCTTCGCCGGCGGTGCCCCTCCCGCGGCGCTCTTCCACTTCTCTCCCGATCGCGAGAAAATCCATCCCAACACGCATCTCGCTGGGTGGCATGGCACACTGCAAGCCGATGCCTATGGTGGCTACAACGATCTTTATCGTGCGGACCGCGGCCCTGCACCGGTAATCAGCGCGCTCTGCTGGAGTCATGCGCGGCGCAAGTTCTTCGAGCTGGCCGACATCGCCGGCAACGTGCGCAAGGGCAAACCCGCTCATGAGATATCGCCGGTCGCACTCGAGGCCGTGGCCCGCATCGACGCTCTCTTCGATATCGAACGCGACATAAACGGATTGCCTGTCGAGGACCGGCTCGCAGCACGCCAACAACATGCTCGTCCGCTCGTCGAGGAACTGCACGACTGGCTGATGGCGCAGCGCACCCAGATGTCCAAGCACAATCCCGTCGCCAAGGCGATCAACTACATGTTCGAGAAGGAGGGGCGCTGGGAAGCCTTCACCCGGTTCCTCGATGACGGCAGGCTTTGCCTTTCGAACAATGCGGCCGAGCGCGCTCTGCGTGGGATCGCTCTGGGAAGAAAGGCATGGCTGTTCGCCGGTTCCCAGCGTGGGGGCGAGCGCGCTGCCTTCATGTATTCCCTGATCGTCACGGCAAAGATGAACGATATCGATCCGCAGGCTTGGTTGGCGGATGTCCTCGCCCGCATGCCCAACCTTCCCGTGTCACGACTGCCGGAACTGTTGCCGTGGAACTGGACCGCCGCCGGCAGCGCACGGCAGATGGCGGCCTGATGGCGCGACCGACCCATGTCTACACGATCGACTACGTCGCCATGCTGATCGGCGAGAACCTCGAACTCGTCCAGGATATTGCCAGCAACTCAGACAACATCGACTACGGCGAGATGATCCATGCCCATGACGGCAGCGAAGAGGGCATCACGACCTTCACCGACCGGGGCATCGAAAGTCTAAAGGAATTCCCCGCCGATATCCGCACCTGGGATGGCGGTGTCCGACAGTTCCTTGTGGACGAGCAATGCGATCCTGCAAGGATCGAACGCATCATGGCAGACGAGCCGAAATCATAAACCCCGCGGCCTTCGCCGGATGGATAC
>NZ_JACBFT010000045.1:0-3625 GCF_021401195.1 Shinella sp. NM-101 | reverse complement strand
CGGCGGATGATGACCCGAGCTCTCCCACGGGCTTGCAAGCCCAAAGGTCATGCGGTCTCTCATCCGCCACCGCGACACGCACTACAGCGCCAAACGCGGGCCAAGGGAAGTTACAAAGGTGCCGGCAGGCGGATGAGGGGGATGCCGAAGGCGGGAACGCACGGTCTTCCGCCGCCTCGCCGCCTCATCCGACCTTTCGGGCCACCGTCTCCCCACCGGGGAGACGGGGAGGATGGCAACCGCGAGGCCCGGCGAAACCGCGCGTCCTGCAAGGAAGGATATCCCGATGACCGACACCCGATCCCTGCGCGCCCGGCGCGAAAGGCTGCTCGGCCGCAACATGTCGCTCTTCTACGAGGACCCGGTCCATCTGGTGAAGGGCGAGGGCGTGTGGCTGTGGGATGCGGACGGGCGAAAATATCTCGATTGCTACAACAACGTGCCGCATGTCGGCCATTGCCATCCGCGCGTGGTGGAGGCGATCTGCCGGCAGGCCTCCACGCTCAACACCCATACGCGCTACCTGCACGAAGGCATCCTCGACTATGTCGAGCGCCTGACCGCCACCTTCGACCGGAGCCTTGACACCGCGATCCTCACCTGCACCGGCAGCGAGGCGAACGACGTGGCGCTGCGCATGGCCGAGGCCGTGACCGGCCGCACGGGCGTCATCGCCACCGACTTCACCTATCACGGCAACACGGCGGCGGTCTCGCAGCTTTCCACCCGCATGCCGCCCGTCGGCGGCTATGGCGGGCATGTGCGCCATGTCCCGGCGCCCGATGCCTACCGGCCGCTCGGCGGGGAGGGCGGCCAGGCCTTCGCAACGGCCTTCGCGGCGGAGGTCGAGGAGGCCATCGCCTCATTGGCCGAAAGCCCCTTCGGCTTTTCCGCGCTGATCGTCGATCCCTTCTTCGCCAACGAGGGCTTCCCGGACCTGCCGGAAGATTTCCTCGCGCCCGCCGTCGCCGCGGTGAGGAAGGCCGGCGGCCTCGTCATCTGCGACGAGGTGCAGCCCGGCTTCGGCCGCACCGGCACCCATATGTGGGGCCACCAGAAGGCGGGCATCGTCCCCGACATCGTCACCCTCGGCAAGCCGATGGGCAACGGCCATCCGGTGGGCGGCGTCGTCGCCGGGGCCGGGACGCTGAACGCCTTCCGCAAGGCCTTCCGCTACTTCAACACCTTCGGCGGCAACCCGGTCTCCTGCGCGGCGGCGATGGCGGTGCTCGACGTGCTGGAGGAGGAGAAGCTGCAGGAAAACGCACTCGCGGTCGGCGCCCATGCCCGAAAGGGCCTGCGCAGGCTCGGCGAGAAGCACGCGGTGATCGGCAATGTGCGCGGCAGCGGCCTGTTCTTCGGCGCCGAGCTGGTGCTGGACCGGGCGGAAAAGACCCCCGCCCCCGACATCGCGACGCGCGTCATCAACGCCATGCGCGCGCGCGGCGTGCTGATGGGCAAGCTCGGCATCCACCAGAACGCCACCAAGATCCGCCCGCCCATGCCTTTTTCCAGGGAGAATGCCGACCTGATGCTCTCCACCCTCGACGACGTGCTGGGCGGGCTTTGAGCCGATGGACGGCATCGCCGAGACCCTGACGGCGCGCGCGATGGCCGCCATCGCCCACTGGGACCTGCCGGAACAGGTGCCCGACCTCATCAAGTACCGCGAGAACGCGGTCTTCCAGGTCCGGCTCGCCTGGGGCGAGCGCGCCGCGCTGCGGCTGCACCGGCCGGCCTATCATTCGCCGGCCGCGCTCGCCTCCGAGCTCGCCTTCATGGCGCATCTGCGCGACCGCGGCCTTGCCGTGCCGCAGCCGATCCCGGCGGCGAACGGCGCGCTGCTGGTGGCCTTCGGCGAGGGGCCCTTTTATGCGGACCTCATCGGCTGGGTGGAGGGCGAGCCGCTCGGCGAGACGGGCGTGCCGCTCGCAAGGGCGGGCCGGGACCTGCCCGCCATCTTCCGTGCCGTCGGACGCGAGACCGCGCTGCTGCACGGCGCCGCCGATGCCTTCCGCCAGCCGGCCGGCTTCGAGCGTCCCGCCTGGGATGCCGAGGGCCTTCTCGGCGAGGCCCCGTTCTGGGGCCGCTTCTGGGATTGCGCCGCCCTCCCGCCCGAGGACAGGGCCGACCTCACGGCGCTGCGCGCTGCGCTGACGGCCCGGCTGGCGGCGATCGCGCCCGGCCTCGACCACGGCCTGATCCATGCCGACATCGTGCGCGAGAACATCTTCGTGCGCAAAGGCAGGGTCGCCTTCATCGATTTCGACGATTGCGGCTTCGGCTTCCGCCTGTTCGACCTTGCGACGACGCTGCTGCGCAACCGCCGCGAGCCCGACTATCCCGTCCTCCGCGATGCGCTGCTGGACGGCTATGCCGCCGTGCGGCCGCAGGCGAGGGCAGCTTTCCAACATCTGCCGCTTTTCCTCCTGCTGCGCGCGCTCACCTATATCGGCTGGGCGGCGGCGCGGCCCGACCTGCCGGACAACGCCGCCCGCCTGCGGCGCTACGTGGCGGAGGTGCGCGCGCTTGCCGGCGAGGGGGCGGGTTGAGTTCGCGGGGCGAAGCATATAGCTAGGCATTTGCGCTTTTCCCCGAATCGCAAAAACGTCTAACTCTCTGTTTCTCCGCATTTCCTTGCGCAAACCGCTTCGCACCTTTGCCGGAAATGCTCCAGCCGCGGGCGGCATTTCCGCCGTCCCTGAACCCGGCCTCCGGCAGGACGCGAAATCCGATGTTACGAAGCCTCTATGCCTGGACCCTCTCGCTCGCCGCACGCAAGGCGGCCGCGGCCTGGCTCGCGCTGATCGCCTTCGTCGAAAGCTCGGTCTTCCTCGTGCCGGCCGATGTGCTGTTCCTGCCGATGGCGCTTGCACGGCCGGAAAAGGCCTATCGCTACGCGCTCATTGCCACCGCCGCGTCGGTGGCGGGCGGCATCGCCGGCTGGCTGCTGGGCTATTATGCCTATGAGAGCCTGGCAAAGCCGATCCTGGAATTCTACGGCAAGCTGGATACGTTCGAACGGCTGAAATCCCACGTCACGGAGGAACAGCTCGGCCTCCTCCTCGTCACCTCGGGCCTTGCGCACCTGCCGCCCATCAAGGTGGTGACGATCCTGGCGGGCGTCGTGCGCGTGAACCTCTGGCATTTCGTCCTGTCGGCGATCGTCGCCCGCGGCCTGCGCTTCTACCTGCTCGCCTTCCTCCTGCGCCGCTACGGCGAACCGATCCAGGCCTTCGTCGAAAAACGCCTCGGCCTCATCCTCGCCGCCGTGGCCATAGGCCTCGTCGCGCTTTACATGGCCTACCGCCTGATAGCCGGCTGAGACGGCAACCCGCTTGGACCGCAGGCGCTGGAGGTGGTCGCTGTGTTGTAGAACGGTGCAATCGATGTGATGAGCAGCCTAACATGCTGAATATATTGCATATTTTATATGATGCTCACTTGCCCGCAGGCTTTACATCGGTTCCATAATGAAACTTATGCGATTTTCGCACCACTAGGGGGTGGGTTCAAGGATGAAGTGCGACTTGCGAATGATGCCAATGGTTTATCAGTCGCAAGGACGCTGCAATGAAACACACCTACTCCCACCTGGACCTGAATGAACGCCGCAGGATAGCGC
>NZ_JACBFT010000044.1:0-3827 GCF_021401195.1 Shinella sp. NM-101 | reverse complement strand
GCTGACGACTGCGGCCCGGATTTCTGTCTCATCTTCGCTTCCTTTGATAGAGCTACGATGAGCCGAAAATCCTCTCTTCTCAACTAAACCAGTTCTGTCTCAAGGGCGCTGATCCGGGACAGACACGCAACAACCACTATGTTCCGCAATGGTATCAAGAGGGTTTCTTTGAACCAAGTCGGAACAACTATTCGTATCTTGACTTGAACCCGCGTCAGCATACGCTGGCGGATGGTCGCGTGGTTACCGAGAAATCGAAATTTGTTTCACCAACGTCACGGGCGTTCTGCCAACGGGACTTGTATTCGACCTTCTTCGGCACGTCTGTGAATGACGAGATTGAGCGCAAGCTCTTCGGTGACATCGATACGCGCGGAGCACTCGCCGTCCGCGCCTTTGTGAGCGAAGATGTCAGCGAATGGCATCGTCATTTCACGACATTCTTCGAGTATCTCGACATCCAGAAAATCCGCACACCCAAAGGGCTCGACTGGCTCAGCGCACAGTACCCGAGCCTGACGCAGAACGACCTTATGTTCGAGATGCAAGGTATCTGCATGATGCACTGCACCATCTGGTCAGAAGGAGTTCGAGAGATCGTGTCGGCGCAGGACGCCGACGTCAAATTCATCGTAAGCGACCACCCGGTCACCATCTACAATCATGCGATCCCACCCGGTGCAAAGGGGAACGGCTATCCGAAAGAGCCTTCGATCGCGCTAAAAGGTTCGCAGACCATCTTTCCGCTTAACAGGGATTTTTGTCTCATCCTCACCAACCTCGAATATGCGCAAGACCATTCGGCTAACCCGCTTGAGAAACGGACCTTTGCCGGCAATTACCGGAACTCGATGGTGCGCACCGATGCATTTATCCGCACGCGCAAGCTGACGCGCGAGGAAGTCATTAGAGTCAATCGCGTGCTCAAGGCGCGAGCGAAGCGATATATCGCCGCCGGTAAAGAGGAATGGCTCTATCCGGAAACGTTGTCGATCGAAGCATGGGCCGATCTGCGTAGCGTCTTACTTCCACCCGAGAACGGTCTTTGGCACTTTGGCGGTGAAATGTTCGTCCGCTTTGATAGCGGTGAAGTCCGCTATCAGGACGCGTTTGGCCGAACTGAAAAGGAACGCGAGTTTCTCAAAAAGAAGCCGCCGCCGAAGCCTCCTCGCTTCCGTGATCTCTGCGGTTGTGGTTCTGGCCGATCGTTCGGCGCTTGTTGCGATCGCAAACCCGTTGCGCTCCGCCCCACATGGGAAGAGCGCAGTATTCGCGAGCGCAACTTGATGCTGTTCAATGGCATCTCCAAAATCCTTGGGATTGCCGACGACCGTGATTGGGTCACCGTGCGCCGCGAAATCACGGACGAGAAGATCAGAGAAGTCTACAGTCTCTACGATGCCTTGTGGCCTCGCGAAACAAATCTGCTGGCGATGTTGCCAAAGCCGGACGGTGAGGCACGCGCCATTTACACCGGGGTTCTGCATCCGTCGGTCATTTCGAACTGCGCACTCGGCCTATCTCTGTATTTCGATGAACTGCTGATCGAGCACCCCTTTATCCATCCACGGACAGTCAACAAGAAGTTCAGTCCGCTCGATTATCCCAAAATGTATCGGCAAGAATTCCTAAAGTCGGTCGTGCTTTTCATGGCAATCATGCCGCTCGTTGAGCAAGGACTTGTTACCCTGTTTCCCGACCCCTGTAATTTCGATTTCCACCTCCGCGACCAGATGTTCGAAATGGCCAAGTTCCGTTCGAATGGGAGGAAGGTCGATCCAAAGGAGGAAGCCGGGTTCACGGCGATGATAAAGGAGGAGCAGAAGCGGGGCATGTTGCTGTTGCCGCGCGAGGCGCTTCGGCGCCAAGTTCTCCGAGTTTCCCCTGAACTGAATGAAACGGCTGTGGGCGCTATTCTTGATAGTTTCGATACCCTTCGCGAAAGAGACCCTCTTGCAGTGCTGCAAGAGGGATCGCTCGATGGTGGTAAGGGCGGCGGACAACTCACTCCGTTTAAGATGGCTCCAAACTTTGAGATTACGATGTACCTTGCGCAAGCTACCGGCTCATGCATCGTGACCGACAGCGTATTCCGCTGGCGGGAGTTGATGGCCGCCGCTGGGCGCGGTAGTCAGGGAGTCGCGCCGCTTAGAGAGCTACAAGATAGCATAGAGTGCGCTGAGTTTGCTTTCCCAAACTATGTTCAGGAAATTGCTGTGCTTGCCGAACACGGGGTCTTTCGGGGTTATCCAGACCTCATGCGAAAGGTCTTTAAGTACATTTCGACACTTTCGGTGAGACGCTCAAAGCCCAATGTCGAAGCCAGCCTTAATGCTGGCTTCAGGCGCACCCATGCGTCAACGGTACCGGCCGCACAAAAATCGGGAGCTCATCTCTCACAGGCGCGTGTTTCATGCCTATGGCCAGCTGGTGGGATCCAGGACAATACCGTCAATCGACTCCTCTTAATGTCAAGCTCCGAGCACCACCTCGCGAGCGTGCCAATGGCTCTGTTTATTAAACGCAATGCGCCTGATCAGCAGGCATAGCTAACAAGGACGCTGACGTAAAAGTCCACCATCGTCTGCTTTCTGAGATCGCCAAACCGATATCTATGTCCGAGATGAGGGCGCACTCCTGCCATTCGCAACATGAGCAATGAGGGCCGGCGGGAAGTCATGACCTCCACCAGAGGTGGAGGTTTGAAACACTGCGCTCGAACCGCTAGAAGCGGTTTTGCTATGTGTTAGTAGCTACGATTAAAGAGGTCGGCAAAGTCAAAAGCTTTGTCGGCCTTTTCCTGATTACGGATATAGCGTCTGACGACCTGCTCATCATAGCCAGCCGTAGAGACGAAGTACCCACGCGCCCGAAAGTGATACCCCTTGTAGCGTCGTTTACGGGCATATTTGTTCGCCACGTAAATGGCCATCTTGCCTTTAAAAAAGCCGACGATCGAGGACACCGAGTATTTCGGCGGGATCGATATCAGCATGTGCACATGGTCGGGCATCAAGTGCCCTTCCCTGATTTCACACCCCTTTTGTCGAGCAAGACTATGCAGCAGTCACCCAACTCACGTCTTACGTCCCCGTAAAGGCGCTTTGTACGGTACTTACTCGCGAAGACCACATGATATTTGTAGTCCCACGTCGCGTGCGATTGTGATCGTTCGTCCATAAAACCTCCGTTCTATGTCTCGGCCAAACTAACGGTCCAAGCGCGGAGGTCTCTCAACGACAATGTAGAACACGTCCAGTCCTCCACCGAAGGTGGAGGTTTATTTAGTTCATAAACGGTATGCGGAAATTATTTCCGCATAGGAGAAAATTCTGCAGGTACTAAATCCGGGCCTGAGGACACGGTATCGCGAACGCTTAGAGTCCGTCCGAGAATTCATGATTGGCGCGCAATCCGCCTGACAAGTATCATGATGGATGCCGCGTAGAGGAACGCTGCGGCGGACTTGATGGTTGTTTCCGGGTCTTTCCATAGCCGTCGGTTTCGGCTTATCCAGGCGAAGAAGCGCTCGACGACCCAGCGCTTGCGATGAACCGCAAAGCTGACTTGATCCTTGGGCTTGCGGACAATCTCGACGTCGACAACCGTCGTATTCTGCGGCCTGTCACCCGAGTATCCCATATCGGCAAACGCCTTTTCGACGAACGGGAAGGACTTTCGCGACACCTGCAAGACCGGGATCGCTGTAAGCGGTGTTCTCAGACCATGGCCTTGAGGATCGGCTTCTCGGCATAAGCCCAGGGCATAAGGTCATCGATCCGGCCGTTGGGATGGCCGTTGACGACCCTCGTGATCACGTCGGTAAG
>NZ_JACBFT010000043.1:0-4195 GCF_021401195.1 Shinella sp. NM-101 | reverse complement strand
TGTCATTCGCGTTTAACCGCCGGACGGCCCGTTTTTGGCGTCTCTGGCCGTCGAAATTCGCAGTCATTGGGCGGATTGGTTATGCGCTTGATCAGTGGACTGCAGCGATCCGGCGCTTCGCCGGCAATCCCGACCGGCGTCGACAGCGGTCGCGGTAACTGACCGGGCGCTCGCGACGCCCTCTCCCGAAACATCACCGCCTTCGCTGATTTCGGCCAAGGAAGCCCGTGCAGCGGCTTTTAGCGCCTGACGATCAACGGCCTCATCCTGACCCTCGAAACGCACTCCATGGTCTTCTGTGTGACTCGATTTTTGGGTACTTTCTGTCCCTCTGGCGGCGACCGGGCTGCGGGTCACCCCTTCCTGGAAAGCGCTGCATCGATCAGTCGCGCACGAGCACTGTAGCGTTTGCGCTGTGATAGGCATTGTGCGGCGGTCCACCTTGGGTCCGCCAGGATCTGATTGGCCAGACGCTCATATTCAGCCGAACTGCGCGGCAATGGACCAGTGGCCATTCCATGGAGCGGCGGTGGCATGGCGCGCATCCGCCGCGATGCTGCGCGGCGCGCCAGACGAATAGCGGTTTCCGAGCTTGTAGCGACCCCATCGGGGTTGACGCCGAATACATCATTCACAGCAAGCAGGGTAACGAAACGCCAGCCTACCGGCAATTGGCCGAGCGGCGCCGCCGCGCCGACGGCATGGCGAACCTCATAAGGGCATCGCCAGCCTGCCTGGTTTAACCAGAGCGCCAATACCGGGCGCGCCGCCGCCGGATGATCGAGTGGTGCCCAAAGCGTCGCAAGCGCCTGCCCGAGTTGTTCATGCGCGGGGCCTTCGCCGTCAACGATTTGAGCAACCTGCTGCTGGATCGATAACGCCGCTTCAATCAGAGCGGCATCCCGCGGCGCGTCGTCCTCCCCTCCCCTATCGATAAGAAGCGCTTCGCACCGGCTGCAGACCGCGCGTGCTTGTCCTTCTCGCAGGCGGAACGCGACGGAGAGACGGTGACCACATCCGAGGCAGCGATCGCGAAGAAGATGGCCATGCTTGGGGCAGATGCAGTGCTCGGCGAGCACCCAGTCAGCCCGTAGCCACGAATCGCGATCGGCCGTGTGATCGGCCGCTAAACAGGCAAGACAGACGGCTGGGGACCCGATCATCGCTGAAGGCGCCCATTCCGGCCCTCTGCACGTGTACCAGGAATTTGGGCGTTGCGGATGGCGCCGGCTCAGGGATAATCGGAGCAGCCGCTCTGGATCGACACCGCAGCTCCAGGCCCATTGTCGGACCTGTTCGGGGGCCGGCAGCCGATCATCGACGGATTGAATTGGCGAAAAACTCCGCCCACCATCGGTCATCCACTCGGCGAGTGCTTGATGAGTAAGACCGTAGCGACAGGCCACTCGTGCAAGCCACGACGATAGCAGTTCGCCACGATAAGGTCGCGGTACCACGGGGAGACGGCGTGCCGTCATGCACCCACCTGTTGCGGCCTGCGAGACGCGCGTCGTTCGACGGACTGCGTCATCGAAACGAGGGGCAGAACCAGATTGTCGCCGAAGCTCACCAGGTCGAGCCGCTCCTTCCCCGAACGGATGGCTTCCTCGGCTGCCGTTTCGATCAGCCGGAAAATCCGCGCAGTGACGCCACTGGTAAGCACATGGATTCGCTCGCGTACCGCGTCGCTTTCGAGATCGGAGGAAGCGCGCAACGGCAGGATTCGGGTCAGGCTCTTCAACAGAGCCGCAAAGACGTGATCGTTCTTCCATGGCTTGAGATGAAACGCTTCGAAGCGCTCGGCAAGCTGTGCGTCGGTCAGCAATGCCTGCCGCGCCAGATCGGTCCCGGCGCAGACAAGCGGAACTTTTAGGTCGTTGGCGAGAAACCGCAATGCGTTCAGAAAAATCCGCTGCTGCCGATAGGTGCCGGCCAGCATGCCGTTGACCTCGTCGAGCACAATCATTCTGGCGCCGACGGTGCGCAGCAACGAGCGGCAGATATCCTTCTCACGGGCAAGTGCGCCGCCGGCGAGCGCGGGAGCCTCAAGGCTTGCCAGCAATTCCCGGTAAAGATCGCGTTCGACCGGCTCCGACGGCACCTGCGCCACAACGACCGGTCTGATGGTCACACCGGTTGCCTGGCAGAACCTGGCCGGATGCGAGCGCTGGAATTTGCGAATGATCTTGGTCTTGCCCATGCCGGTGTCGCCATAGATCAAAAGGCAAGGCATGCGGTCCCGCGGCGGATAGGCAAGCAACGCGTTCAGACGTGAAATTGCTGCTCCAGCCTGATCAAAACCAATCCAGCGATCGGCCTTGATCCAGGCAATGCGCTCATCGTCGGGCAGCGCGGCGTAGCGGCGGTAGCGGCCGTCAAGATGTTCGTAGGTCCCCTCCCCTCTCACGACCACTCCTCGACGGGAAAGATCGGCACCTTACTCCAATCAATCGGCCGGTCGTCATCCGCTTGTGGCGCCTCGGCGGGAGCGGGCGATCTGCTTGGGGTGGCAGCACCAAGCGCGCGGCTGCGTTTCTCCACCTGCTGACGCGCTGCTTTGGTGCGCCGGACCGCGTCATCAACCAACACGCGCTGCGCCTCGATCGTCTCGAAAATCAGCTGCTCGTCGACTAGCGCCAGGCCGCGCTCACGCAAAGCTGCCCGGGCGCGTCGGTGCTCGCCGAGCGTGATCGGCGGGCGCCGCAGATCTGCAAAGCGGATCGGCCATTGCGCACCACTGGGACCCCGCACGAAAATCGTCGAAAGGTCGCGCGGATCGTAGGAAATACGCAGCGGCCGATCGAGCCGGCCGGCCCAGATGCTCAGCACGTCATCCCAATAACGGAGGCCGAACAGGTGAATGCCGTCCCGTCGCACCAGCCGGTCAACACTCGGCAGGAAATCGATCATGAAGCCAGCAAGATCCTGGGGCTGCCGGACAGGCCGGACGCGCAGCGCCACAGCTTCGTGCCACGCCGCAAGCGGCGGAATCCCCAAGGCCCCATGCCGATCGGCGTGATAACGGGTAATCTCGAGTGCTAACCAGCGCTCCAGTTCATCCAGCGTCATCGCCGCACTGGCGGCTGAATCGTAGTCGCCCCGCTCGTCGATGTCGCTGAAGGTCGTGCCCGGCAGAAGATGAATGGCGCCCATCATGGTGCCGATCAGCCGTTCGATATGGCCGCCATAGTGCGGTGTGGCGACCGGGCGATGGATGAGCTCTATGCCATACTCTTGGGCGCCGCGCTTCAAGGCTCGGGATCGGAATTCCTTGGCGTTGTCGAGATGGATCGCATCGGGAAACCCGGAGACCGGCCACTCCGCGCTGACGCCCAGCCCGGCAAGCCATGCCTCTTTTGGCTGCACGCAATGCTGGATCGCGAGCGCGACGGAAATCGTCGATGGTGCCTCGAGCGTCAGGTAGAAGCCCGCGATCATGCGGCTTGCGACATCGATGGCGAGCGTCAGCCACGGCCTTTGCAGGGGCTTTCTGTATTGACGATCGACGACGATGACATCGGCCAGCGTATGGTCGATCTGGACAACGCCGAAAACGCACTCGGCCTCGTATTGCCCGGGAACCGGTCGGAAGCGGTCACGGGCTGCTTTCGGGCCATGCCTCGCCCCGGTAAGTTCAGCTGGCTCCAGGGCAGCGACGCGCGCCTTCACGGCGTGCCAGGACGGCGCCCGCACGCCACGCACGCGGCAAAGCCTGCGGATCTCCTTGTGCAACTGATTGATGCTCGGCTTCTGACGCGTCTTGTAGAAATCCCGTACCGCCTCGGCAATCACGGCTTCGGTCTCGTCCGGAAGCCGCCGACTGCCGCGTCGCGTTCCTGCCGGCTGCGGCAGCAGTGAACTCGTAACCGGATCCTCGCGATACACCCTGATCAACTCATACAGGCGGGTTCGTCGAAGTCCGAGTTCGCGACAGGCACGAAGAAAGTCGGACCGACGGGGTTGCTCAAGCGATACCAGCCTTCGGATCACGGCCTCTCTCGCAACCGCCTCGTTCCAGACGGCATCGTCGACAATATTCCTGTCAGGCTCATGAACCACAGCTGCCTCGCTGCAAAGTTCGTCCGCCGAATTATCGCGAAAAATCCGCCAATTCGACTAAAATCCGGTCATCAACTGCGAGTATGATTCGCCCTATATCAGAAGCTTACCGTCCGCCAGTGAACTATGAATGACA
>NZ_JACBFT010000042.1:0-5928 GCF_021401195.1 Shinella sp. NM-101 | reverse complement strand
GGGGTCAGAACAAGAGCTGCTCGAAATCGTACGCTAAGCTTGAACGGAGCGGGAACGCTTGATTGACCGCATTTCAAAAAGGGCATCTATGACCGGACATTCTGGAACCTGATCGCCGGTGCATTGCGCCGCCATATTCGACATGGCCCGCTCCAGACGCCGCAGATCGGCGATTTTCTGACGGATATCTTTCAAATGTTCGATGGTGAGCGCATGGACCTCCCGGCAGGTGTAGGTATGCCCATCGACCAGGCGAAGCAGGCCGCGCAACTCGTCCAGGCTGAAGCCGAGTTCACGGCCGCGCCGCACGAAATGCAGCCGCCTTGCGTGTTCAGTTGTGTAGATACGATAACCCGCTGCGCTGCGGGCGGGCTTCGGCATGACGCCGATTTTCTCGTAATAGCGGATCGTCTCTATGTTGACGCCGCTGCGCTCGGACAGCACGCCGATCGAAAATTCATCATTCTGTGTCATCACATAGCTCGCACAAATCCGTGAAAATTTCTCGCTTGACCCTGTAGTCGCTACAGGCACTAGGGTCACGATAGATCAATTGCGGGAGCATGTGAACGATGATGCAGGATGAAACACGGACGCTGGCAAATACAGTCACAGAGCCAGCCGAAAAGGGTTTTGATCGGGCAGCATTGCTGTCGGTCGGCGGCATCGTTGCGGCACTGGGCGCAGCAACCTGTTGCGTGCTGCCCTTTGCCTTGTTCTTCGCTGGCATCAGCGGCGCGTGGATCGGCAATTTGACCGCGTTCGAACCCTACCAGCCTGTGTTTATCACGATCGCGCTCGCCTGCCTCGGCTACGGTTTCTATCTCGTCTATCGCAGGCCGAAGGCGGCTGAATGCGCCGAGGGTTCCTACTGCGCGCGTCCATCATCCCATCGGAACGCCAAGATCGGCCTTTGGGTCGCAACTGTCTTGATCATTATCGCCGTGGGCTTTCCCTACGCCGCCCGCCTTGTCCTCGATGCTTAATCCCAAGGAGAATCTCATGAAAATCCTGCCCCTCATTGCCCTTACTGCGTCCCTGCTGACGGGTGGTCACGCTTTTGCCGCCGAGCAGACCGTAACCTTGAATGTTGCCAATGCCACCTGCGAACTCTGCGGCCCGATTGTGAAGCGGGCGCTCAGCAACGTTCCAGGCGTGCTCGATGTTGATGTATCGGAGGCGACCGGCGCGGCGATCGCGAAGGTGCGCTTTGACGACAGCCAGACGAATGTCGCCGCGCTGATCACCGCAACCACCAATGCTGGCTATCCGTCCGGCGTTTCGCAGTAAGGAGGTTCAGCATGACAGATGGAAAGTTCATCGGCCTTGGCGGAGTCGGGTTTCTCGCCGTCATCTGTTGCGCCGCGCCATTTCTTTTGGTCGCCGCTGGCTCTTTTGGCTTTTCCGCATGGTTCGCAGCGGCCGGCTATGTGCTGATCCCGATCGCTCTCGCCGCGATTGGGGCGTCCGCACTTTATCTTTACCGGCGTCGGCGTTCCGCCTCATCAGCGGATGCCAATTGCTGCTCGATGAATAACAAGACAACAAAGGTGAATTGAATGTGTGAAGCTTGCGACGTTCCAACTTCCAACAAAGGCAACGGCCGTTATGATCTTGTGGTCGTCGGAGCTGGCTCGGCCGGTTTCTCCGCCGCGATCACGGCCGCCGAACTAGGCGCCCAAGTGGCTCTTGTCGGGCATGGCACGATCGGCGGTACATGCGTCAACATCGGCTGCGTGCCCTCGAAAGCCCTGATCCGGGCCACGGAGGCTGTACGTCACGCCAACGATGCGGCTGCCCGGTTTGATGGGATCGAAAGCGGCGCGCGCGTGGTTGATTGGGCCGCTCAGATCGCCCAGAAAGACGCTTTGGTTGCCGGTCTGCGACAGGCGAAATACGCTGATCTGCTGCCGGAGTACAACAATGTGGTCTACCACGAAGGTCCGGCCCGCCTCGTTGACGGCGGTGTCCAGGTCGCGGGCCAGCACATCGGCTCCGAGCGAATTATCATCACCACCGGTGCGCGTCCGGCGTTGCCGGGGATTCCGGGGATCGCTGACGTATCGCCGCTCGACAGCACGACAGCGCTCGCCCTGACCGAGCTGCCACGCTCGATGATAGTGCTTGGCGGCGGCTACATCGGCGTGGAGCTTGCCCAGACTTTCGCACGGGCCGGTGTCGAAGTGACACTCGTGTTCCGCAGCCGGCTTCTGCCGGAGGCTGAACCCGAAATCGGCGCTGCGCTTGCCACCTATCTGGCCGATGAGGGGATTAAAATCGTCAGCGGCATTACCTACGAGTCCGCCCGCAAGACCGATGATGGTGGTGTTGCCCTCGCCATCGCGCGGGACGGACGTCCGGAAATCTTGACTGCCGAGCGGATTCTTGTGGCGACGGGACGCCGCTCGAACACTGAAGCCCTTGGGCTTGCTGAAACCGGTATAGACCTGACACCGGCCGGGGCCATCATCGTTGATGATCGCATGCGCACCTCGAAGGCGGGCGTCTATGCCGCCGGCGATGTAACCGGAAAAGATCAGTTCGTCTACATGGCCGCCTATGGCGCAAAGCTCGCCGCCAAGAACGCATTGAACGGCAACAGCCTGAGTTACGACAACACCGCAATGCCCGCCGTGGTCTTTACCGATCCGCAGGTGGCGAGCGTCGGCATGACCGAAGCGCAGGCGCGGGCTGCCGGACATTCGGTTCGCACCTCCGTCCTTTCCCTCGACAATGTGCCGCGGGCGCTGGCGGCGCGCGACACGCGCGGCCTGATCAAGCTGGTCGCCGACGGGTCAACCCGGAAACTCCTTGGCGCTCACATCCTTGCACCAGAGGGTGCTGACAGCATTCAGACGGCAGCCTTGGCCATCCGCTGCGGCCTGACGATCGATGATCTCTCGGAGACGATCTTTCCATATCTGACGACTGTCGAAGGTTTGAAGCTTGCGGCTCAGACCTTCGACAGGGATGTGAAAAAACTGTCCTGCTGCGCGGGGTGAGGCGAAAGGGAAACGGGTGCCTACTCAAGTCACGGCTTAAACGGAGCGGTCGCCCTCGATCCTGACACGCATGATGGTCTGGCGGCTGGTGTCAAATTTTCTGGCGAGTGCGGAAACGCTCATCCCGCCCGCCAAATCCGAGAGAACATCCAATTTCTGCTTCTCATTGAGCCGAGCGGGACGGCCGAGGGTCTTGCCTTCCGACTTGGCTCGTTTGAGGCCCGACTGCGTGCGTTCGATCAGCAGATCACGCTCGAACTGAGCGACGGCATTGATGACGCTCATCGTCATCTTCCCGGCGGAACTCGCCAGATCGACGCCGCCGAGGGCCAGACAATGGACCCGCACGCCCAGCTCCTCCAGTTTCCTGACCGTCGTACTGACATCGATCGCATCTCGGCCGAGCCGATCGAGCTTGGTGACGATGAGCACGTCCCCGGCTTCGAGTTTATCCATCAGTCGCGAGAAACCCCGGCGCTGCGCAATGGCGACGCTGCCCGAGATGGTCTCGGTGACTATACGGCGTGGCTCGACGTGGAAGCCGGCCGCTTCGATTTCCTGAATCTGGTTTTCGGTGGTCTGTCCGGTCGTGGAGACACGGACATAGGCAAAGGTGCGTGGCATAAGGTTCAATTTCGTCCGAATAGGTTGTCCGAAAGGTGATGCCTGTCCACAAATAAGTCAAGATAATTTGTGGACAGGGTGATTTAGGCCTGTACTCAAACGACCGTTTCCGGACATGCCCGGAACCATCGACGCAAGTTTGTATGGAGTAAAAAATGGCGCGGCGGAAGTTTCTCAAAATTCAGGATCAACAGGAGCTGTTCGGCGTACCGACCGATGAGGATAGTCTGATCCGTCACTACACTCTATCTCCATCGGACCGGCTGGAGATCGAAGTCCGCAGGCGAAAACATAACCAGCTCGGCTTTGCTGTCCAGCTTTGCATGATGCGGCATCCGGGCCGGGCTCTCATGGTGCACGAAATTCCGCCGAGGGCGATGCTCAATTATATAGCCGAACAATTGGATGCTGATCCGGAGAGTTTCCGTTCCTATGCCAGGCGGGAGGAAACTCGCCGCGAGCATATCGCGCATTTGCTTTCCTATTTTGGAAAACGAACAGCAACAGCACAGGACCGGCGCGCCGCCTTACTATCCGCCGTCGAAACGGCGACCGCAACGGACAAGGGCCATTCTATTGCCCAAGCTATTGTCACCACGCTGCGGGAGCGGAAGGTGTTACTTCCCGCACCTGACACAATAGAGCGGATCGGCTTTGCCGGCCGCGTAATAGCCCGCCGTCGCGCCGAGGCTGCCCTGATATCGGGCCTTTCAGCCGAAAAGCTCCAATCCCTCGATGATCTTTTGACGGTTGATCCCGAGATACGACAGACGCGATTCCATTGGCTGCGATCTGCGCCAGATGCTCCGGGAGCAACCAACCTGGTCACGCTGACCGACAGGATCGCTTTCATCCGCGCGCTCGATATCGATCCCCGACTACAAGCCCGCATCCACTCCGGTCGCTGGGAGCAGATGGTCCGGGAGGGCGATGTGACACCGGCATGGCTTGCCGCCGACTTCAACGCCAGTCGGCGGCGCGCGACGATCATCGCGCAGATCATCAAGCTTGGGCAAAAGCTCACCGACGCCGCAGTCACCATGTTCATCAAGCTGATCGGCAGGCTGTTTTCGCAGGCGAATAACCGCAAGAAGCAGCGCCATGTGAACACCCGGATGGAGACGGCTAAGGCACTACGGCTGTTTCTCGACACGATATCGGCTCTTCAGTGCGCCAATGACAATGATGAAGATGCAATTGAAACGCTCGACCGCCACGTCGGCTGGCATCGCTTGGTGCAGGCAAAGCCGACGCTTGCGGCGATGGTGGAAGACAATGACGCCTCACCCTTGCTTATTGCAGCTGAGCAATATGCCAATGTTCGCAATTATGCAGGCCGGTTCCTCCTGACCTTCACATTCCATTCAAGTCGTCGGTATGATCCTTTGCTGGCAGCGATCGAAACACTCAGATCCCTTTACGCGGAAGGAAGGCGCGTGCTTCCCGAACGTGTCCCGATCGCTCATCTCGGCGCGGCGGAGCGTAAACTGATCTTCGGGCAGGCAAAGGCCGATCGCCGTCTCTATGAGATTGCAACACTGGCAGCGTTGCGCGAGCGGCTTCGTTCGGCCGACATCTGGGTCGAAGGCAGCAGGGCGTTCCGGCCGATAAATGAAAATTTCATGCCCCGCCCTACTTTTACCAAGCTGAAGGAAACTGACCAGCTTGGGCTCGGTGTGCAGCGCGACGGGGTGGCTTGGCTCACCGAAATGCAACAATTGCTGGACTTCAATCTGAAACGTCTCGCCCATCGCGCCCGCAACGGCAAACTTGAAGGCGTCCGTCTCGATGCCGGAACCCTGATTGTAACACCGCTGGCGAGCGAAGTGCCCGCTGCAGCCGATGAACTAAATATCGAACTCAGCGAAATGTATCCGCTTGTCGAAGTGCCGGATCTCTTAAGAGACGTGCATGAGTGGACCGGCTTTGCCGACCAGTTCACCCATGTTCGAACGGGCGATTCACCGCAAAACATTCCGGCCATGCTCGCCGGCACGCTCGCGGACGCCACCAATCTTGGCCCGAAACGTATGGCCGGAGCCTCCAAGGGGATCAGCGCCCATCAGATCGGATGGATGCGCATGTTCCATGCCCGCACGGAAACCTATCGCGCAGCGCAGGCATGTGTGACCGACGCCCATGCGCGTCATCCCCACGCCCAGCTCTGGGGAACAGGGACGACCGCATCATCTGATGGTCAGTTCTTCCGGGCCAGTGATCGTGCCGCCAAACGCGGTGATATCAACCTGCATTATGGCAGCGAGCCAGGCTCGAAATTTTACAGCCACCTTTCCGATCAGTA
>NZ_JACBFT010000040.1:0-6822 GCF_021401195.1 Shinella sp. NM-101 | reverse complement strand
CTGCGCCCTCCCCCCTCTGTCCGGGGGAATGTCAGAGGCCATTCCCCCGGAAAGACCGGGGAGGCTTCGCCCAAGGGGGCTTCCCTGCGGGACTTCGGGAAAAAGGAGACAGAAAATGAGCATCTACA
Organism: Shinella sp. NM-101; assembly: GCF_021401195.1. NCBI lineage: Bacteria > Pseudomonadati > Pseudomonadota > Alphaproteobacteria > Hyphomicrobiales > Rhizobiaceae > Shinella > Shinella sp. NM-101. The sequence goes on along the minus strand of NZ_JACBFT010000040.1, from coordinate 6,694 downwards.
CCCAGACCGCCCGTTTCGACACCGGCCGCGCCCTGACCGAAGCCGAAATGCGCCGCATCGCGCCGTCCATCTTCGCCGTGACCGCCCATGAGAGCAGGTCCGAGCGCTTCAAGCCCATCCCCACCATCGAGGTGCTGCGCGGCCTGATGAATGAAGGCTTCATGCCGGTCGGCGCCAAGCAGTCCAGCAGCCGCATCGAGGGGAAGGCCGATTTCACCAAGCACCTTATTCGCATGCGCCGGATCGATGACGGCAAGGTCTATCATGTCGGTGACACCGTCTGCGAAATCCTCCTGAAGAACGCGAATGACGGCACCAGCGCCTACGAGCTGATGGCCGGACTCTTCCGCATCCGTTGCCTCAACTCGCTGGTAACGCAGACCGGAACCATCGACGCCATCAAGGTCCGGCATTCCGGCGACGTGCAGCACAAGGTCATCGAGGGCACCTATCGCGTCCTCGGGGAGGCCGAGCGCACCCTTGCGGCCCCGCAGGACTGGTCCGGCATGCGGCTGAAGCAGGAGGAGAAGGAAATCCTTGCCGATGCGGCGCATGTTCTCCGGTTCGGGGACAACGAGGGCGAGACCAAGACGCCGATCAAGGCGGAGCAATTGCTGGTTCCCCGCCGGCACGACGACCGCAATGACGATCTCTGGACCGTCTGGAATGTGGTTCAGGAAAACGCCATCAAGGGCGGTTTGCGCGGCGTCGGCCGCGACGATCTCGGCAGGCCGCGCCGTGCGACGTCCCGCGCCGTCAACGGGATCGATCAGGACATCAAGCTGAACAAGGCCCTTTGGCTGCTCGGCGAGCGGATGGCCGCGCTGAAATCCTGACCGGACCCACAAGAGCGCCGTTGCTACCCGGCGGCGCTCTCCCCATCACCAAAAAATCGGAGGCTCTACCATGAAGCCCGCGCATCCCGTCGTCATCTCCAATTTGCGGGAGATCACCGGCCATGTTCGCCCGATGGCCTTAGCCAATGCAATTCACGCTCGCGTCCCTTCCTCTTGGGGCGGCGCATTCTTCATCACGCTGAACAACATCCGCGACTGCATCGAAGCCGGAGACCGCTGGTTTGAGGAGGAAACCCCGGAAGGGTTCCGGGTTTCGACCGATAGCGGCTTCTCCTGCATCGTGCCGAGACGCCCTGCCTTTTGTTCAGTCCCTCATGCGGCCGCCGAGCTGGTGACGAACCACGAGGACGGAGACCAGATCGCGACCGCATCGAAAGGCGGTGAGGCATGAGCTACGCAATCAAGTGCCGCGTCGTCGGCACGAAAAGCTGGTCATTCCTGAGCAACCGGGGAAGCAACCGCTTGCGCATCCATGCAATCCGGTTTGCGACCGCCGAAAAGGCTCATGGCTTCATAGACAGAAACAGCGAAGAAAATCCGGCATGGGAATGGAAGGTCGTCGACCTCACCACCGGCAGGACCATCCGGGCAATGAATGGAGGTTGCGATGCAGGGGAACGCTGATCCACTTCGCGAAGCCGCGCCCGAGCTGCTGGAGACGCTCAAACTCGCCGTCGCTCGCGTGAAGCTGGCGAACGACGAAGGCGACCCGATCCTAAGCGCATGGCTGCCCGGCGCGCTGGCGACCATCGCCAAGGCCGAAGGCCGCGCCGCTTCCCGCAATCCCCGGTCCATAAGCATCGGAGAAAGGATGCTGGACGCCTTGCAGCGGGCCGAGCTGTTCATGTCGGGGTTCGAGGATGATCCTCTGCAAGAGGGCATTGATGACGATCTCGGCGCGATCAGGTCAGCGATAGCCGACCTGAAGGACGGCGCGGCCACCAGCACAGAGGAAGGTCCCGACCATGAATAAAGCACGCCGCAAGGCCATCGCCGACCTTATCGACCGCCTCGATACCTTGAAGGGGATTGCAGACGAAATCAGGTCCGAGGTCGAAACGATCAAAGACGCGGAAAGCGAGGCGTTCGAGAACCTGTCCGAGAGCTTCCAGGGCAGCGAGCGAGGGCAGGCGATGGAGGCGGCGGCCTACGCCCTTGAAGACGCCGTAGGTGCCATGGACGAGATCGGGAGCACAATCGATCAGGCCGTCGGATATTTGAACACGGCATCGGCATGATGCCGGTGCTTCTGCCGCTCAAACGCTTTCCTCACCACCCACTGAAAGGAGCCTTCTGATGACGAAGGATAATATTGTCCTGTTTGGACCGGACGGCGAAATCCGTGCAGGTCACTACGTCGCCACGGCGACGGTCGATTTTGGCCGCCGCAATCTGTTTTTCATGATGCCGGGGAAGGAGCGCCATATAGCGACCATCGCTGGCCGGTCGCGCTCGAAGCCCCTGCAATTCGACTTCGACGTGAAACGCATGTGCGCGGCCCTCTCCGCCTTCGATAGCTGGAGCGAAATCCCCGGCGTCGAGCGCCCCGAACGGGCAGCGGATGCCTGCCGCCTCCTGATCGAAGCCTATATGTACAATCCCGAACAGGTCGATTGGTCGGATATCCAGATCGCCCTCGATGCCGCGCTCGAAGCCTTCGGTCTACCGGAGGACTACCCGGAGAAAGTCTTCGCGGCCCAGCACGAGGACCTGTCATGACCGAGCCTCTGACCACCGAAGAACATGCCGCCGTCACCACCTACGCTCTTGCCCATGGCGAAAACTGGAAGGACGACCTTCTGGCCGACTGGATGGACGGGCGCACCCAAGGCACCTTGCAGCACCTTCGCAACACGCGCGGCCCGTCCTGGCTCGCGGACTATTCGCTGGCGGACTGGCCCAAGAGCCTGTTTTCCAACGAGCAAAGGGGCGCATGATGGAATCCGGTTCGCACGACTTCACCGCTCACGTCCATCCGGTCCTGGCGGTTGGCTGCCCCGATTGCGGCAAGCCTATCGGAGTCTGGTGCGTCAGGCCGAGTGGCCATCGCGCCAGCGACCTACACCGCAGCCGACGAATGGAGGCGGATCGCGTGTTTATAGACCAGCATGGCGAGAATGCTGCCATCAAACGGACGGCCGATGGCTGGACGATCTCGAAATAGCCTTCACCTTGCGGAACCGCTAAACGCCTGGCCATTGCGGTCAGGCGTCTGTTGCATTGGCGAACCTTGCGGCGGGCGAGCTGGCTGGCCGCGTGCCTTGTCCTCCCCGCGTCGAGCGGATCGGACCAGGACGAGGGGCACCCCGAAGCCCCGCCCCTCGAACTCCCCTGCCCCCCCGCCAAAACGGCGCGCCGCGTGCGGGCGCAGTCGACCCCGCCTTCCCTGCGGGTCGCTATGCTGAGGCTCCTGCGGCTGCGCTTCTTCCGCACACAACGCAGCGAGAATTCCCGAAATCCCGGCCATAGGCCGGCGCTATGCTGATCTCTCCGATATTCGCCTTCTTCACAGGATCGGGCCGCGCTCGCTACGCTGCGTACCGGAGCGATCACGGTGTAGCCTAATCCGGGAATAGGTCAGGATCTCGTTACACCTTTCAGCACGCGCTGGGTCGAAGCCGATTTCACAGCGGCCGCGATCTTCTCAAGAAAAGCCGCGCTCACATTGCCAAGCGGTTTGGTCGACTCGAAATCGAACGCCTTGTCGAGCTCGACGCGGTTGTACTCGTCGAGGATGATCCAGCACGGATAGGCAAGGTTGGTGCGGCGGCATTCCATCTCGGGAAAAGCAAGTGCGATCCGATCCGGCGGCGGCTCCTGCGATGTAATCGGGAACAGGAAGACCGCGCCGGGATTTCCGGGGGTGCGAACGACGATACAGACGGGACGCGCCTTACGGCCGGACTCCTCGCCGGCTTGTGCCTGGCGCGCCCACAGATAATGGAAGCGGACGATCTCGCCGCGTTCAAGCATCGTGATGCTTCCCGTCAAGGATTGCATCGATACCTTCCATCAACTCATCGTGGATATGTTCCGGTGCATCCTCCAGCCGATAAGCCTGCGCTTGGGGTTGACCCTTCAGACGCTCATAGGTTTCCGCCGTCAGGATCACCAGCTTCTGCTTGCCGCGCTTGGTGAGCGCGACCGGCTCGATCAGCGCGGCCTCAAGGATTTCCCCGGACGCACGATTCATATCGGAAAAGGTGAACTGCTTCATGGTTGCCTCGATGACTGTTCTACCTAATATACGTAAATCATGCGAAATATGCAATTGGATTCCGATGACGCAGCTGGGCTGAGATTCTTGGGCCACCGCCCGTTTCGGGCGGCGCGCTCTATGCGAAGGGGCACGGAGCCAGCCTGCGGCCGTCTCCGCCGATGCCGGTGACGATCGCTTGTCCTTCTCGGCTGCTGCGCATCCGGCACTGAGGCCCGCGCGCGGGCCGCATCGTTCGTCTCGCCCCTGACATCGCCGGGCGTTCGGTTCAAGGGGCAGGCGCGGCAGAGCCGCTTGTCGCGTCGGAAAAAAAACGGCTTTCACCGCTACGCGCCGAACCTTCCGTTTTTTCCCCGCCACGACCCCTTGATCCGCCCGCGCGCCGCCGTGGGGCGGGCTGCGCCCTCCCCCCTCTGTCCGGGGGAATGTCAGAGGCCATTCCCCCGGAAAGACCGGGGAGGCTTCGCCCAAGGGGGCTTCCCCTGCGGGAAAACGCAAACTCAGGAGACAGACCATGACCGAACTGACCAACTTCATCCGCTTCAACGAAGACGGCACCCTCACCGGCAACATCGCCTCCATCGCCTACGACATCGACATCACCGGCGAACCCTTCAGCAGTACCAACAAGGACGCGCCTGTCTACCGCATCCATGCCAAGTCCCCGCGTGGACGGCGGCTCGAACTCGGCGGCATCTGGAAGAAAAAGAACCAGAACGGCGGCGACTATCTCAGCCTCTCCGTTAGCACCGGCCACGGCAGGCTCAACGCCAATCTCGGCCGCTTCCCCGGTCAGGACGACGAAGACCTGATGGCCGTCATTCCGTGGGATTGATCGACCAGCCGACCGCAGGTTTGCCCGAGGGGATCGCTCCCTTCGGGCAGGCCGATACCAAGGAAAGAGATTTCAGGAAAGGAGGATGACCATGGACAGCCCGAGCACCGACACCCTCGGCATGGCGCTGGTGGAAAAGGGGTTTGCACCCAACCTTGCCGTTCTCGACATCAACAATTCGTTGTCTGTCCCGCACGGCTTTGAAATATCCGCGCCGTGGCACCTGCCGTCGCGCATGTTCCAGTTTCCCATCGAGGTCTGCCGCCCTGACAATGAGCAGCCGCGCAAACTCGGCCTGCGCCATCCGCGCTTGGCCACCCATCCCTACGTGCGCCATGTCGAAGCGGCGCTTGGTTTCGAGATCGCCCGCGACGGCGCGCCGAACCGCTACGGTTATACTAGTGCCCCGACCGCCCGCTGGTGGCACGCCGTCGATCTGGTCACAGCCGGGAAATGGCGTGAACTGCTGGCAACGCAGGAATTCACCGAACCCGCCTGCATCATGAACGCCGTCACCTATGGCTGCCGCTATTCTCGCCATGACGACAAACGGGCCGCTGGCTATATCACTACCGCCGAGGCCCGCGAGATCATGCGCGAGATCGGCGCGACCGAACCCAGCGAACGCGGAGCGGTCATCCGTTCCTTCTCCGCTCCAAGCGTTTGCCGTCAGGAGAAGGGCGCGGAACACTGGCCGATCAACACCGGCCGCCAATGCGCCGAGGACGCGGCATGGGGGATGATCTTCGGCATCGAGGACGGCTGGTTTCGCTATGACCGTGCCGGATATCTGCAATGGTCCGAGCTTGGCCGGGAACGCTACGTGGCGGGCGAAAGTGCCACCTACACGCAGGCTAGCGGCCAGACCGCTTTCGCATTCTAGGGCTTTGCAGGCCGGTATCCGACCGATGGCCGGACCTGCCTGCTGGCGCATGTTTTCGCAACGGGCTGGATCGCAAGCCTGTCATCAACCGAGAGTAGGAAATCCGATGAGCAAGCACAGAGTCACGATTGTCCAGATTTTCCGGGCAGAGCGCCGGATCACTGTCGAGATTGATGCGGCAGATCGAGAAAGCGCCATAGAGGAATTGCAAAGCGGCGCGATCGATGCGCCCGACTTTGATGATCCGAGGTGGGCGACCGGCTGGGACATTCTGAATGAGGTTTACGAATGAGCCGCTACACGATCACGCTTCGCAAGGGCGAACGAACGGACCACGAGGCCGTCATCGGCTACGATCCACCTCTGCGAACTTATTTCTTGCAGGGCTTCGAGGCCGATGGTGATTGCGGGACGCCGGAAATCTGGCTCGGCGTCGTCTTGGAGGAGTTTCCCACCTTGGAAGGGATCATTGAGGAAGCCCGCGCCAATGGCTATGAGGTCAGCAATCTCGATCATGCTGATATGATCGCCATGCTGCGAGAAGCAGGCCACGAGCATGAGCCGTCCATCGCCGAACGGCTCGGCTTCATCAAGTAGCGCCTCCTGCCCCTCCGGCTGCGGAGGGGCAACCGCGTCGTTACCGTTCGGCACCCGCATCGAGCGGGCGCGAAGCGGTCCGAGGGGAGCCCCGAAGCCCCTCCCCTCGTCTCCCCTGCCCGCCCGATAGAGGTGGAATAGGCTCTCCTCTTCCGCCTGGTCGTGCTCTTTTCGTAATGACCGTTTCCCGATGGTGCCGATCGTTATCCAGCCGCAGCGCCGTGAGGACGGCGCGGCCGCGGCCGCAGCGAACCGGCCCCGCCGGTGAGCGGAGCAGGCGGAGGAAACCCGCGCTCCCCAATAGC
>NZ_JACBFT010000003.1:0-481602 GCF_021401195.1 Shinella sp. NM-101 | reverse complement strand
AGCCGAAGATCGTCGCCATCGTCGCGACCATGCGAAAGCTCCTCACCATCCTCAACGCCATCATCCGGGACGGAAAACCATGGCAAAGCGCTTGACTGACAAGACAGTCGCTCTCCCCGCACGTGGCAGGGCTATTGTATATGGAACTCGACGCTACCGCTCTTCCCTTCTCCCCTCGGGAACAAGGTGGCCCGAAGGATCGGATGAGGGGGGTGGCAAAGAGAAACTTTTCTTTCTGCCTTCGGCATCCCCCTCATCCGCCTGCCGGCACCTTCTCCCCGCCGGGGAGAAGGGGAACGAGGCAACGGTTTCCTTCCACATGCGATGGTGACCCCGCCTGTGGGGAGAGGTGGCCGGCAGGCGGGATTGAGGGGCCAACGCCGAGCCCGTCACGCCTTGGTGACGTGATATTCCTTGATGGCGACCATCTTGATCGCCGGGTAGCGCTTCGCCTCGTAGCGCAGCGAGAAGGCGTCCTGCGCCAGGAACACCGGGTCGCCGTCGAGGTCGCGGGCGATATCGCCGCGGCGCTGGGTGACGAACTTGTCGAGCTCCGCGGCGCTGTCGGACGAGATCCAGCGGCAGACTGAGAAGCGCGACATCTCGAAGGAGACCGGCAGGCCGTATTCCGCCGAAAGCCGCTCCTTCAGCACGTCGAGCTGAAGCGCGCCGACGACGCCGACGATGGCGGGCGAGCCGTCCTCCGGCGAGAAGAGCTGCACGACGCCCTCTTCCGCCATCTGCTGGAGCGCCTCCTTCAGCTTCTTGGCCTTCATCGCGTCTTCCAGCCGCACGCGGCGCAGGATTTCGGGGGCGAAGTTCGGCACGCCCTCGAAGACCAGCGCCTCGCCTTCCGTCAGCGTATCGCCGATGCGCAGCGTGCCGTGGTTGGGGATGCCCACCACGTCGCCGGCATAGGCCGTGTCGGCAAGCTGCCGCTGCGAGGCGAAGAAGAACTGCGGGGCCGAGAGGCCGATGGTCTTGCCCGTGCGGGCAAGGCGAACCTTCATGCCGCGCTCCAGCATGCCGGAGCAGACGCGGGCAAAGGCGATGCGGTCGCGGTGGTTGGGGTCCATGTTGGCCTGGATCTTGAAGACGAAGGCCGTCATCCTGTCTTCCGAGGCGTGGACCTTGCGCACGTCCGCCACCTGGTCGCGCGGCGGCGGGGCGAAGGCGCCGAGCGCGTTGATGAGGTCGCGCACGCCGAAATTGCGGAGCGCGGAGCCGAAGAAGACCGGCGTCAGGTGCCCTTCGAGGAAGGCCTCGCGGTCGAACGGGCGGCAGGCCTCGCGGGCAAGCTCCATCTCCTCGATGAAGGCGTCCCGCTCGTTTTCCGGCAGGTGCTTTGCGACCTCGGCCGCATCGTCAATCCGCGTCGGCTGGACCTGCGTGTCCGAGCCGCGGAAGGTGCGGTCGGCGAGGTGATAGGAGCCGCAGAAGGTTTTCGAGCGGCCGACCGGCCAGGTGACCGGGGCGGTGTCGAGCGCGAGCTTTTCCTCCACCTCGTCGAGGATCTCGAACGGATCGCGGCTCTCGCGGTCCATCTTGTTGACGAAGGTGATGATCGGGATGTCGCGCAGGCGGCAGACCTCGAAGAGCTTCAGCGTGCGCGGCTCGATGCCCTTGGCGGCGTCGATGACCATGACGGCCGCGTCCACCGCCGTCAGCGTGCGGTAGGTGTCGTCGGCGAAGTCCTCGTGGCCGGGCGTATCGAGAATGTTGAAGACGTTGCCGTCATATTCGAAGGTCATGACCGAGGTCACGACCGAGATGCCGCGCTCGCGCTCGATCTTCATCCAGTCCGAGCGGGTCTGGATGCGGTCCTTCTTCGCCTTCACCTCGCCGGCGAGCTGGATGGCGCCGCCGAAGAGAAGCAGTTTTTCGGTAAGGGTGGTTTTACCGGCGTCCGGGTGCGCGATGATCGCGAAGGTGCGGCGGCGGGAGACCGCCTCGGCAAGGGTTTCGGCCATTTTCTGCAATATCCTGTGAGTTGCCGGGGTCTTTACAGGCTCCGCCGAAAAAGCGCAATTGACGAGGCGCGCCGCGCGCCGGCTTATGGGCGCATGAACGCGCACGCCCCCTCCCAGCCCACGCTTTCCCTCGTCCGCCTGCCCCATGGCGACGGCATCGAGCTACCCGCCTACGAGACTTCAGGCGCCGCCGGCATGGACCTTCGCGCCGCCGTAGCAGCGGATGCGCCGCTCACTCTGGAGCCCGGAAAACGCGCGCTGGTGCCGACCGGCTTCGTCTTCGAGATCCCGAATGGCTACGAGGGCCAGATCCGGCCGCGCTCCGGCCTTGCCTTCAAGCACGGCATCACCTGCCTCAACACGCCCGGCACCGTCGACAGTGACTATCGCGGCGAGGTGAAGGTGCTGCTCGTCAATCTCGGCGAGGAGGCCTTCGTCATCGAGCGCGGCATGCGCATCGCGCAGATGGTGATCGCCCCCGTGACGCAGGTCGCGGTGCGTGAGGCGACGGAAGCGAGCGAGACCACGCGCGGCGCAGGCGGCTTCGGCTCGACCGGCGTCCGCTGAGGCGATGCCCGGCCGTCGAGGTCTTTCCTTCCGTTCCGGCCCCGTCGCCGACCCAGTCACATGGCGCGCGGTCGCCGGCCTGCTGGAAGACGTCTTCGAAATCGACGTGACCGTGCTCGACCAGTTCGGCGGGCCGGATCCAACCGGCGTTTCTTTCGCCTGGTTCGACGCGGCAGGCACCTGCATCGCCAATATCAGCGCCTTCGACCTGCCGCTCGTCATGGACGGCGCCGTAGTGCATGCGGCGGGCCTGCAATCGGGCGCCGTGCGGCCGTCCCATCGCGGCAGCGGGCTTTATCGCGACGTCATGGAGGCGGCGCTGGCGCATTGCGACGCGGAAGGGTTCGAGGCGGTCGTCCTGCTGACCGATACGCCCGAACTCTACGGGCGCTACGGGTTCGAGCCGCTGGCGCAGCACCGTTTTGCCGGAGCTGCGCCGACCGGCGGACGGGCGCTGCCGGTCCGCCGGCTGGAGGCCGGGCGCAAGGCCGATGCCGCGCTGCTGCGCCGGCTGCTCGACGGCCGCCGGCCGATATCCGATCGTTTCGCCCCGCTCCGGCAGACGGAGATGTTTCTCTTCAATGCCTTGCTGATGCCGGACCTGCGGCTCGACTTGATGGACGAAGACACCGTCATCGCCTGGCAGGCCGGGCAGGATGGCGGCTTCGAGCTGCTGGATATCGTCGGCGGAGAGATCCCCGATCTGGCGGATATTCTGGCCAGCCTTCGCATCGCCCCTGCGCGGGTTCTCGTCCATTTCGCGCCGGACCGCCTGGCGTGGGAGGGCAAGGCCGTCGCCGGGACGGGCGACATGGTCCTCATGCTTCGGACGAAACGCGGCCTCAGGCCCGCGAAGCCCTTCGCGCTGCCGCCGATGGCCGAGTTCTGATCAGGGACGCGCTTGCGTCGCCATGCGCAGGGCGAGGCCGGCGAGCACCGTGCCCATCAGCCAGCGCTGTACGAGCATCCAGCGCGGCCGGGCGGCGAGCAGCGTCGCGATGGAGCCCGCCGACACGGCGACCAGCGCGTTGACGCTGACGCTGATGGCGATCTGGACACCGCCGAGCACGAGCGACTGAAGGAAGACGCCGCCTCTGGCGGGATCGATGAACTGCGGCAGGAGCGACAGGTAGAGCACCGCGATCTTGGGGTTCAGGAGGTTGGTCAGCAAGCCCATCGTGAACAGCCTGCGCAGGCTGTCGCGCGGCAGCGCCCTCACCTCGAAAGCCGAGCGGCCGCCGGGACGCAACGCCTGCCAGGCGAGCCAGCCGAGATAGAGCGCGCCGGCAAGGCGAAGCGCATCATAGGCATAGGGAACGGCCATCAGCAGCGCGGTGATGCCGAGCGCGGCGGAAAGCATGTAGAAGACGAAGCCGAGCGCCACGCCGCCGAGCGAGACGAGACCGGCTGCCGCCCCTTGGCAGATCGAGCGGGAGACGAGATAGACCATGTTCGGCCCGGGCGTCAGCACCATGCCGAGCGCGATGAGGGCGAAGGCGGCGAGGCCGGCCGGATCGGGCATGGCGCTCCATCTCCTGATTTTTCGGTGCCCGCGGCCGCAAGGCCGCTTCGCGCCCGTACCGGAATCGCTCCGGCGGATGCCAAGCACTATCCGGCGTCCGCTCCCGCGGCAAGACGGCGACCCTTACCGGCAACTGCGGGCGGCGGTAGAAGATGCCGGATGCCCGGAGTTTTCATCACCATTGGCGTCCCTCTCGCCGGCTCGCTCCCATCGCCGCTGTCATTCCCGGGTCGCAGCATCACGGCGATCGTCGCGCGCTCGGTTCGGGGTTCGGCCCGACCTTCTTCATGGGGCCCGGCCTTATCCTCGGCGACATGCTCTACCCGACATCGGTCATCCCCGGCCTTGCCTTCATCGCGCGGGCCTTCACCTGACCTCATGCCGTTTGATATCGCCGGCGCGCGCTATCTCGGCCAGATCGCCTGGAAGCGCTGGACGACCGACCTCCTGCCGCAGGGGCCGGCATGGGCATGTCCGGACTGCCGGTGACGCCCGTCAATCAAAGACCGAGCGCCCGTGCCAATGCTGATCGACCCCAACGCCATCGACCCGACGGACTACGGCCTGCTGCTCGCCGCGGCCTTCGTGGTGCTCGAAGGCGTGCTCATCCCCCATATGGCGCTCGCCTCGCACGCGGCTGCTTCTCAGGCAACCGATGCCTTGAAGCGGCTCAACCGCGGCGCGGCGGGTATTCTTGCGGGAACGGCGGCCTGGATCGCGACGCACGCGGTTCGACCGCGCCGGCTTTTGCCGGTTCGCCAGCCGAATATTCCCCTTTGAGGGCTTTTACCGCGAAATCCGGACTCGTCTCCGGCTGCATTCCCTCCTACATTCTCGTTCAACGTGAACCGAGGGAGCCCCCAATGACCGAACCCCGCAAGCCCGGCCGCGGCCGCATCTATGCCTCCATCACCGAGACCGTCGGCGATACGCCCATCGTGCGGCTCGACAAGTTCGCGAAGGAAAAGGGCGTGAAGGCCAATCTTCTCGCCAAGCTGGAATTCTTCAACCCGATCGCCTCCGTCAAGGACCGCATCGGCGTGGCGATGATCGAGGCGCTGGAAGCGCAGGGCCGGATCAAGCCCGGCGAATCGACGCTCGTCGAACCCACCTCCGGCAACACGGGCATTGCGCTCGCCTTCGCGGCGGCGGCCAAGGGGTATCGGCTAATCCTCACCATGCCGGAGACCATGTCGATCGAGCGGCGCAAGATGCTGGCGCTGCTCGGCGCCGAACTGGTGCTGACCGAGGGGCCGAAGGGCATGAAGGGCGCGATCGCCAAGGCGGAGGAACTGGCGGGCACCATTCCCGGCGCCGTGATCCCCCAGCAGTTCGAGAACCCGGCCAACCCGGAAATCCACCGCAAGACGACCGCCGAGGAAATCTGGAACGACACCGAGGGCGCGGTCGACATCCTCGTCTCCGGCATCGGCACCGGCGGCACGATCACCGGCGCGGGGCAGGTGCTGAAGGCGAAGAAGCCCGGCGTGAAGGTGGTCGCCGTGGAGCCGGCCGACAGCCCGGTCCTGTCCGGCGGCAATCCCGGCCCGCACAAGATCCAGGGCATCGGCGCGGGCTTTGCGCCGGCAATCCTCGACACCGCGATCTACGACGAGGTCGTGACCGTGACCAATGACGAAGCCTTCGAAACCGCCCGCCTCGTCGCGCGGCTCGAGGGCGTGCCGGTCGGCATCTCCTCCGGCGCAGCACTGGCCGCCGCCGCCAGGGTCGGCAGCCGTCCGGAAAACGCCGGCAAGATCATCGTCGTCATCATCCCCTCCTTCGCCGAGCGCTACCTTTCCACCGCGCTCTTCGAGGGCCTCGGCGGCTGAACAAGCATCCGTCGCGCAGGCCCGCCTGCGCGACGGGCTCCCGCCAAGGAGACCCGGCACGGCCCATGCTCCACCACCTTTCCCTCGGCGTCCGCGACATCGCGCGCACGGCGGCCTTCTACGACGCAGCCCTCGCGCCGCTCGGCTATGGTCGTGTCTGGTCGGATATCCGGCCGGGCGAGCCGGGCCAGGCCATCGGCTATGGGCCGCCCGGCGGCGGCGACAAGCTCGCCCTCAAGCAGCACGGCGATGCCGCAGCGCCCGGCCCCGGCTTTCACATCGCCTTCGCCGCGCCGAACCGCCAGGCGGTCGACGCCTTCCACAAGGCCGCGCTTGCGGCTGGCGGACGCGATAACGGCCCGCCGGGCCTGCGACACGACTACGGCCCGACCTATTATGCCGCCTTCGTCATCGATCCGGACGGACACCGGCTGGAAGCCGTGTTCAAGGGCTCGACCTGAGGCGGCGCCCCGTCGTCACGACACCGTTTCCAGCGCTGGCCATCCGCAAGCCCCACCGACCGGGGCGGCCGCACGCCTGTCTTTCAAACGCACCCCTTCGTCCCTCGACCACCGGTGCTCAGGCCGCGGCGACCAGCCGGTCGCCGGCGATGCGGTAGGAGATCGCTTCGGCAAGATGGATGCGGCCGACGATGGACGCCTCGTCGAGATCGGCAAGCGTGCGGGCGACCTTGAGGATGCGATGATAGCCGCGGGCGGAGAAGCGCATCTTCTCGGCGGCGTCGCGCAGGAGCTGGAGGCCGCCGGGATCGGGTTCGGCAACCTTCTCGACGAGGGCGGTCGAGGCCCGGGCATTGCTCGTCACGGATGCCATGCCGAGGCGGGCGAAGCGGTCGACCTGCAATGCGCGGGCCCGGGCGACACGGCGGGCGACGGTTTCGCTGGCTTCGGCCGCCATGGGGCGGATGAGGTCCGTCGCCGAGACGGCCGGCACGTCGATGCGGATGTCGATGCGGTCCATCAGCGGGCCGGAGACGCGGGCCTGGTACTCGCTGACGCAGCGCGGACCGCGCGCGCAGGTGTGGCCCGGCTCGCCCGCCATGCCGCAGCGGCAGGGGTTCATCGCGGCCACGAGCTGGAGGGCGGCGGGGTAGCTGACGCGGTGATTGGCGCGGGCGATGATGCATTCGCCGGTCTCGAGCGGCTGGCGCAGCGCATCGAGCGCCTGCGGAGAAAACTCCGGCAGTTCATCGAGGAAGAGCACGCCGTTGTGGGCGAGCGAGACTTCGCCGGGCCTTGCCCGCGATCCGCCGCCGACGAGGGCCGCCATGGTGGCGGAGTGGTGCGGCGTGCGGAAGGGCCGGCGGTCCGACAGGCGCCCGCCGGAAAGCTGGCCGGCGATGGAGTGGATCATCGACACTTCGAGAAGCTCGGCCGGGGAAAGCGGCGGCAGGATGGCGGCGAGGCGCGCGGCGAGCATGGACTTTCCCGATCCGGGCGGGCCGACCATCAGGAGGTTATGGTTGCCGGCCGCCGCCACCTCCAGCGCCCGCTTGGCGCTTTCCTGGCCGCGTATATCGGCAAGGTCCGGCAGGCCGGCGGCGGGGGCACGGATGGCGGGCGTCGGCCGCGACAGGACCTGCGTGCCCTTGAAGTGATTGGCGAGCGCGATGAGGCTGCGCGGGGCGAGAATATCGAGGCCGCTGCCCGCCCAGGCCGCTTCCGCCCCGTTCTCGGCCGGGCAGACGAGGCCCTTGCCGAGCGCGTTCGCACCCATGGCGGCGGGGAGCGCCCCCGCAACCGGCGCAATCGTGCCGTCGAGGTTGAGTTCGCCGATGACGAGGTAATCGTCCAGCGCATCGCCCGGCACGGCACCGAGCGCCATCATCAGGCCGAGCGCGATGGCGAGGTCGTAGTGGCTGCCTTCCTTCGGCAGGTCGGCGGGCGCCAGATTGACCGTCACGCGCTTGGGCGGCAGCGAGAGGCCGGAGGCGTGGAGGGCCGCCTGCACCCGCTCACGACTCTCTGCCACCGCCTTGTCCGCCAGGCCGACGATCTGCATGCCCACCTTGCCGGGCGCGACCATGACCTGGACGTCCACCGGGACGCCCTCGATACCCTGAAACGCAATCGTACCGACCCGTGCCACCATGACCGCCCCACCCGCTCCACGGCATCATGCGTCGCTCATGGCGCACAAGGACACCGAAACACTTTTTCGCCGAAGACGGCCTCTGCCGCCGCCTCTGGGTTGCAGCCGCAAATCTGGCACGGAATGCGGAATGAAACAAGAACAATCAAGGAACTTGCGAGGGAATTTTCCGCGCGACGGTTGCACCCGGTTGCATTCGCGGAACGAAGGCGGGCCGTTCGCGAACGGGCGGCCCGCCAGGCGCCGTCAGCGCTTCTTCTCGATGGCGTCCCACAGGAGAGCGGCGATGTCGGCACCGCCGAATTTCCTGACCTCGCGGATACCGGTCGGGGAGGTCACGTTGATCTCCGTCATGTAATCGCCGATGACGTCGATACCGACGAGGAGGAAGCCGCGCTCGCGCAGCGCCGGGCCGATGCGGGCGCAGATTTCCCTTTCGCGCGCCGTCAGGTCCGTGGCCTCCGCGCGGCCGCCGACATGCATGTTGGAGCGGCTGTCGTGCTCGGCGGGCACGCGGTTGATCGCGCCCACCGGCTCACCATCGACGAGGAGGATGCGCTTGTCGCCCTTGCGCACGTCCGGCAGGTACTGCTGGGCGATGAAGGGCTCGCGGAACATCTGGCCGAACATTTCGAGCAGGGACGAGAGGTTGCGGTCGTCCTTCGTGGAATGGAAGACGCCCGCCCCGCCATTGCCGTAGAGCGGCTTGAGGATCATGTCGCCCATCTCGTCGCGGAAGCGGCGGATCTCGGCGGGATCGCGGGTGATGAGGGTGGCCGGCATCAGGTCGGCGAATTCGGTGACGAAGATCTTTTCCGGCGAGTTGCGCACCCATGCCGGATCGTTGACGACGAGCGTCTTCGGATGGATGCGCTCGAGCAGGTGCGTCGAGGTGATGTAGGCCATGTCGAAGGGCGGGTCCTGGCGCAGCAGCACCACGTCCATGGTGGACAGATCGACACGCTCGGGCGCGCCGAGCGTGTAGTGATCGCCCTTGACGTCGCGCAGCTCCATCGGCTCGACGGTGGCGTAGACCTTGCCGTCGCGCAGGCTCAGGCGGTCCGGCGTGTAGTGGAAGAGCCGGTAGCCGCGGCTCTGCGCCTCGAAACTCATGGCGAAGGTGGAATCGCCCGCGATGTTGATGGTCGACACATGGTCCATCTGGACCGCGACGTTCTTGATCTCAGCCATGAAAAATCCCCTGGGAGTGCCCGACACATTTAGGATGCGGCGGGCACGAAGGCAACGGGCCGGAGAAAGACGGGCGCGCGGCCGTCAGGGCTGCGGGCCGAGGAAGCGGAAGGGCTCGGCCGGCACGAGGGCCGCCGTCGCATCGCCGGAATAGGTATGATCCTGGTCCTTGCCGAGATCGAGCTTCATCGTCTTTCCCGTTTCGGGCGAGAAATCGATCTTCTTCAGGTCCAGCCAGAAGGTGTTGGGCGTCAGCGCGGATTCGAAGAAGTAGAGGCCGCGCTTGTGGTCGGCCACCGTGCGCCAGCGGGTCGAGGAGATGTTCGGCTCGTCCGGCGTGGTGATGCCGAAGGGAACGGAGACGTTGCGGATGACGCTGAAGACGCTGGCGAGCGCCCGGTTCGGGTCCTCTGCCTTCGGAATGGCGTTCACATAGAAGGAGGCGCGGGCGAAGCGGTCGGAGGCGCGGTTCGTGCCCGGCAGCATGACCGTCCCGCCGATCTGCTTCCAATAGGCGTTGAGGGCCAGCTGCTGGTCGAAGACCGGCGAATTCGTCATCACCTGATAGGATCGGTCGTGGTGGATGACCTGCCTGCCGCCGATATATTCGACGATGGCGCTGTCGCCGGAGGCATCCGAAAGGGAAAGGTGCAGGGTCGTCAGCCGGGTTTCGCCGGGCACGCTGTCCGTCACGATGGTGAAGGGCTCCTCCTCCAGCGCGCGCACCGCCTCGTCGACGGTCTCGTAGCTGTCGAGCACGTACTGCGCCCAGGCGGCGATTGTCAGGCCCGGTTTCTTCCGGTCGAATTGCGGATAGTCCGATTCCACCAGCCAGAGCACATTGGCCACGAGGCCGCGCTCGTTCATGCCGTCGGTGGTCGACACATCGTAGCCGGTGGCGATGACGCTGCCGTATTTCGAGGTCCACTTGAAAGAGTTCTCGCCGGCCTCGCCGTTGCGCTCCATGCCGCGCGGAAAGGCCCACAGATTGGTCGCCACGTCCAGCTTCCAGTCCATGGAGCGCGCGGTGACGATGTTGCCGTCCGCACCGTGATAGACGAGGCGGGTGCAGGCCTGCGCAACCGGCGCCAGCGCCATGCAGCCCGCCGCGAGCGCGAGGAGGACCGCTCCTGCTTTCTGTACTGTCTTGCGTGGCATGGTGCTCTCCTCCTTTTCCTTCCCGCAGCCTTGGAAACGCACGGACAGGCCGCTGACCGGCCCGTGCTGCCCGACATTCCTGCAGAAAGTGTTGCGGGTAAAGTCGTCGTCCTCGCGGTCCGGCGAGAGCATGCGGTCGCTGGCCCGGAAGATGGCCGGCAGCCTGCCGAGATAGGCCCGGGCGTCGACGCTGAGCTTGGAGCCGGCATCGAAGCCGCCGACATCGGCTTCGGCATCGGGAATCCAGCGGTCGTTCAGGCCGGCATTCATGCGCAGGCCGGCGACGGACCGGTCCAGTCGGCGCGCTTCGTCGTGCGCAAGACGCCGGCATCGAGCATCGCCTTGAGGCGGGTCCAGCGGACACTGAGGGCACCGAAGACGACCGGCAGGAGGATCGCCGTGAGAAAGAGCCGTCGCAACGCCATTCTTCACCTCTCACAGTTGCATCTGCACGCTACAACATGGCGGGAAATTCGCAACAAGCAAGTTTCAGCGGGGCTTTCCGGCAAATCGTCCCGCTTCGATACCACCCTGGATTTCAGGCGATGGCGGTGCGGTCTTGCGCGTTCTGACCGGCGCGTTGAAGGCCCGCAGGCTGCTCGCCCGGGTAGAAGGCGGCGATGCCGGAAGCGAAAGCTGGTGCCTTGGGAAGCGGGCGTGACGGAGCGCGCCGGCTGTGCAGCATTGCCACCCCGAGCGGCTTCCTCGCTCTCGCCATTACAGCCAACCGCAAGCCGGAAGCAGCGAGCGTAAGACCTGCACGCGAAAGCAGCGCGGACACTGGATGCACCAAGGGGCGCCGATGGCGGGCGCGCTGCGCTTCCGGTTTCGCGACATCCGATCAGAACGCATCCGCAAGATGCTTCGGAAGCCGCCAGGGCAGGACCGCGACGATATCATACCGCAAGGAAAGGCGATGGGCGTCCGGCTGACGGGAGAGCCAGATCCCGCTGGCCGCGCGGATGCGCCGCTGCGCCGTTCCGGTGACGGCGAAGACGGCGCTGTCGACATCGCGGCGGGCCTTCACCTCGACGCAGATGACGAGATCGCCGCGCCGGGCGATGATGTCGATCTCGCCCAGTTTCGTGCGATAGCGGATGGCGCGGATGCGGTAGCCCTTGGCAAGGAGGTAGAGCGCGGCGAGATATTCGGAGACATGGCCCCGGCGGAAGGCTTTCAGCCGGTTGGCATCCGCCGGCCTATTCTTCATCGGCATCCTTCAGGGCGAGGAGGCGCTGGTAGAGGTCCTTGCGCGGCAGGCCCGTCTGGCGCGCCGCCTCGGTCGCCGCCTTGCCGGTCGACATGTCCTTCGCGAGCATCGTCAGCAGCCGGTCGACGTCCTCCGCCTCGGGCGCGGCCGCCGCGCCGGGCGGGCCGATGACGAAGACGATCTCGCCCTTCACCGTCGCCCCGTCGCCGTAATGGGCCGCGAGCTCGCTGAGCGTGCCGCGGCGGAATTCCTCGAAGGTCTTCGTCAGTTCCCGGCAGACGCAGGCCGCGCGTCCCCCGCCCAGCACGTCGGCGGCGGCGGTGACCGTCGCGGCGATACGGTGCGGCGATTCAAAGAAGAGAAGCGTCGCCGGGACGCCGGCAAGTTCCGCGAGACGGTCGCGGCGGGCCTTGTCCTTCGACGGCAGGAAGCCGGCGAAGAGGAAGGCATCGTTCGGCAGGCCCGAGCCGACGAGCGCGGCGAGCGGCGCCGAGGCGCCGGGGATGGGCACGACGCGGTGGCCGGCGGCGATGGCGAGCAAGGCCAGGCGATAGCCGGGATCGGAAACGAGCGGCGTGCCGGCATCGGAGACGAGGGCGACCGATTTTCCGGCTTCGAGGGCGGCAATGAGGCGCGGACCGGCCTCGTCCGCATTGTGCTCGTGATAGGCATAGGGCCGGTTCACGATGCCGTAGCGGTCGAGCAGCACGCGGGTGACGCGGGTGTCCTCGCAGGCGAGCACGTCGGCGCCGGCCAGCGTTTCGAGAGCCCGCAGCGTGATGTCGGAGAGGTTGCCGATGGGCGTTGCGACGAGATAGAGCGCCGGCTCCAGCGGGCGGGCGGGGATCACGGCATTGTGGAGGCGGAAGCTTTTCGCGCCGTCCCCTGCCCTGCCTGCCGCAGTCTCGTCCCGCATCGTCAGTCCCTTTTCAGCCACGCATGCCCGCGCTTTTCTCCCCTTATGGGCGAGCGCGGATGCCCCCGCAAGGTCCGGCGGTTGACTATCGCGCATCCCGTACCGTTAGCACTTGCAATCCTGCTGGAACTTCTGCCATTTTGCCCCTCCACATCTTCCGGCATCCGCCGGACCTTCAAGGCAATGCCGCGCCGGGCTCCGGCGTGCTAGCGGTCGAAAGCGGTACAGTTCATGCGCATTACTCTCGAGCGGTCCAACCTTCTGAAGTCGCTGAACCACGTCCATCGCGTGGTCGAACGGCGCAACACGATCCCGATCCTCTCGAACGTGCTCCTGCGCGCCGACGGCGCCAGCCTCGACATGAAGGCGACCGACCTCGACCTCGAGATCACCGAGGCGACGCCCGCGCAGGTCGAGCAGGCCGGCGCGACGACCGTTCCGGCCCATCTGCTCTACGACATCGTGCGCAAGCTGCCCGACGGTTCGGAAGTGCTGCTGGCCACCAGCGCCGACGGCGCATCGATGACGGTCGCCTCGGGCCGCTCGAAATTCTCGCTGCAATGCCTGCCGCAGTCCGACTTCCCGGACCTCACCGCCGGCAGCTTCTCGCACACGTTCCGCCTCAAGGCGACCGACCTCAAGATGCTGATCGATCGCACCCAGTTCGCGATCTCGACGGAAGAGACCCGCTACTACCTCAACGGCATCTTCATCCACACGATCGAGAGCAAGGACGAACTGAAGCTGCGCGCCGTCGCCACCGACGGCCATCGCCTCGCACGCGCCGACGTGGATGCCCCTTCGGGCTCCGAGGGCATGCCGGGCATCATCATCCCGCGCAAGACGGTCGGCGAACTCCAGAAGCTGGTCGACAATCCGGAGCTCACCGTCACCGTCGAAGTCTCGGATGCCAAGATCCGCTTCACCATCGGCTCGATCGTGCTGACCTCCAAGCTGATCGACGGCACGTTCCCGGATTACCAGCGCGTGATCCCGACCAACAACGACAAGGAACTGAAGATCGACTGCCAGTCCTTCGCGCAGGCCGTCGACCGCGTTTCCACCATTTCCTCCGAGCGCGGCCGCGCCGTGAAGCTGGCGCTGACCGACGGCCAGCTCACGCTGACGGTCAACAACCCGGATTCGGGCAGCGCGACGGAAGAGCTGGCGGTCGGCTACGACAACGACCCGCTCGAAATCGGCTTCAACGCGAAATACCTGCTCGACATCACCGCGCAGCTTTCCGGCTCGGAAGCCGTCTTCATGCTGGCCGATCCCGGTTCGCCGACGCTGGTGCGCGACCTTGCGGGCGACGACGCCCTTTACGTCCTGATGCCGATGCGCGTGTAGGCGTCGTTCC
Source organism: Shinella sp. NM-101 (assembly GCF_021401195.1). Taxonomy (NCBI): domain Bacteria; kingdom Pseudomonadati; phylum Pseudomonadota; class Alphaproteobacteria; order Hyphomicrobiales; family Rhizobiaceae; genus Shinella; species Shinella sp. NM-101. Next base: position 467,764 of record NZ_JACBFT010000003.1, on the reverse strand, counting down.
ACGGCGCCGGGAGACGCTCAGGAGCCCGCCGGCCGCCGGCGGGTTTTGTCTATGCGGTTTCGCCGCCTGCCCGTCGTTTTCGTCAGGCAGCGGCGCAATCAGACTTGTTTTTGACGCAAACCGCGTCACATATTCGCCAAGGTCGAAACAAGCGGACGGGACGATGCCCGCTGCCGGCCTCAGGCGACCACAAAGGGGGACGGCATGACGTTGCGCGTGAAGGTGAAGGAACGGCTCGGCAAGAAATTCGATGACGAGATCCGCTTCTTCAAGGGCTGGGTGAGCAACACCAAGGCGGTCGGCGCCATCATCCCGACATCCTCCGTCACCGCGCGGCGCATGGCGAGCATCGTCGATCCCGCCTCCGGCCTTCCCGTCCTAGAGCTCGGCCCGGGCACCGGCGTCATCACCAAGGCGATCCTCAAGGCCGGCATCGCACCCGAGAAACTGACGTCGGTGGAATTCTCGACGGACTTCTTCAATCATCTCGTCGAGCGCTTCGAGGGCGTCAACTTCATCAACGGCGACGCCTTCGACCTCGACAGGACGCTCGGCGACCTGCGCGATGCGACCTTCGACAGCGTCATCTCCGCCGTGCCGCTGCTCAACTTCCCCATGCACCGGCGCGTCGCGCTGATCGAGGACCTTCTTTCGCGCGTGCCCGTCGGTCGACCGGTGGTGCAGATCTCCTACGGTCCCCTTTCGCCCGTCGTCGCCATGCCGGACCGCTACCAGATCAGCCATCTCGACTTCGTCGTGCGCAACATTCCGCCGGCGCAGCTCTGGACCTACCGCCGCACGCACTGAGCGGCGGCGGTGTTCGCGCTTTACATCACCCACCCCGAGGTCGCCATCGATCCCGCCGTGCCGGTGCCCGACTGGGACCTTTCCGGGCGCGGGCGGAAGCGTGCCGCGCTTGCGGCCGCCGCGCCGTGGGCGGGGCGGATCGGCCGCATCGTCGCGAGCACCGAGCGCAAGGCGATCGAGGCGGCGGAGATCCTCGCCGCCGGACGCCTTCCCGTCGAGACCGACCATGCCATGGGCGAGAACGACCGCTCGGCCACCGGCTTCCTGCCGCCCGACGCCTTCGAGGCGGCAGCGAACGAATTCTTCGCTCATCCGCAGGACAGCTTTTACGGCTGGGAACGGGCGGTGGATGCGCAGGCACGCATCGTCGCGGCCGTCGAGCGGGTGCTCGCGACCCATGACCCGGCCGTTCCCATCGCCTTCGTCGGCCATGGCGGCGTCGGCACGCTGCTGAAGTGCCACCTTGCGGGCACGCCCATCCGCCGCGACGGCGACCAGCCGACGGGCGGCGGCAATCTTTTCGCTTTCTGTCTTGCGGACCGAAGCGTCACATGCGACTGGACGGCAATGGAATCCTGGAAGGAGCTGTGACCATGCCCGCGCGCGACCGCCTGATCGTTGGCCTCGATGTCCCGACCATCGCGGAGGCGGAAAAGGTGGTCCGGACGCTTGGCAGCACCGCCCTCTTCTACAAGATCGGCTATCAGCTCGTCTTTGCCGGCGGCCTGGAATTCGCCCGCGACCTTGCCAGGGACGGCAAGAAGGTCTTTCTCGACATGAAGCTGCTCGACATCGACAACACGGTGGCCAAGGGCGTCGAGAACATCGTCAAGATGGGCATGTCGATGCTGACGCTGCATGCCTATCCGAAGGCGATGGCCGCCGCCGTCTCGGCCGCGAAGGGCTCGGACCTCTGCCTCCTCGGCGTCACGGTGCTGACCTCCATGGACGCCAAGGACGTCATCGATGCCGGCTATGAATACGATCCGCACACGCTGGTGCTGCGCCGCGCCGAACAGGCGCGCATCGCCGGCATGGGGGGCGTGGTCTGCTCGGCGGAGGAGGCGAACGCCGTGCGCAAGATCGTCGGTGCCGACATGGCGATCGTCACGCCCGGCATCCGCCCCGCCGGCGCCGAGCCCGGCGACCAGAAGCGCGTGATGACACCGGCCGATGCGCTGAGGGCCGGCTCCAGTCACCTCGTCGTCGCCCGCCCCATCGTCAAGGCCGCCGATCCGCTCGCCGCCGCAAAGGCGATCCTCGCCGAGATGGACGGCGCGCTGGCGGCGTGAAATAACAACCGTTGCGGGACACCCCCTCATCCGACCCTTCGGAGGAAGGGAAACGGATGCCGGCGATCTTGCCCTTCTCTCCACAGGCGGGAAGGTGCCGGCAGGCGGATGAGGGTGAGAATCCCGACGGCAACGCTGGAAAAAATGGGAGACAGAGATGCCCAAGGGTTACTGGATTGCACAGGTCGATGTGCGCGATCCCGAGCGCTACAAGGACTATGTGGCCGCCGCCAGGCCCGCCTTCGAAAAATACGGCGCGAACTTCATCGCCCGCGGCGGCGCCTTCGCGCAGCTGGAAGGCCGCGTGCGCGCCCGCAACGTGATCATCGAGTTCCCCTCGTTGCAGGCCGCCGTCGACTGTTACAACTCGCCGGAATACCAGGTCGCCGCCGCCATCCGCCAGGAAGTGGCGGACGCGGAAATGGTGGTCGTCGAGGGTCTTTGACCGGCAAGGCCGCGGCCCTTGCAAAACCGGCATGAGAGACGCTTCGCCGCGCTTCACCTTGCCGGTCGTTTCGGCTATGTAGGCCTCACCCACCTATCCTATCCTTCAGGAGCAGCCTCATGACCTTGTCCAACCTTCCGCCGCTCGTCACCGTCTTCGGCGGCTCGGGCTTCGTCGGGCGTCATGTGGTGCGCGCGCTGGCGCGGCGCGGCTACCGCATCCGCGTCGCCGTGCGGCGTCCCGACCTTGCCGGCTTCCTGCAGCCGATCGGCGGCGTCGGCCAGATCTCCTTCGTCCAGGCGAACCTGCGCTACCGCCAGTCCGTCGACCGCGCGGTCGAAGGCTCCGACCATGTCATCAACTGCGTCGGCGTGCTCTTCGAGGCCGGCCGCAACACCTTCGACGCGGTCCAGGATTTCGGCGCGCGCGCGGTGGCGGAAGCCGCCCGTGCGGTCGGCGCGAAGCTGACCCACATCTCGGCCATCGGCGCGGACGAGAATGCCGCCTCGACCTATGCCCGCACCAAGGGGCGGGGCGAAGCCGCCGTGCTGCGGACACTTCCGGATGCCGTCATCCTGCGGCCGTCCATCGTCTTCGGCCCGGAAGACGGCTTCTTCAACAAGTTCGCCACCATGGCCCGCTATGCGCCGGCCCTGCCGCTGATCGGCGGCGGCCATACGAAGCTGCAGCCGGTCTATGTCGCCGACGTCGCCGAAGCCGTCGCGCGCTGCGTGGACGGCACGGTCGAGCGCGGCCGGATCTATGAGCTCGGCGGGCCGGAGGTGTTGACCTTCCGCCAGTGTCTTGAGACGATGCTGCGCATCGTCGACCGCAAGAACCCGCTCGTCTCGCTGCCCTTCGCCATCGCCTCGCTGATCGGCTCCGTCGCCTCGCTCATCCCCTTCGTCAAGCCGCCGCTGACGGCCGACCAGGTGACGCTGCTGCGCTCGGACAACGTGGTTTCCGAGGCCGCCCGCAAGGAAGGCCGCACGCTCGAAGGCCTCGGTATCGAGCCGATCCTCGCCGAGGCGATCCTGCCGAGCTATCTCGTGCGCTACCGCCCGCAGGGCCAGTTCACGAAGATCGACCGCGCGGCCTGACCGCCTTTTCCGGATAGGGAACCGGCCGCCGCGGGAGGCTTTCCGCGGCGGCCGGTTCGTTTTTCCAGAGGCGCTTCGGGCCCGCTGTTGCACTTATGCAGCGGTTAAAAAAAGCATTGCGGCATTTACGCGCGATTCAGCATGTCGCGATATTGATTGTCGCGGGACCTGCGAATAAACACCGCCCCCGCCGCGTCATATTCGAAGAGACAGAAGCGGCGCATTTCAGCACTTTGAGAGGCTTCCGGCGCAAATGGGCAAGGCAATTGCAATCTTCTTCGGATTTTCGGCTCTGATCATCGTGGCCGGGTCCTTTGCCGCGCCCTCGACGGTCTCCGCCAGCAAGCACGGCTGCTCGCCGGCCTACGGCGTCGATCCCTGCACGACCGCTTCGGCCAAGTAAGCACGGCCAGCCCGGCGGGCCGGCCGTTCCGGGTCTTTCAACCCCAGATCAGAAGCGCCGCAAGGCCCAGCACGCCGACGACGATCCGCCAGATCGCGAACAGCGTGAAGCCGCGGCGCGAGACGAAGTCGAGCAGCGAGCGCACGACGAAGAGGCCGGCCACGAAGGCGGCGGCAAAGCCGACGCCGATCAGCAGCAGGTCGTCGGACGACAGCGCGTCGCGGTTCTTGTAGAGATCGAGCGTGAAGGCGCCGACCATGGTCGGCATGGCGAGAAAGAACGAGAATTCCGCCGCCGAGCGCTTGTCGGTGCCCATCAGAAGCGCACCGGCGATGGTCGCGCCCGAGCGGGACGTGCCGGGGATCATGGCGAGGCACTGGCAGAGGCCGATCTTGAAGGCGAGCGAGGGCGGATACTTCATCGCGTCGGTATAGCGCGGCTTCAGCGGCATGCGGTCGATCGCGTAGAGGATGACGCCGCCGACGATCAGCACGACGCAGATCAGAATCGGCGTCTCGAAGAGCACCGTCTTGATGAAATCGTGCGCCAGCGCGCCGATGACAGCGGCGGGCAGGAAGGCGACGAGGATGCTGACGACGAAGCGGCGCGCCTCCGGGCTCGACGGCAGCGCGAAGGCGATGCGCAGCAGCTTGGCCGCATAGACGGAGAGGATGGCCAGGATGGCGCCGAGCTGGATCAGCACCGCGAAGGTGTTGCCCGGCGACTTGAAGCCGAGGAAATGCCCGGCCAGCAGGATATGGGCGGTGGAGGACACCGGGATGAACTCGGTCAGGCCCTCGATGAGGCCGAGGACGAGGGCGCTGACGATGGACTGGTCTGCCATGGGGGTTCCTTGGGAGAGGGAAAGAAAAGCACGAAACGAAAGCGGGCATACGGCAAAAGGCCCGATTCGCTTGTGTTTGTACCACCAAATTTCTATAGGTTCGTCAAATCGGCCGTGACCAAATCAGTTCCGCATGAAGCGGCAGGCACGGCGCAGCCCCTTCCGCACGACCAGTAAGGCAGCGTTCATGCCCACACTCTATCATCACCCGATGTCCTCTGCTTCCCGCTTCGTCCGGCTGATTCTCGCGGAATACGGGTTCCAGACGGAGCTTGCCGAGGAGCAGCCCTGGGAGAACCGGCGCGATTTCCTGGCGCTCAACCCGGCCGGCACGTTGCCCGTCTATGTCGACGACAGCATGCGGGCGCTCTGCGGCGCGAGCGTGATCTCGGAATATCTCGACGAGACGCACGGCGTCCTCAAGCGCGACCGGCGGCTGCTCGCCGAGGATCCGTTCCAGCGCGCCGAGATCCGCCGCCTTACCGAATGGTTCCTGCAGAAGATGGAGCAGGACGTCACGCGGCCGCTGGTGCGCGAGCGCATCTTCAAGCTGCAGATGACCTCCGACCAGGGCGGCGGGCCGCCGGACAGCAAGATCCTGCGCAATTCGCGCGCCAATATCCGCCAGCACATGAAGTACCTCTCCTGGCTTGCCGGCTCGCGCACCTATCTTGCCGGCGACCGGCTCAGCTATGCCGACCTTGCCGCCGCCGCCGCCGTCTCCGTCCTCGATTATATGGGCGAGATCAACTGGACGGACGCGCCGCAGGCCAAGGACTGGTACCAGCGGCTGAAATCCCGTCCCTCCTTCCGCCCGCTGCTCGCCGAGCGCGTGCGCGGCGTGACCCCGGTCTCGCATTACGCGGACCTCGACTTCTGAGGATGACGCCATGTCGGGCGACGACAGGCTCCGGCGCCGCCTGACCGATTTCGTCAAGGCGGAGGCGGCGGACAAGGGCTTCGACCTCTGTCGCATCACCGGTCCGGATTCTATTCCCCAGGCGCCGGCACGGCTCGCCGACTTCCTTTCCGCCGGCTACCACGGCACGATGGACTGGATGGCGGAGACCGAGGCGCGACGGGCCGATCCGCGCGTCCTTTGGAGCGACGTGCGCTCCGTCATTCTCTTCGGCATGAACTACGGGCCGGAGCACGACCCGCGCGCCGTGCTCGCCATGCCCGACCGGGCGGCGATCTCCGTCTATGCGCAGAACCGCGACTATCACGACATCATCAAGGGCCGGCTGAAGGAAGTGGCGACGCGCTTTGCCGCCCGCGGCGGGGCGGACGTGAAGGTCTTCGTCGATACCGCGCCCGTGATGGAAAAGCCGCTTGCCGCCGCCGCCGGTCTCGGCTGGCAGGGCAAGCACACCAACCTCGTCAGCCGCACGCACGGCTCTTGGCTGTTCCTCGGCAGCCTCTTCACCACCGCCGATCTCCTGCGCGACGAGCCGGAGCGCGACCATTGCGGCTCGTGCCGGGCCTGCCTCGACGCCTGCCCGACCGATGCCTTCCCGGCGCCCTACAAGCTCGATGCGCGGCGCTGCATCTCCTACCTCACCATCGAGCACAAGGGGCCGATCGAACCCGCGTTCCGCGAGCAGATCGGCAACCGCATCTATGGCTGCGACGATTGCCTTGCCGCCTGTCCCTGGAACAAGTTCGCCGCGGCCGCCTCCGAGATGAAGCTCGTCGCCCGCCAGGAGCTGAAGGCGCCGCGCCTTGCCGATCTCCTCGCGCTCGACGACCCGACCTTCCGCACCCATTTCTCCGGCTCGCCCGTCAAGCGCATCGGCCGTGACCGCTTCGTACGCAACGTGCTGATCGCCGCGGGCAATTCCGGCGACCGCAGCCTCATCGACCGATGCATCAGCCTTGCCGACGACGCCGGGCCCGTGGTGCGCGGCATGGCCGCATGGGCGCTTTCCCGCCTGATGACGGCTTCCGAATTTACGGAATTTGCGGCAGGAAGGGCGGACGACGCGGACGAGGGCGTGCGCGCGGAATATGCAAGAGCGAAGGCAGAGCGATGACGAAGCACCTCCTGATCCTCGGCGCCGGCTTTTCCGGCAGGGCCATCGGCGATGTTTTCAGGCAGGCCGGTTTCACGGTCTCCGGCACGACGCGTTCCGAGGACAAGGCGGAGGCGCTGCGCCGGCGCGGCATCGAACCGATCGTCTATGACGGCGGCACCATTTCAGGAGCGCTCGCCGCAGACATGGCGCGCACCACCCATCTCGTGCAGTCCATCGCACCCGGCCGGGACGGCGACCCGCTGTTCCGCGCCGGGATGCCCGCCATCCCGGCGCTCATGCCGCGGCTCGAATGGGCCGGCTATCTCTCCACCGTCGGGGTCTATGGCGACCACAAGGGCGGCTGGGTGGACGAGGAAACGGTGCTGAACCCGGTTTCGGCCCGCTCCGTCGAGCGGGTGGAGGCGGAGGGCTGCTGGCTCGGCCACGGAAAGGCCTCCGGCGTGCCCGTGGCCGTGCTGCGTCTCGCGGGCATCTACGGGCCGGGACGCAACGCGCTGCGCAACATGGAGGAAGGTACCGCCCGCCGCCTGATCAAGAAGGACCAGGTGTTCAACCGCATCCGCGTCGAGGATATCGGCCGCTCGGCCCTCTTCCTTGCCGAACGGCATCTTGGCGGCGTGTGGAACATCACCGACGACGAGCCCGGCCCGCCGCAGGACGTGGTGGCCGAGGCCGCCCGCCTGATGGGCCTGCCGTGCCCGCCCGACATTCCTTTCGAGACGGCGGAACTTTCTCCCATGGCCCGGTCTTTCTATGGCGAGAACAAGCGCGTCTCGAACGCGAAACTGAAGGCTGCGGGCTTCGAATTCCGCTTCCCGAACTACCGCCTTTCGCTGGCCGAGCTGCATGGCTCAGGCCGCTGGAAGGGCTGACGGACGGGGCCGGAAAACCCGGCTTTTGCGATTTTCTACAACCTTGAATTCATCTGCCACATTTTTGCCGCCGAATTCCTGCGCAGCAATTGCTAATATTGAAAGTTTTTTCCGAAAATTTGCAGGAATGTCGAACGACTATTCCTGCTTTCAAGTCGATCCAGTTTAGCAACTGATTCGCAAGCACTTTTCCAGGCTCATTAACGAAGGTTAAAGATGCATCGCTGGCGATGAACTGTATATCTGCGACCGCCTTGCCAGCAATTGCGGCCGGTTGAGGCACGTTTTCGCCATTTTTGCTTCCTCATAGGGCGACCATCACAGCGGAAGTTCACAACTTGCCCGGAAGGTCACCCGATACATGACGCCCAAGCTTTCCAGCCTAGCCCTGGCCTCGCTTCTCGCGGCCGCCTCCACCATCGTTACTTTCTCCGACGCACAGGCCTCCGGCTGCGGACGCGCTTCCTGGTATGCGCTGCACTCGCGCACGGCCTCCGGCGAACGCATGAACCCGAACATGCTGACGGCCGCGCACCGGAGTCTGCGCTTCGGCACCAAGGTGAAGGTCACCAATGCCAACAACGGCAAGAGCGTGGTGGTCCGCATCAACGATCGCGGTCCGTTCGTGCGGGGCCGGGTGCTCGACCTCTCGAAGGCTGCCGCTTCGAATATCGGCATGATCGGCGCCGGCCACGCGAAGATCTGTTACCAGATCGTCAGCTGACGCCTTTCCGGAATCTGCGGCTCCCGGCTTGCCCTTCGCGCATTCCACCGCTACCACGACGCAAAACGGAGTAAACGGATGCGATTGGGTGGGCGGCTCTCGGGGGCCATCGAGGTTCTGGCGGATATCGAGACGCGGCGGCGCCCCGTCGCCGATGCGCTCAAGGACTGGGGCCTCTCCCACCGCTTCGCCGGCTCCGGCGACCGCGCCGCGATCGGCAATATCGTCTACGACGCGCTGCGCATGAAACTGTCGCACGCCTTCCTGATGGACGACGACAGCCCCACCGCCCTCGGCCATGCCGTGCTGCTGCGCCAGTGGGGACTTGCCCCCGAGGCGCTGGCCGCCGAGTTCGAGGGCGACCGCTTCGCCCCGCAGCCGCTTTCGCAGGACGCGCTCGCCGCCTTCCACGCCCGCGACCTCGCAACGGCCCCGCTCCATGTGCAGGGCGACATTCCCGAATGGATCCAGCCTTCCTTCGAGGCGAACTTCGCCGGCGACTGGCTGGCGGAAGCAAAGGCGCTCGCCGGCCGGCCGACGCTGGATCTCAGGGCCAACACGCTCAAGGCCGGCCGCGACAAGGTGCTGAAGGCGCTGGAGCGCAACGGTGCGCTCGCCTCCGCCATCGCAAGGCAGGGCATCCGCATTCCGGCCGGCGAAGGCCCGGCACGCCTTCCCAACGTCACCGCGGACCTCGCCTTCCAGAAGGGCTGGTTCGAGGTGCAGGACGAGGGCTCGCAAATCGTCGCCGACCTCGTCGTGCCCGGGGAGGGCGAGCAGGTGCTCGACTTCTGCGCCGGCGGCGGCGGCAAGACGCTCGCCATGGCGGCCGCCATGCACAACAAGGGCCAGGTCCACGCCTACGATACCGACCGCAAGCGCCTCGCCCCGATCATCGAGCGGCTGAAGCGCGCCGGCACGCGCAATGTCCAGGTCCACGAGGACATTTCCAGCCTCGCACCGCTGAAGGACCGTTTCGACCGCGTGCTGGTCGACGCTCCCTGCACCGGCACCGGCACCTGGCGCCGGCGGCCGGACACCAAATGGCGCCTCACCGAGAAGAATCTGGAGGAACGCCTCACCCAGCAGCAGGAAGCGCTCGCTAATGCCAGCGCCTTCGTGCGGCCCGGCGGCGCGCTGTTCTACGTCACCTGTTCCATCCTGCCGCAGGAGAACGAGGAACAGGTGCAAGGCTTCTGCAAGGCCAATCCGCAATTCGAGATCCTTGACGCCACGGACACCTGGCAGAAGCTGTTCGGCGCGGATACGCCGCAGCCGCGCTCGCGCGACGGCAAGACCGTGACGCTGACGCCGGCCACCACCGACACGGACGGTTTCTTCTTCTGCGCCATGCGCCGCAAGGCCTGAATCCCTTGCGTTCCGTCAAAACAGGCACAACAGCTTGAAATCGTTCTAAACTATACACTTTGACACAAGTTTTCATTTGGTCCATGACAGGAGCGCCTGAATAACCCGAGCCCGGCGGCCTGCCGGGCGGTCCGGGCGGCGGCCTGCCTGTAGCGAGCCGCGGCATCGGCGCCGGGGGGACTCGCCAAACAGGACACCAGGAGACGTCATGAAAACTTCCTTCCTTCGCGCGGCTGCCTTTGCGCTCGCTGCCGCGGCGTCAAGCCTTGCGATCGGTTCCGCCCATGCGGCCGCCGATCCGGCTGCGATCGTCAAGCACTATACGGACATCGCCCACGCCAAGTATTCCGATGCGCTCGACGCCGCCAAGGCACTCGACGCGGCAATCGACGCCCTCATCGCCAAGCCGGGCGACGACACGCTGAAGGCGGCGCGCGAGGCGTGGCTCAAGTCCCGCATCCCCTACCAAGAGACGGAAGCCTACCGCTTCGGCAACCCCATCGTCGACGAATGGGAAGGCAAGGTGAACGCCTGGCCGCTCGACGAAGGCCTGATCGACTATGTCGACCCGAGCTACGGCACGGAAAGCGACGAGAACGCCCTCTTCGTCGCCAATGTCATCGCCAATCCGAAGCTGGAGGTCGCCGGCAAGGAAGTCGACGCCACGACGATCACGCCCGAAGTGCTGCAGGAACTGCACGAAGCCGGCGGCGTCGAAGCCAATGTCGCGACCGGCTACCATGCCATCGAATTCCTGCTGTGGGGCCAGGACCTCAACGGCACGGGTCCCGGCGCCGGCAACCGCCCGGCGACGGACTACGACACGGCCAATTGCACCAATGGCAATTGCGACCGCCGCGCCGCCTACCTGAAGGCCGCCTCCACCCTGCTCGTCTCCGACCTTCAGGACATGGTCGCGGCCTGGTCGCCGGACGGCGACGCCACCAAGAACGTGACGGCAGACCCGAAGGCCGGCATCACCGCCATGCTGACCGGCATGGGCTCGCTCTCCTATGGCGAGCTTGCCGGCGAGCGCATGAAGCTCGGCCTCCTGCTGCACGATCCGGAAGAAGAGCACGATTGCTTCTCCGACAACACGCACAACTCGCACTACTACGACGTCGTCGGCATCCAGACCGTCTATACGGGTGAATATACCCGCCCGGACGGCTCCAAGCTGACCGGCCCGTCGCTGCACGACCTCGTCGCCGAGAAGGACGCCGCGCTCGACAAGGAGATGACGGCCAAGCTCGACGCCAGCCATGCCGCCTTCAAGGCGCTGGTGGACCGCGCGGAAGGCGGCGAAGCCTACGACCAGATGATCGGCGAAGGCAATGCGGAGGGCAACAAGGTCGTCCAGACCGCCATCGACAGCCTGATCGACCAGACGAAGACGATCGAGCGCGTCATCACGGCGCTCGACCTCGGCAAGATCGAGCTTGAAGGCTCCGACAGCCTGGACAATCCTGGCGCGGTCTTCAAATAAGAAGGAAGGCGGGCCGTCGGCATGAACGGCGGCCCGATCCAGCAATGACAGAACGCCCCGCCCGTCGCCTGCTCGCGGTTTCCGCCGCGTTCACCGTCGCGGCGGGCGTTTTCGTCATCGGCAGCGCCGTTTCGGCCAGCCGGGAGCGCGGGGATCTCTCCGCGAAGGACCTGAAGCGCGTCGCCGCCGTGACGGCACCGGCGACGGATTTCTCCAAGGCCGAGCAATACGAGGCCATGTCCGCCGGCGCCGCCACCTCGCTTGCAAGCGTGGATGCGAAGAGCTTCTCGCATTTCTCGGAGAACATCACCTTCGAGGAGCGCGAGACCTTCAAGCTCGGCAACGCGCTCTTCCAGAAGCTCTGGGTCTCCTCCCCCTCCTCCACGCAGGCCTCCGACGGGCTCGGCCCGCTCTACAACGCGCGCTCCTGCCAGTCCTGTCACATCAAGGACGGGCGCGGCCATCCGCCGGAGGGCGCGGCGGACGCGACCTCGATGTTCCTGCGCCTTGCCCGGCCCGCAGCGACGGCGGAGGAAGAGGCGGCGCTGAAGAGCTTCCATGCGATGAGCCTGCCGGACCCGATCTACGGCCGCCAGCTCCAGGACCAGGCCATTCCCGGCCTCAAGGCCGAGGGCCGGATGGCCATCGACTACACGGAAGAGCCGGTGACGCTTGCCGGCGGCGAGGTCGTGAGGCTGCGCCGCCCCACCTATTCCATTACCGACCTTGCCTATGGCGATCTCGATCCGGCGACGACGCTCTCGCCGCGCGTCACCCAGCCGATGCTCGGCCTCGGCCTCGTCCAGGCGATCCACGAGGCCGATATCCTGGCGCTGGCCGACCCCGACGACGCGAACGGCGACGGCATCAGCGGCAAGGCCGCCGTCGCCATCGATCCGAAGACCGGCAGAAAGACGCTCGGCCGGTTCGGCTGGAAGGCGCAAGCCGCCACCGTGCGCCAGCAGAGCGCCGAGGCCTTCGCCCTGGACATCGGCATATCGACGCCGGAGGTTCCCCTCCCTAACGGCGACTGCACGCCGGCCCAGACCGCCTGCCTCGAACGGCCCAACGGCGTGCAGAAGCGCCTTGGCGACGCCGAGGCGCCGCCGCCGGTCATGGACCTCGTCACCTTCTATGCCGAAAACCTCGCCGTGCCGGCGCGGCGCAGGGCGAGCTTCCCCGAAACGCTCGCCGGCAAGCGGGTCTTCTACGAGACCGGCTGCATCTCCTGCCACCATCCGAAATTCGTGACCCGGCGCGATGCCGGCAACAAGGCCCATGCCTTCCAGCTCATCTGGCCCTATTCCGATTTCCTGCTGCACGACATGGGCGAAGGCCTTGCGGACGGGCAGCCGGTGGGCGTTGCGACCGGAAGGGAATGGCGCACGCCGCCGCTCTGGGGTATCGGCCTTACAAAAACCGTCAACGGCCATACGTTCTTCCTGCACGACGGGCGCGCCCGCAACCTCACCGAGGCCATTCTCTGGCACGGCGGGGAGGCACAGGCGGCGCGCGACCGCTTCGCCGCGCTGGAAAAGCAGGACCGAGACGCCCTTCTGACCTTCCTGGAGAGCCTGTAGATGCCGATGCTGCGTTCAACCCTCCTGCGTTTCGCCGCCCTTGCCGGGGCAAGCCTGATGCTTTCCGCCGCCCTTCCGGCCATGGCGCAGGAAGAGGCGACGGCCGCGCCGCCCGAACTCACCGACGAGAGCGTCGTCGGCGTCATGACCCATGCCGTCGACGACGTCATCCGCCCCGGCTACCGGGCCTTCGAGGCATCCGCCGGCAAGCTGGCCGAGGCGACCGCCGCCTTCTGCAAGGCGCCCTCGGACGATTCGCGCAAGGCGGTGGACGACGCCTTCCGGCAGGCCGTCGCGGACTGGGGCCGCATCGAGATGGTGCGCATCGGCCCCGTTCTCGACGACAACCGCTTCGAGCGCATCCTCTTCTACCCCGACCGCAAGAGCACCGGCCTCAAGCAGGTGCAGGCGCTGCTCCAGAAGGCGGACGAGGCGGACACGAAGGCCGCGGCGATGGGCGAAAAGAGCGTCGCCATCCAGGGGTTCGGCGCGCTCGAATTCGCGCTCTACGGCACCGGCTCCGAAGACCTCGCGAAGACGCCGGAAAGCTTCCGCTGCCGCTACGCCGCCGCCGTCGCCAGCCATATCGAGACGACGGCCGGGCAGCTCACGGCGGCCTGGGACGCGCCCGACGGCGTCCAGCAGCACTGGAAGCATCCGGGACCGCAAAACCCCGTCTTCCGCACCGGCCGGGAGGCGATGACCGCCCTGCTCGGCATTCTCGTGCACGGGACGGAAGCGGTGCGCGACCAGCGCATCGAGACCTTCTACCGCAAGGGCGGCACGCCGCGGCCGAAATCGGCGGTCTTCTGGCGCTCCGGCAACACCTGGGTCTCGATCGACGCCAATCTCGAAGGCCTGCAGACGCTCTTCGACCGGTCCGGCATCGCCGAATTCGTCGATCCCGGCCGCACGTCGCTCAGCGGCAATGTCGATTTCGCGCTGAAGGCACTCAGGAGCGTCGCGCAGACCGTCGACCCAGACATCGAGAAGGCCGTCTCCACGCCGGCGGAAGAGAAGAAGATCGGCTTCCTCCTCACCAATACCCGCGACCTTATCCTGGCGCTCAACGGCGATTTCGGCGGCGCGATCGGCCTCGGCGCCGGCTTCTCCTTCGCGGACGGCGACTGATGGACGCTATGGGCCTGCCCAGCGCCGCGCTCGACCGCCGTGCCTTCCTGCGCATGGCGGGCACGGCCTTCGTGGCGTCGCTCGGCGCCGGCCCGGCCTTCGCCCTCGCGCGCACCGACGCGGTCTTCGCCTCCGGCTACATGGACCGCGACGGCCGCTTCGGCATCGCGGTGCTGGCCGAGGACGGGACGGTGATCGACCGCACGGCGCTTCCCGCCCGCAGCCACGGCATGGCCTTTTCGCCCGCGACGAACCATCTCGTCGCCTTCGCCCGCCGTCCCGGCACCTTCGCGCTCGTCATCGACCGGAGCGGCCGGGCGGAGCCGCGCACCATCGCGGCCGCGCAGGAGCGCCATTTCTTCGGCCATGGCTGCTTCTCGCAGGACGGCAGGCTGCTCTATGCCAGCGAGAACGACTTCGACGCCAATCGCGGCGTCATCGGCCTCTACGACGCCCGCGACGGCTACCGCCGCATCGGCGAATATTCCACCTATGGCATCGGCACGCACGACCTTTCCGTCAGCGACGACGGCCGGTTCCTGATCGCGGCGAACGGCGGCATCGAGACCCATCCGGATTTCGGCCGCACCAAGCTCAATCTCGACCATATGGAGCCCTCGCTCGCCCTCATCGACGCGGCGACCGGGGCGCTTGTCGAGCGCCACGCGCTGCCGGAGAAGCTGCGCCAGCTCTCCACGCGCCATATCGACCTCGACGACAGGGGCCGCATCTGGTTTGCCTGCCAGTACGAAGGGCCACGCAACGACCTGCCGCCGCTCGTCGGCCATTTCGGCAGGGGCGAGGACCTCGCCTTCATCGACCTTCCCGCGGAAACCACGATCGGCCTTGCCAACTATGTCGGCGCCATCGCCGTCAACCGGCGCGAAGGGCTCGTCGGCCTCACCTCACCGAATGGTGGGCGCTTCGTCGTGCTGGACGCCAAGACCGGCCGCGTCGTCAGGGACGAGGCGATCGCGGACGCCGCCGGCATCGCCGCCGCGCCGCACGGCTTCGCGGTGTCGTCCTATGACGGGCGCTTCGCCGGCCGCCGGGAGGATGTCGCCTGGGACCAGCACATCGCCGGGTTGTCGCCGCGGCGTTGAGACCCCTCTGGACGACGGCGCGGGCCGCACTATTTCGCAGGCCATGAGCAACAAGCCCCTCACCTATCTCGCCTTCATCATCCTCGTTCTCGGCGGCGGTCTCCTGATCGGCGCCAACACCATGCCGGGCGACTGGTATCAGTCGCTGGCAAAGCCGGCCTTCAACCCGCCGAACTGGGTTTTCGCGCCGGTCTGGAGCATCCTCTACGTCCTCATCGGCGTTGTCGGCGCCCGCACCTGGCTCGCTTTCCGCCGCTCCATGGCGATGCGGCTGTGGTTTGCCCAACTGGTCCTCAACTTCGCCTGGTCGCCCCTCTTCTTCGGCCTTCGCGATCCGATGTCGGCGATGATCGTCATTCTCGGCCTGCTGGTCAGCATCATAGCCTTTATCGCAGCCTCCTGGCGCCAGGACCGTACGGCGGCCCTTCTGTTCCTGCCCTACCTTGCCTGGATCGCCTTCGCGTCGGCGCTCAATGCGGCGATTCTCGTGCTGAACTGAGGCTTGCCAGAAACGACGCTTGCAGTGCAGCATACGTCGTGCAAACGTCGGCCACTTCTTCAAGGCCGGCGTGCCGGCAGACATGTGTGCACCATGACAAGCTTTCCCCCGTCGGGCTTTGCCGATCGCATCGCCAGGAGTTTCGAACGGCAGGCCGCAATGCGGCTGATCGGCGCCGAGCTGACCCGCGTTTCCCACGGCACGGTGGAGATCGAGCTGCCCTTCGACGAGAAGCTGACGCAGCAGCACGGCTTCCTGCATGCCGGCGTCATTTCCGCCGCGCTCGACACGGCCTGCGGCTATGCCGCCTATTCCGTGATCGACGCGGACGCCTCGGTGCTCACCATCGAGTTCAAGGTCAATCTCCTGTCGCCGGGGCGGGGCGAGCGCTTCCTGTTCCGCGGCGAGGTCACCAAGCCCGGCAGCAACATCATCGTCGCCGACGGGCGCGGCTATGCCATCTCGGACGGCCCGGCCAAGCTGATCGCCTCCATGACGGCCACGATGATGGTCGTGCGCGGGCGGGAGGACGTCGCCGAATGAGCTTCGTCGTCAAGACCGCCGGCCGCTACCGCATCCTTTATGTCATGGCCGTCGACGCCGAATACGGCCCGCATCTTGCGGCCCGCATGACGCCGCTGATGACGGGCGTCGGACCCGTCGAGGCCGCCGTGCAGCTGACGCTCGCCCTCTGCCACCTGGAGGCGGAGGGGAACCTGCCCGACCTCGTCGTCTCGCTCGGCTCGGCCGGCTCGGCGGTGCTGGAGCAGACCGGCGTCTATCAGGCCACCTCCGTCTCCTACCGTGACATGGATGCCTCGCCGATCGGCTTCACCCGCGGCGCGACGCCCTTCCTCGACCTGCCGGCGGAGGTGCCGCTGACCGTGCATGTGCCGGGCCTGCCGGAAGCCCGGCTTTCGACGGGCGCCAACGTGGTTTCCGGCGCCGCCTATGCCGCCATCGACGCCGACATGGTGGAGATGGAGACCTATGCGGAGCTGCGCGCCTGCCAGGCCTTCGGCGTCCGGCTCGTCGCGCTTCGCGGCATTTCCGACGGCAAGGCCGAGCTCACCCATATCGGCGACTGGACGGAATACCTTCACGTGATCGACGAAAGGCTCGCCGCCGCCGTCGACAGGCTGGAAACCGCTGCCGCCGACGGAACGCTCGTGCTCAAAGGCTGAGAATCCGGCTTTTTCCCCGTTGCACGCCGCAAGGATATTCTTTAAAGGCTCGCCATGACCCAGACAGCCCATCCCGACAGCGTTCTCATCATCGATTTCGGCAGCCAGGTGACCCAGCTCATCGGGCGGCGCGTGCGCGAAGCAGGCGTCTATTGCGAGATCATCCCCTTCCAGTCGGCGGAAGAAGCCTTCCACCGCATGAAGCCGAAGGCGGTCATCTTCTCCGGCGGTCCCGCTTCCGTTCTCGACCAGGGCAGCCCGCGCGCACCGCAGATCGTCTTCGATTCCGGCCTGCCGATCCTCGGCATCTGCTACGGCCAGCAGACGCTCGCCACCCAGCTCGGCGGCACCGTCGAGGGCGGCCATGCCCGCGAATTCGGCCGCGCCGACGTGGAGATCCTCAAGGAAAGCCCGCTCTTCGAAGGCTTCTGGGACGTCGGCAAGAAATATCCGGTCTGGATGAGCCACGGCGACCGCGTCACCGTCGCCCCTGAAGGTTTCGAGATCATCGGCGTTTCGGAAAACGCCCCCTTCGCCATCTGCGTCAACGAGGCGAAGCGCTACTACACGACCATGTTCCACCCGGAAGTGGTGCACACGCCGGACGGCGCCAAGCTGCTCTCCAACTTCGTGCACAAGATCGCCGGCATCAAGGGCGACTGGTCGATGTCCGCCTACCGCGCCCGCGCGGTGGAAGCGATCCGCGAGCAGGTCGGCGACAAGCGCGTCATCTGCGCCCTTTCGGGCGGCGTCGACAGTTCCGTCGCGGCCCTCCTCATCCATGAGGCGGTCGGCGCGCAGCTCACCTGCATCCTCGTCGACCACGGCCTGATGCGCAAGAACGAGGCGGCCGACGTCGTCGCCATGTTCCGCGAGCACTACAACCTGCATCTTATCCATGTCGACGCCGTCGACCGCTTCGTAGGCGAGCTGGAAGGCGTCTCCGACCCGGAGACCAAGCGCAAGATCATCGGCCGCCTTTTCATCGAGGTCTTCGAGGAAGAGGCGAAAAAGCTCGGCGGCGCGGAATTCCTCGCCCAGGGCACGCTCTACCCCGACGTCATCGAAAGCGTCTCCTTCACCGGCGGCCCCTCGGTGACGATCAAGTCGCACCACAATGTCGGGGGCCTGCCCGAGCGCATGAACATGAAGCTCGTCGAGCCGCTGCGCGAGCTGTTCAAGGACGAGGTGCGCGTGCTCGGCCGCGAGCTCGGCCTGCCCGACTCGTTCATCGGCCGCCATCCCTTCCCGGGACCGGGCCTCGCCATCCGCTGCCCGGGCGGCATCACCCGCGACAAGCTGGAGATCCTGCGCGAGGCCGACGCGATCTATCTCGACGAGATCCGCAAGGCAGGCCTCTACGACAAGATCTGGCAGGCCTTCGCCGTGCTGCTTCCCGTCCAGACCGTCGGCGTCATGGGCGACGGACGCACCTACGAATTCGTCTGCGCGCTGCGCGCCGTCACCTCCGTCGACGGCATGACCGCCGACTTCTACCACTACGACATGAACTTCCTCGGCCGCGCCGCCACCCGCATCATCAACGAGGTCCGCGGTATCAACCGCGTCGTCTACGACGTGACGTCGAAGCCGCCGGGCACGATCGAGTGGGAATGATTCAGACCCATCCGAACGCCGCCTATTTCGCGCTGAAATGCGATCTAACTGACTGAAAATAAAAATAAATTCCTTCTATGCCTATCGACATCTATCGGTGGGCATAGATCGCGTTTGGCAGCCTCGCTGACGGGCCTCGCCCCCATTGATCAAACGGAAAAACGAAAGTACCGTCAGGAGCAATGAGGCTCGTGACGGTACTTTTCTTGGTCTAAGACGCTGAATTAAAAGTGTTTTCGACGCTGACGGCCTCCAAAAACCGCGTGACGGTACTTTTCCGTTAGGAGGCCCGAAATGTTGACCGATGCAGCACTTAAGTGTTTGAGACCAAAAGCCAAAATGTACAAGGTATCCGATCGTGACGGCATGTATGTGCGCGTCGCGCCGTCGGGTGCCATCTCGTTCAGGCTCGACTATCGGCTGAACGGCAGGCGAGAGACCGTCTATCTCGGTAGGTATGCCCGTGACGGGATATCGCTCGCCAGGGCTCGAGAGCTATGCATCGATGCGCGCCGGGCGATTGCCGAGGGGCGGTCCCCCGCCATCGAGAAGCAGCGGGAGAAACGCCGGATCAAGGAAGCAAAGAGCTTCGGTCAGTTCGGAGAGAAGTGGCTGACGAACGCAACCATGGCCGACAGTACGCGCGCGATGCGTCGCTCCATCTTCGAGCGCGAACTGATGCCCGTCTGGCGCAATCGTCTTCTGACGGAGATCACGCCTGATGACCTGCGTGCCCATTGCGGCAAGATCGTCGAACGAGGCGCGCCTGCAACGGCCATCCATGTGCGGGATATCCTGAAGCAGATCTACAGCTATGCCATTCTGCACGGCGAGAAGGTCGTCAATCCGGCCGATGACGTCGGTCCGGCTTCAATCGCCACCTTTACGCCGAAAGACCGCGCATTGTCGCCCGCCGAGATCCGCATCATGTTCAAGCAACTCGAGCATGTCGCGACGCTGCCAACGATCCGCCTCGGTATGAAGCTCTTCCTCCTGACCATGGTCCGAAAGAGCGAGCTGCAGGACGCGGTGTGGGACGAGATCGATTTCGACAACGCTGTCTGGACGATACCAAAGGAACGCATGAAGCGGTCGAAGCCGCACAACGTCTACCTGTGCCGACAGACGTTGGATATCATGATCGCGCTCAAGACCTGCTCCGGCAACTCCCGATATCTTTTGCCGTCCCGGTACGATGCTGATGCTCCCATGTCCCGCGCGACCTTTAACCGTATCACCTACGCTGTCGTCGCACAGGCCAAGAAGGAGGGGTTGCCGCTGGAGCCGTTCACCGTGCACGATCTGCGGCGCACCGGGTCGACGCTGCTAAACGAATTGGGCTTTAACAGCGATTGGATAGAAAAGTGCTTGGCGCACGAGGACGGGCGCTCATCGCGCGGCGTTTACAACAAGGCTGAGTATGAAGTGCAGCGCCGGCATATGATGCAGCAGTGGGCGGATACTGTGGATGCCTGGATCGATGGCCGGAAGTACGCTCCCACGCTTTTGCCGCGAGCTATGCCCCTGATGGAGCTTGATCCTGCCCTTTGACGGGGCGGGTTTTACGCCTGGTGACATCGGGGTGTTGGGCGCGCCGGATCGGTGCCGCCCGCTTTGCCATTAGCCAAGCTTCGACTTCAGCCAAGTCCCAAACGACGCAACGCGGAGAGAGCGCAAACCGGCATGGAAACTCGCCACGTTGCTCCATTTCATAAATGGTGCTGTCAGCCAAAGGGACCATTTCACGTAGCTGCTGGCGCCGAATCGTTCGACGAAAATTTGGAGTGTTCATTCTATGTCCTCTGATCATCATGAGAACCATAGAAAGCGATAGAAGCTGAATGTGAAAAGTCCTTGCAGGCGCTTGTGCGGTAATATCGCGCTATGTCGTGCAAATCGGATTGGTCTTGGAAGAAACGCCTCCCATAACCGTCCACGCAGCTATGCAGCCCGCCTGTCACGTTCCCAGCCGTCTTCTCGATCGTATGACGTTCAATCAATTCGTTCCCGAAAGGTCGAGGGGCTTTGATTGCTCGGCAGAGACCGGTCGCGAAAGGAAGCCATCAATCAACGTCAGAATTATTCCAACAACAAGCCCCGTACCCAACACCAATATGAGGGAAATATTGTCGCCGCGATCGATTGAACGTATTGCTGCGGGGAGGAC
The DNA here is from genome assembly GCF_021401195.1 of Shinella sp. NM-101. NCBI lineage: Bacteria > Pseudomonadati > Pseudomonadota > Alphaproteobacteria > Hyphomicrobiales > Rhizobiaceae > Shinella > Shinella sp. NM-101. The sequence goes on along the minus strand of NZ_JACBFT010000003.1, from coordinate 447,106 downwards.
TGCAAAAATTGTCACGTTATTTAGCGTTTCAGCAAAAGCAAGTACCATGCCTTTGCTATACCCAGATCGCTCTGCCAATATCGTTGTGCTGCTTGGCGCGCCGGCGCCGAGTGCAAATCCCCATAGGACTAGGCAAGTTACGGCCCCGATGAAAGGGAGAGCGACTGTGGTGAAGGCTGCGATCGACAGCGCAAGTAATGCAGTTATCGCGATGAGTGATATTTCTTCTCTGCCGCACATGCGGCGTATCCAGCCTGCAGAAAGATTTCCGATGCCCAAACCGAAACCAAACGCGGTAACCGTGACGCCAATTTCGGCCGTGTTCAAGTTGTAGCGTTGCTTGAGCATCTCCCCCGAGAGTAGGAAAGCGGCCACGCCTGTCCCATTCCAGGCGCCCTTGGCTATCAGCGGTCGCATTACATTCCATTTCTTCATCCAATGAAAATGCACTGCAGTTCTGGCGAATGAGGGTGAATAATTACCGGGGGTCGTTCTGGAGCCGATAATGAACGCCAACACGCATCCGCTTGCGCTCGTGAGAAAAGGCAGTCGCCAACCAGCCCATTCGGTGAGCACGCCTGCGAGGGCTGGACCCAGCGCAATGCCGAACGTCATTCCAAGCATGACGAGGCCCATCGCACCAGCCTGCCTTTCCCTGGGGACGATTTCGGAAACCAGGGCGAACGCCGTTGGAATGATTACAGCAGACGCTAGCCCACCGAAGACTCTAAGAACCATTGCAATTTCGATAGTCGGCGAAAATGCAATTCCTATTCCATCGATAGCAAAGGCCAGAAGAGCAAAGAGTAGGAAACGAACACGGTCGATACGGTCTGAAAGATATCCCAGAATAGGAGCCGCCAAAGCGTAAGTGAAGGCGTAGCCGGAGATTAGCCACGAGGCACGAGCCGGAGACGTGCGGAATGCTTCAGCTAGCGGTCCAAGCATCGCCGAAAGCATGAACTCGCTTGCGCCGACGAAAAAAACCGCCAAGGCTAGGATAGCGAGAAAGGGTCTGTCCTGGTTGGACGTCTCCGACGTCTTTTCTGATGTCCTTACCATTGGTCTCTTGCTCTCTTTGAAGCTGTTTCAGACAAAAATACGTCTTCGCGATCGCGATCGCGTTTGGGCGGGATGAATTGACGGCGGGAGGGGTCGAGCGAGGGATCTCGCGACAAGGCCAGATGGATCAATATCCTATCTGGATCGGCTCAGAATGTTTGTGAGTATATCGACGAAAAGCAGCTTGAAATTAGCTGTCCACGCTGATCCGCGTTCCGATACAAGTCATCGTATAAATCGACCTTAGTGCTGCTGTCAACGTGCTGAGGTCGGAACAGTGATCGGGACCTGGCCTTCTCTTGGGGTTGCTTGCCGCCAGAATGGGCGACTTTAGCCGCTGGTGTTGGGATAGAGCACATAAAGGTGCCCGATAGCGCGGCCGATGATCACGGTCGAATGCTTGCGCCTCAACAAACCGAAGCCAGTTCGTCGCTCGCCGTACCCTAGGTCCAATTCGAGCTACTAACGTCGACTTCATATGTGACATCGATTATCTATAATCTATGACCAAAGAGACAGACGAGACCATTTCCGACCGGATCGCGCGTATTCTCGCGGATCGGATCATATCTGGCGCAATACGGCCCGGCGCGCGGTTGCGGCAGGATCATGTCGCGGCGGAGTTCAGCGCCAGCCACGTACCGGTGCGCGAGGCCTTTCGCGCGCTGCAAAAGCAGGGGCTGGCGGAGAGCGAGCCTTGGCGCGGGTTCCGCGTCACCGAGTTCGATATCGCCGAATTGCGCGAGGTCGCCGAGATGCGGGCGAGCCTCGAATCGCTAGCCCTACGCCACGCCGCGCCAAACCTGACGAGGGCAATTCTGGATGAGGCAGAAGAGGTTACCCGCCATGGCGATCGCGCAGGCAATGTCCGGGACTGGGAAGCCGCGAACCGCAGATTTCATCATCTGATCCTGGCGCCGTGCTACATGCCGCGCCTGTTGCATACAATCGACGACCTGCAGGCGGCGAGCGCGCGCTTCCTGTTCGCGGCATGGCGCAGCGACTGGGAGGCACGCACCGACCACGACCACCGTGCCATCCTCGATGCCCTGCGGAAGGGCCAGACCGAATTTGCCTGTTCGACCCTGGCACGCCATGTCGGCTGGATCGGCAAGCGCAAGCCGACATCAAAAAATGCAGATCTCAGAGAGACTTATGAGATTCCTGGCTGATTATCTATAATCTGTATTGAACGCATGAAGATGTCTCCGGAATTATAGATAGCGTCGAAACCTATCCTCGGAGAACCGCCTCATGGCCTTGCTCACCCCCTCCCTGACCCGCCCGGCATCGCTCTGGCGCGGTGTCGCCCTCACGCTCTTCGGCGCGGCACTGATCACGATCGGCGCCAAGGTGCAGATCCCGTTCTGGCCCGTGCCGATGACACTGCACACGCTCGCGGTGTTCTTTCTGGCAGCGGCGCTCGGTCCCCGTCTCGGCTTTGCAGCCATGGCCGCCTATCTTGCCGCCGGGGCGATGGGCCTGCCGGTGTTTTCCGGATCGCCGGCGCGCGGGATCGGGCTTGCCTACATGGCGGGGCCGACCGGCGGCTATCTCATCGGCTACCTGCTCTCGACCCTCGTGATCGGCAGGCTGGCCGAAGGCAATGGCCCGATGCGGCTGGCGCTGGCGATGCTCGCCGGTCTCGCCGTGGTCTATGCCTTCGGCCTGGCATGGCTCGCATTGTTCGTGCCGGCCTCCGGCCTGATCGCCGCCGGCCTCGCCCCGTTCATCCTCGGCGACCTGATCAAGATCGCGCTGGCGGTCTCCCTGATCACCGGCCTCGGCCGCCTCAAGGGTCGCGTGGCATGACCGGCGCCAAGATCAGAACCGACTGGACCATCGACGAGGCGCGGGCGATCCATGCCCAGCCCTTTGCGGGCCTGATCCACCGGGCGCAGACCCTGCATCGGGCCCATTTCGACCCGACCGCGATCGAGACGGCGAGCCTCTTGAGCATCAAGACCGGCGGCTGCCCCGAGGATTGCGGCTACTGCTCGCAATCGGCCCACCACAAGACCGGAGTGAAGGCGACGAAGCTGATGGCGACCGACGATGTGCTGGAAGCTGCCCGGCGCGCGAGGGATGCGGGCGCGCAGCGCTTCTGCATGGGGGCTGCCTGGCGCAGCCCCAAGGACCGCGACATGGACACGCTCTGCGCCATGGTGCAGGGAGTCTCTGAACTCGGGCTCGAAACCTGCATGACGCTCGGCATGCTGAAACCGGATCAGGTGGCGCGGCTGAAGGCGGCCGGGCTCGATTTCTACAACCACAATATCGATACCTCGCCGGACTATTACCGCGAGATCGCCACCACGCGGACGATGGCGGACCGGCTGGAGACGGTCGAGCATGTTCGCAAGGGTGGCATCAGGGTCTGTTGCGGCGGGATCGTCGGCATGGGCGAGACGGAAGAGGATCGCATCGCCATGCTGGTGACGCTCGCGACCCTGCCAGCCCATCCCGACAGCGTGCCACTCAACCTGTGGAACCCGGTCGAGGGCGTGCCGGTGCAGGAGACCGCAAGGCCGGTTGATCCATTCGCGCTCGTCCGTCTCGTGGCGCTCGCCCGCATCCTGATGCCGGCCTCCGTGGTGCGGCTTTCCGCCGGCCGCACGGGGATGAGCGATGAATTGCAGGCGCTCTGCTTCCTTGCCGGCGCGAATTCGATCTTCATCGGCGATCAGTTGCTGACGACCGGCAACCCCGCGGCCTGGAAGGACCACGCCCTGTTGCAGCGGCTCGGCATGCATGTGGCGCCCGCCAGGCCGCAAGGCTCCGCTATGGCGGCCGAGTAGCTCAATCGGGCAGGCTTCGGGCGAGGATATCCACCGCCCGGGCAATCTGCCCCTCGTCCAGCGCCGCATAGCCGAGACGAAGGGCTTGCGGCGCGGCGTGATCAAGGGCGAAACGCGTTCCGGGCAGCAGCGCAAGCCCGGCCGAGCCCGCCCGCTCCGCCCAGGTGTCGGCGGAGACATTCTCGCAGTGCAGCCACAGCGCCAGCCCGCCCGCAGGACTGTCGAACAGGATCCGCCCGCCCAGATGCGCCGACAGCGCCGACGCCAGGACATCGCGCCGGGCCCGATAGATGCGACGGGCCTTCCGCGCATGGCGGCCGAGATCGCCGTCGCGGATCAGGTCCGCCAGCGCGGCCTCGAGCGGCGCGTCGCCCTGCCGGTCGATGGCCGCACGGTCGGTCGCCATGCGGGTAAGCAACGGCTCCGGGGCCATGGCATAGCCGAGGCGAATACCGGGCGAGAGCAGTTTGGAGAGCGAGCCCACATAGATCAGCGGCAGGCCTGCCGGGGCCCGGGCCGCAAGCGGCAGGACCGGGCGCCCTTCGAAGCGGTACTCGTGGTCGTAGTCATCCTCGATCAGCGTGATGCCGTGACGCTCGACGGCGTCCAGAAGCTGCAGCCGCCGCGCCGCGCCCATGGTGACCGTGGTCGGATACTGGTGATGGGGCGTGACATAGACCGCCGCGATGCGTGGATCGCGTTCAATCGCCGCCTCAAGCGCCGCGACCGACAGCCCGCCCGCATCGACGGGAATGCCAAGCACGGCAACACCAGCGGCCCGGAAGGCCTCCCAGGCCAGCGGATAGCCGGGTTCTTCCACGGCAATCGCCTGACCGGCCTTCACCGCCGCCCTGGCCGCCAGGAACAGCGCCATCTGGCTGCCGCGCGTGATCAGCAGTCGCGCCGGATCGGCGACCACGCCCCGGTCCGTGGCAAGGTAGGACGACAGCGCGTGACGCAGGACCGGAGTGCCTCTGGCATCGCCATAATCCGCGCCGCCGCGGAAGGCCGGAGACAGCAAGGCCCGGCGGAAGGCGCGCGCCAGCGCCTTGTCCGGCACCAGCCTGGGATCGGGAGCGCCGTCGCTGAAGGCGAGATGCGGGCGGACGGTTGCGGGCTCTCGGGGCACGGACACGGAAACCGGCTCCGCCATGCTTTCGGGCAGATCCTCTGCGACGAATGTGCCGCGCGCGGGTTCGGCATGGAGCCAGCCCTGCGTCATGAGCTCCTGATAGGCGGCATCGACCGTATTGCGGTGAACGCCGAGCTCGCGCGCCAGGGCCCGCGTCCCGGGCAGACGGGCCCCGGGCTTCAGGCGGCCACGCATGATGTCGCGGGTGATCGCGTCGGCAATCGCCAGAAACAGCGGGCCGGAAGGCTCCTTCTCGATATCCAGCGCAAGCGGTTCCGATGCCATGACAACCGGCCTATCCAAATTTACGAAACTGGCACTTTTGTTCAGGCCGGATATTCGCGAGACACATGGCAAAACGCAAGAGGTCCCCATGTCGAAATCCGCCCTGATCCTGCGCCATCTCGCTTTCGAGGACCTTGGCAGCTTTGGCCCGGTGCTTGAGGAAGAAGGCTACCGGCTCATCCATGCCGAAGCTGGCATCGATGCCTTGCCGGATTCGCTCGGCCCCGATCTCGTGGTGGTGCTCGGCGGCCCGATCGGGGTGAATGACACGCAAGCCTATCCCTGCATGAAGACAGAGCGCGACTGGCTGGCCCCGCGTCTGGCCGCCCGCCGCCCGACGCTCGGCATCTGCCTTGGCGCGCAGCTCATGGCCGCGGCGTTCGGCGCGAAGGTCGCCCCGATGCCGCGCAAGGAAATCGGCTTTTCCGCCCTGACGCTGACAGATGCCGGCATCAACAGCCCGCTTCGTTACCTTCGGGATGTGCCCGTTCTCCACTGGCACGGCGAAGCCTTCGATATCCCGGATGGAGCGGACAGTCTCGCAGGAACTGCGGCCTCAGCGACGCAGGCCTTTGCCATGGGAGCAACTGTTCTGGCGCTGCAATTCCACCCCGAAGCAGGCGAACTGCCCGCCTTCGAGCGCTGGCTCATCGGCCACAGCGTGGAACTGGCTGAGGCCGGCATCGATCCGGCCAGCCTGCGCCGCGACGCCCTCGCGCATGGCCCGGCGCTGAGGCATGCCGGCCAATCCATGTTGCGGGCATGGCTGCAGGGCTTGGCCGCATGACCGTGATCACCCTTCTGGCCGGGCGCGCCAGACCGCTGCCGGGAAGCGACACGCAAAGCGGCATCATGAAGACGCCGGTGACGGGGCCGCTTCGGCTCGGCCCTGAAGGGTTCGAAGGCGACGAGCAGGCCGACCGACGGGTGCATGGCGGCGTCGAAAAGGCCGTGCACCATTACCCGTTGGATCATTATCCGCTCTGGCGTGAAGAACTCGGCGATCTGCCGGCGCTTGCCGCTCCCGGCGGATTTGGCGAGAACATTTCGGCATTGGGCCCGACCGAAAACACCGTCGCAGTGGGAGATGTTTTCCGGCTGGGCACAGCGCTCCTGCAGGTCTCGCAGGGGCGGCAGCCATGCTGGAAACTCAATCATCGCTTCGAGGTGCCTGACATGGCCCGTCGCGTGCAGCAGAGCGGCCGCACAGGCTGGTATTATCGCGTGCTGGAAGACGGACTCGTTAAGACGGGAGACCGGCTTGAACTGGTGGATCGCATCGCGCCGGACTGGACGCTCCAACGGCTCTGGCATGCGCTTTATGTCGACCGGCTGAACCTGGACGAACTGAAGGGCATCGCAGCCCTCGACGTGCTGGCCGAAGGCTGGCGGAAATATGCGGTGCGGCGGCTCGAGAGCGGTCGGGTGGAGGATTGGCGCAAGAGACTGGACGGCACTGCATGACCTTTCCTCCCTTCGTGATATCGATCCAGAGTCAGGTCGTGTTCGGCCATGTCGGCAATTCCGCGGCCGTGTTTCCGATGCTCGCGGCTGGGCTGGAGGTGGCGGCGATCCCGACGGTCATCTTCTCCAACACGCCCGACTATCCGACGTTGCGTGGCCGGGCACTGCCGCCGGAATTCTTCTCGGACCTGTTGCAGGGCGTACGCGAGCGCGGCCTGCCGGAACGCGCGGATTTCATCCTGACCGGCTATATCGGTTCGCTCGACGTAGCGCTGATGGTCGCGGATTTCGTGGCCGAGGCCAAGGCCATCAATCCGCGCCTCACGTATGTCTGCGACCCCGTGATGGGCGACACGGGCCGCGGCCTCTATGTACCGGAGGCGATCGCCGACGTCATGCGCGACCGTCTGCTGCCGATGGCCGACATCGCCACGCCGAACCCGTTCGAACTGAGCTGGTTGACCGGACAGCCGATCGCGACCATGGCGGACCTCAAAGCCGCACGAGCCTTTCTCCACATCGCGCCGGAAGCCCATCTGATCGCTACGGGCTGCGCGCTCGAAGATACGCCCGCCGGCCACATTGAAAGCGTCGTGCTTGGAGCCGCCGGCGCAAGCCGTCATCCTGTGGAGCACCTGCCGGTCGCACTTCCCGGAACCGGCGATCTGTTCGCCGGGCTGATCGTCGCGGGGCTCGCGCGCGGATTGCCGTTGACGCAGAGCGTCGAAGCAGCGCAGCGCCTCACATCGCGCGCGTTGGACCACGCCTGTGCCCTCGGCGCCAGCGAAGTGGTGCTCAGCGAACAGGAGTTCCGTCGCGCTCTTCTGACGCTCGATTTGTGAATGAGGGTTATTTCATCTGAACTGAGAAGACTTCAGTGTTCACTGAGGTGAATTAGCAATATCGAACTGAGGGTTTCGTAAAAAGTGGATGCTCATGCTCGATCGATATGACGTACTCCTTCAGAAATTGAGCGCCCCATTGTGGCTCCGGCAGTACCGGCTCGGTTCATACCTAAAAGAAACCTTTCTGATCGGTCAGCCTGCCGAATACTATGGCTGCCCGCCCGCTCTTATTCCCATCACCTCGAATGGTAGCTTACCGGAATATGAAGGGATCTGGATGCGCTGGTTCTGTGACGAGCCGGACGATATCCGACGCTATGTCTGCGCAGGCCCGGAGGACCAATTCCTGCTGGATGAGATCGCTCTTGATGATGAGCAATTTGCGAACTGGCTGTTGGTCCGGGCGCTCGTTTACACGGATGGGGACGATGAGACGGAAGAAATAGCGTCATTTAGTAAGGCGGCCGGGATTTCGGGTCGTCAATTTGCTGAAATAGACGCACACACAATTGAATTCGGTGATGATCCGGAAAAGCTGGACAAACTCGCCGCGTATACTGGACGCGCGCCCATTGGCATCGGCGAACGACGGGCTGCGCCGTCGGCGATCAGCCTGTCCGGTTTATCTGACGAGAATACAAATGATGTCGCTTATTTCGAGCTCAGTGAGCACGGGCGCTCGAGGCTGAGAAATGGGGCATCTCAACTGCCGCCTTGGCTTGTCGCGAATGCGCCGCTGAACCAGGTTTTCGGAGAGTACCTTAAAGGCGGTCGTCTAAAGGAAGCCTGGTTGACCCTCAACAGTACGGGTTGGTCGATCGGAGAGGCCCGCAGCGCCGCTCTTGCCCTTGCCAGGGCCGTAGACGAGCCGCTGTTCACACTCCATATGCGGACTTGGGTTGCGTTCACGCTCGATGAAGAAGAATTCATTCCGGACGATGAACTGAGTACCCGCGAATATGAAAACTACGATTATTAAGATGATCGGCTGGAAGATGCGTCCCTTAAAATGCGCGTCTCCCCCAAGGCTCAAAACGGCAGGCCCGCGCGGATGAGCAAAGCGGAAGCCACCATTTTCATTTTCGCCATCGTCTTGCTTATCGGTGTCGGCTGGCTGACGATATTTCTCTACATCAAGAGCCGCCTGTCGGCGGTGAGGCACAGCAGGATCGAGACCGCAGGAGAGGTCGCGAACATTCCGTTGGTCGCCGCATTTTCGGGCTGGCGGGGCGTACCCTGGATTTGCTGGTCATCGAGCGACCTGAAGCCGACGCTTATTTTGCACGCCGACCATATTGAGTGCCGTGTAATCAGGCGGCGCAGGAAAATCTATGACGTGGTTTCCCGTGTGGACTACCGACAAACTGTCGGGACGGCCAATATCGTGCTGGAATTTTCGGATTCTCTGTCGAGCTTCGTCGGCAACACGGGCAACAGGGATATCGCACGCGACGCGATCAAGCGGCTTGCAGAGAAGGGGTGCCCCCTGTCGGCTCGGGCGAGCGACCTGCTTGATCGCTGAACTTTTGTCCGGTCGTGGGAAAGACGTTCCCCACGTGTCGTGATCCGCCATGAAATCCTGCGCAAGACGGGTTCGATTCCCCGATCGGGCCGGAACAACGAAGATGCCGACGCCATCCGCCAAGGGCGCGACCCAGGCGAGCATGCCGCGCGGCCTTCTCCGCAACCTTCGTTCGTCGCCCGCGAGGAGACCCACAAGGAAATCAGCTTCATCTGGGGCGGGTCTGGTGCCCCTGTCCATCACCAGCATTGGCTGGTGCCCGAAGTCCCATCGTCCGTAGGCAAAATAGGCCTCTCTCATCGCAACTTCATGATCCGCCGTGACAAGCCAAAGCCGCTCTTTGAGCAGCAGCTTGCGCATACGGCCTAATAAATCGGGTCGACTACCAGTCTCCAGCAATTGGTGGCCGGCCGAGCGGAATGGCTCGGCGTCCGAGGAAAGAAAACTCAGGCGACCGAATCGTAACAGGCGCCGTGTGCAGGCGTCGAGTTCATGATCTGTCGGGCTGCCGCAAAATGGATTGATGAGCTCCTCGCCGACGAATGTCTCCCATCGCCAACCAAGAGCGCCTACCGCCTCCGGCCAATCCCGTAGGGAAGCGGCAAGGAGCGGATCCTCTTCCAAAAGGCGTAGCGCCTTAACCCTTACGGAGCCGTCGGATATCTCGTTCATGTCCCTTGCGTACTACGCACTGCTCGCCGGTCCAAGAAATGGCGAAATGAGAAATACTGCGGATCGGCTGAGATGACTTCAGTTTAGCGCTTCCCGAAGATGCTTATGATTTCGAGCAGGAAACTGGGGATCCTCACGATGAGAGCTTATCGTCTGCTGACCGGCGTCGATGACGCTGCCTTCTGTCACCGCATCACTGAGGCCCTCAACCTGGGCTGGAGCCTGCATGAGAGCCCGGTCCTGACCTACGACGGCGTGCGTCAGGCCGTGATTTGCGGGCAGGCGATCACGAAGGATGTTCCTGACCGCAGTTACGAGCCTTCGATGGATCTTTCCCAACAATAGAAGGGCGACAGAATGACCTCATTCATCACACTGCCAGGTATCGGCGGTTCCGGTGAAACCCACTGGCAAACGCATTGGGAGGCGTCAGACCCTTGCTTTACCCGGTTCCATCCTTCCGACTGGGACAAGCCCGAACTTGCAGACTGGCAAGATGCGCTGGAACGGCAAATCGAGAGGTTGCCATCGCCGCCTGTTCTCGTCGCGCATAGTCTGGCCTGCCTGCTCGTCGCGCACGCGGCAGAGACGGTCGCGGGCCGGGTTATGGGTGCTTTTCTGGTCGCAGTCCCTGATCCCGCTTCCGCTGCATTCCCGGCAGCAGCGGCCAGCTTCGCAAACCCGCCACGCCATCGCCTGCCGTTTCCGACCCTCATCGTCGCAAGCGCCAACGACCCTTATGCCACCCCTGACTATGTGAAAGAACGCGCCGAGGAATGGGGCGCCGGTTTCGTCGAGATCGGCCCGTGCGGTCATATCAACGGCGCAAGCGGCCTCGGTATCTGGGACCAGGGGCGGATGCTCTTCGGTGCATTCTGCGCTGGCCTGAGGTCCTGACATGGATGCCTTTTCCGCCGCTGCCGCCTTTTCGATCGCCGCCGCTCTTTTGACAATTACGCCTGGGCTGGACACGGCCATGGTCTTGCGCACTGCCACTGTTGAGGGCGGCAAACAGGCCATGCAGGCTGGCGCCGGGGTCGTAACAGGTGTTCTGGCGTGGGGACTGTTGGCTTCGGCGGGTCTCGGAGCCGTTCTCACCGTATCGGAAGTCGGCTACCGGCTTCTTCAATATCTCGGCGCTGGCTACATCATCTGGCTGGGCGCGCGGATGATTCGGAGCGCAATCCGTAGAACGGTCGAGAAGGAAGGGGCGCTTCACAGCGTGCAGGCAGGCGAATCGGCCAATAAAAGTGCCAACTGGTTCTGGCGCGGTCTGATGACCAATCTTCTCAATCCGAAAGTCGGCGTGTTTTACGTGAGCTTCCTGCCGCAGTTCATTCCGCAGGATGTCCCTGTTGTCATGTTCAGCATGGCCCTGGCGGCCATTCATGCGCTCATGGGGCTCATCTGGTTCGGGGCCATCACGGCGGCGACGCGGCCATTCACGCGCATTTTCCATAGTTCGTTATTCAAACGTGGCGTCGATGGAGTAACTGGCTCGGTCCTGATTGCCTTCGGTGTCCGGCTGGCTTTCGAAGAGCGGGGTTGATCAGGTATGGAGATGAATACCACGGCCCTTTTGGTCGCCGCCGGTCTTGTTGGCGGAACCTGCAATGCAGTCGCCGGGGGCGGCACTTTCTTTACTTTTCCGGCGCTCCTTGCGGCTGGCGTTCCTCCGATTGTCGCCAATGCCACAAGTGCGATTTCGATCTGGCCTGGACATGCGACCAGCCTGTTCGGTTATCGGGAGGAATTGCGCCGGAATGCAGGGCGATTGAAGTCCAGTGCGCCTGCTTTCGTTCTCGGTTCCCTTATCGGCGCGGTACTTCTTTCGATCACTGGGAATGCAATATTCCGCCAGCTTATACCATGGCTTTTGCTTGTCGCGACGATCCTGTTCGCACTCGGCCCTAGGCTACGCTCCTGGATAAGAAGGGACCGCCCCGGAATGCTGCCGAGGCCAGTCATCTTTGCGACAGATCTGCTCGTCGCAATCTATGGCGGATATTTCGGTGCGGGCCTCGGTATCCTGCTCATGGCTGTTCTGACGTTGATCGGGCTTAGCGACGTGAACGAGGCCAACGCGGTAAAAAATGCACTGGCAACAATCGTCTCGAGTCTCGCGGTCGCGGTTTTCATTGCCACAGGGATCATAGCCTGGGGGCCTGCATTCGCGGTTCTGGTAGGCGCTATTGCGGGCGGCTATCTCGGTGCGCGCTTCGCTCGCTGGATCAATCCTACCATCCTGCGCGGCATTGTCATTGCCGTCGGGTTTGGCCTGACCTGGTTCTATTTCTGAGATGCGGCGGTCAGAGGAACAGAGTGGGGAGCGGCGCGTCTACGGTCTGATACTGGTTGGCGCAGGAACCGTGCTCTGGAGCCTTGCTGGCCTGTTCGTACGCGCAATTGATCTTGGGCTTTGGGATCTGATCCTGTGGCGTTCTCTCTTCGCCTGCCTTTGCCTTGTTGCCATCGCCATCGCAAGGTCGGCGGAAGCGGTGCGTTTCGACTGGCGCTTCTGCCTGGCCGCCTGCTTCTCCGCCACCGCAATGTTCTGCTATGTCGCCGCACTCACGATGACGACGGTCGCAAACGTTTTGATCATCTACGCGACACTTCCCTTCGTGACAGCCGCATTGGCCTTCGCGGTCGGTCGGGAAGCGGCCTCGCGACGCCTGTTGATGGCGAGCACGGTATCTATGATCGGGATCGTGTTCGTTGCAGGCACGGCACTGGCGGCGAGCGATATCAAGGGTAACTTGCTGGCCTTCGCAATGACGCTGAGCTTTGGCGCGCTTCTCATCGTCACACGCCGTAATCGAGCCCTGAATCTCATTCACGTGAATGCTGCGGGGGCAGCGTTGTGTGCGATCGCGGCATTCCCATTCTCATCCGGCCAGCTTCCGGGGGGCGGTGCGCTCGGATTGATATTCATGCTGGCCTTTCTCACGACCGCGCTCGCATTCCTGTTATTTCTTGCAGGTGGACGCCATGTCGCTTCGTCGGAGTCGGCTTTGATCGCACTTCTGGATGTGGTTCTCGGTCCGCTTTGGGTTTGGTTGGCCTTCGCCGAAGATCCGGGGAAATCGGCGATCGCAGGTGGTCTTATCGTAGTGGCAGCAGTGGTCTGGTATTTCTGGCCGTCCCTGCTCCGGTCTCGATCCTGAAGCGATCGACTATGCGCCTGATCGCGGGAAGCGCCTGCTCAAGATCTTCAGAGGATGGCGCACCGATACAAAGACGGATTCCGGAGCTAATGCCGTTTGCGGAGGTTGAAGACGGCGGCGTAACCAGAATGCCCAAGGCCTTCGCCGCAGTCTCGAGTGCCCCGGCATGGGAATGGCCTAGCGGAACCCACAGATGATAACCGACATGGACAGGTTGGCGTACAGCTTGCCCCAACAAGTCCGTTGCCATCGCACGGCGGCGAATGGCTTCTTCCTGTATAGCCGTGCTGATGGCATCGGCCGTTCCATCGAGAAGCCATTGTTCCATGACCGAGCAACTCAGCGGACTGATCATCAGCCCGCTGGCATGCATCGCGGTTTCCGCGCGGTCCAGCCATGCCGGCGGAACCACGAGACCGCCAATCCGCAAAGCCGGGTTGAGGGTCTTCGAAAGGCTGTTGATATAAAAGACATGCTCAGGCGCAAGGCTCGCGATCGGCGGATAGTCCGGGTCGGGCGCGAGGGCATAAACGTCGTCCTCGATCACGATGATGCCTGACTTGCGGCAGATTAGCGCGATCGCGCTCCTTCTCGCTTTGCTCATCGAACTCGTGGTCGGGTTCTGCATCGTCGGCGTGAGATAGACTGCCGCGTTGCTGCCGCGACTTGTCGCGAGCTCCCGTTCAAGCTGATCCGGCAGCATGCCTTCGTCATCCATAGCAATTGAAGTGAGCTTGACGCCAAGATGGCGCGCAACGTTGATCACACCGGGATAGGTCTGATCCTCCACATAGAGCGTACCGCCGGGACCACAGAGCGTGGAGAGGCTGACGGACAGCGCGTGCTGCGCACCATTGGTCAGAAGCAGGCAGGCAGGGTCGGCGTCCAGACCGAGACGGCGAAACCAGCGCGCCATTTCTTGGCGGAACCTCTGATGCCCGGTTACGGGCGGATAGGTATTGAAAACATCCGCGTCGATACGCCTGGCGATCGCGTTGAGAGATCGGGACAGAAGCCTCTCGCTGATGACGGCGGGCGGCGCGTTGCGCGAAAGATCAATGACGTCGCCTCTGCGGGCTTCGGTAACGGCCACGAACGTGCCCCGTCCCTTGACCGAGCGCAGCAGGCCGCGCCGCTCCAGGATTCCGTAGGCCTTCGTCACCGTGCCAAGGCCGATGCCGAGACGCCAGGCAAGATCGCGGTGGGCCGGAAGCCTGTCTCCAACCTCCAATCGCCCGGCTGCGATGTCCTCCGACACGGCGGCGACGAGCCGATCGCATGGAGAGTCCATGTCACCAGTAAGGCGAGGTTGCCAGGGTGATTGTAGACGCATGTGAGTAGCCCGATAGTGTCATGTTACGCTTTTGTATTTTACGGGAAGTGTAACATCAAATAGTATTGGCTATCACGAAAAATCTTTTGCTCCGAGAAGAACGACATGGAGAACGCATCGAAACCCGGCCCTTTTGGCAAGGGTGTCCGCCTATGCGGGACATTGTTGGCGAACCGAGTTCTGAAAGTTGTCGATGAGGCTTTGGGTAAGAGGGCCAACGCTCCATTGGGCTCCAATCGCTGGCCCCTTGAGTTCGACGACGGGCTGGATCTCGATCGAAGTACCGACAACGAAGACTTCATCTGCCGCGCACAACTCCTCCAGCGAGACTTTTCGCTCCTCGAGTTCCAGGCCAGCCCTCTGCGCGAGAGCGAAGACATGGCGTTTGGTGATGCTGTCGAGAAAACAGTCTGCTGCCGGGGACACGAGCTTGCGACCTTCGACCAGTATGATGTTCGTCGCGGTCGTTTCGGCAACATCTCCGTCGACGTCGAGCAACAGGGCATCGTCGAAACCCTCATCATTTGCGGCATGCCGCGCGAGCGTGCCGATCATATAAAGGCCGGAGCATTTGGAGGCCGTCGGCGCCGTATCGGCACGCGGCCGCCTCCAGGAGGAGAGCTGAAGGCGAATACCCGTCTTGCTCCTTCCCTCGGCGGCCGGCGTCGGCCAATCCCAGGCGGCAATCGCAACGTGGATAGTGGCGTTGCGGGCGGCCACCGTCACGCTCTGGCTGCCGCGCCAGGCAATGGGACGGATATAAGCATCCTTCAATTCGTTCGCCCAGAGAACGGCTTCACATGCTTTGACGAGCTCAAGGCTAGAATAGGGAAGCGTGTACCCGACGATCTCGGCAGAACGCTGGAAGCGGGAGAAATGCGCGTTGGACAGAAATATACATCCGTCATAGGCCCGAATTCCTTCGAACACGGCCCCGCCGACATGCAGCGAATGGGTCATGACATGGAGCCGGGCTTCGTTCCAGGGAACGAGTGCTCCATCGAGCCAGATCAGGCCATCGCGATCATTGAAGGCAAGCACGTCACTCATAGCAATTTGGCCCTTTTGAAAGACATCCCATTGTCACTCAACATCCGTGCCTGGCGAGTGAGCAATCCTCAGAGAAAGCTGAGATTTCGTTGTTGGACGCCAAGTGCAGGAGGAGAACGGCGGCATCCGGCGAGGACGGGAAATACGAGAGCGGGCGCGGCATGACCGAAACGATGCGATTATCCGTGCCGCTGAATGCCCTGCGCGCTTTCGAGGCCGCCGCACGCCACATGTCGATCAAGGATGCGGCCGAAGAAATCGGCGTGACGCCCTCCGCCGTCAGTCATCAACTCAGGATCCTCGAGGATCTGCTCGGGGTAGAGTTGATGCGCCGCGTCGGACCGCGCCTTGAACTGACCGAGACCGGACGACTGTTGTCTCCGGATCTCACCGTCGGCTTCACGCGGATCATTCAGGCCGTTGCGACAGTGAAGCAGGAGCGGAAGCTTGGTCCTTTGCGCCTGTCCATGCTGCCGACGTTCGCGGTTCATTGGCTGTCGCCACGGATGGCATCCTATCCATTTGCGAGGTCCGGCTTCGAACTTTTGATCTCTACGACCCAAACCGCCGTCGATCTTGGCGCCGGCGTTGCAGATGCTGCTGTGCGCCATGGTTCTGGGCAATGGGCCGGTGTTCTCTCCGAGCGCCTGTTCGACGAAAATGTGACGTTGCTTGGCCGTCCGGATGACTGGCAAACAAATGACGAAATCGATATTCGCCAAGCCATCTCGCAAACCAACCTGTTTCTGTCCCAGCATCGGCGCGCGGACTTCCAGCGGTGGAACGAGACGCTACCGGGCGGCCCGACCCGACCTGCGGCAGTCACAGTCGTCGACTCTTCGAGCCTTGGTCTAAAGGCTGCGATTGACGGCGCAGGAATAACCTTTGCGGGCATCGAAATTGCGGCCTGCGACATAGCCGCAGCAAGGCTCAGCCCAATCATGCCGCACCAGGTTCCGGCAAATGCTGGCTACTATCTTTGCTACCCGCCGGCCCTTGAGCGCGACCGCCGCATCAGGAATGTCAGGACCTGGATGCTGGCAGAGGCCGCAAAGACATGCCTGCCTGCGGACCGAGAGACAAGATAATGGCACCGGAAAAACCTGCCAAAGCTACGCATCTTCCAGATTTTCCGGTCTATTTGTCCTATTGGCGGGCGGCGCTGCTTCTTTTCTTTACGCTGCCGTTCCTACTAGGTGCTGTGAGCATGCCCATCGCCGTTTTCAAAGCCGGCTGTCTTTCAGAGTTTGCGATGGCGGCGATCCCAGCGGCTTTTTTTATGACAGGGACGCTGATGTCCCTGTTCGGGGTGTTCAGGTACCGCCGGAGCCGTGGTCCAATGTATGTTTTCACGGCCAGCGGACTTATTGTCGGACGGTATTTTGGCGGTAAGCCCATACCCTGGAAAGACGTCGATGTTTCAACACCAATGCTGCTGTGGTCAGGACCTCTCCTCGTCAATGTGGACTATCGGAAAGCTGAGTTCCGGTCTGATCCAAACCGCCAGCCAATCACTTCCTTCTGTAAAGACAGACATAAAACCACCCGGCGTATTGTCATGCCGAACATTGCTACACTTGGGGGCAGAAATCTGGAACGCACCCTGATCGAGTACATCCGGGCCAGCGGCTGCTATGAAACCGAATAGCTCCCTATCTGAACATTTGTCCGCTGCACTGGTCCGCCTTCTCGCGGTCAGCGCGGGTGCGACCGTCGCCAACAGTTACTATAATCAGGCATTCCTCGGTCATCTGACGGCAGATTTTGGGCTGGCCGCGGGCACTGCTGCCATCGTGCCGGTTCTCACCCAGGCAGGTAATGCCTTCGGCGTGTTGCTTCTCGCCCCACTCGGAGACCGGCTGGAGCGCAAATCTCTCATTCTCCGTACTTTCGTTGTGTTGGTGATGGCGTTGATTGGTGCGGCCTTGTCTCCAAGTTTTGTGTGGCTGGCGGTCGCCAGTCTCGCTGTCGGATTATTCACCACCGTCACGCAGCAGATTGTTCCACTCGCTGTGCATCTTGCCCCACCTTCCGAGCGTGGACGCATTCTTGGCAAAGTGACGGGCGGCATATTGATCGGCATCCTGCTTGCCCGCACGGTGAGTGGCACAATCTCGGACCTTTGGGGTTGGCCTTTCGTATTCTGGTTCTCGGCGGCAATGATGACGGTAATTGGGGTGGCACTTGCGCTCTGGCTGCCTCGTGTGCCGCCAACAACTGACTTGAGCTATCTGCGGCTGCTTGGTTCCTTATGGACGCTTCTCCGAACGCATGGTGTTCTCCGACAAGCAGTCGCAGTGCAATTCCTGATTTTCGCAGCCTTTATCGGCTTCTGGTCGAATCTCGCGCTGTTACTATCCGAACCGCCTTATCAGCTTGGTGGCACGGCGGTTGGCCTTCTGGCGCTTGTCGGAGTCTGCGGAGCGCTTGCCGCGCCAGTTGCCGGGGGCTTTACGGATCGACGCGGACCCGCCGTCGTCGTGTCAGTTGGCGCTGGCCTCGTCACGCTCGCTTTCATCGTCTTCGGGCTTTGGCAAGGTTCCCTCATCAGCTTGGTAACCGGTATCCTAGTTATGGACCTTGCCGTACAGTCCTCGCAGGTTGCGAACCAGACGCGTGTCTATGCACTCGACCCGACCGCCCGCAGCCGGCTTAACACGGTGTTCATGGCGACCATGCTCGCTGGGGGGGCGGTCGGCGCCGGCGTTGGAGGCGCTGCGTATGCCGCCTGGGGTTGGACCGGCACATGTGTTTTCGGCGCAAGTTCGGCCGCCATGGCGTTCTATCTGTCGCGAAGATCATGACCCTTCAGCAGGGGTGAAAACGAACGGCCCCGATGAGGTGGATGCTCGCAAACCTGGTGACTAGGAGATTGAGGATGCTCTGCCTCACCAAGAGCCGCCATCGCCCAACCACAACACGTAGCTTTTCCAAGATGCTGCTTTGGCAAAGCGCTCATAGGTCCGAAGCGCAGCTGCATTGTCCTCTGGCACAAGCCATCTCAGATGAACCCAACCGCGCGCTCTGCCGATCAATGCTACCGCCTGGACCATTTCTTGCGCCAGACGCTGGCCGCGAGCGCCAGCAGCCACGTAGAGGTCGTCGAGCTGTCCGGCGCGTCCGTTTGAAATTGCTTCCGGCAGATCGAAGAAAACGGCGAATGCCGACAGTTTGCCGTCCAGGAAACCGCCTATCACCTCGGCCGTCTGGCTCGACAGCAAGGCGGTGGCAGCGTCCTGACGGAGGTTCTCTGTCTCTGAGGCGGGGTACATCTCTGCGCGATAAGCGTTAAGGAGCGGCGCCAGATGCGCCGTGTCTTGGCTGGAAAGCTGGCGAATGACCAGACGTCCTGCCGTTGCGCCTTGCGAGTCCGCCACCGGTCTGTCTTCAGCCTTTTTCAAACGGTTATTGTCTCAGCGTCCAAAATAACCGGCAATGCTTGCTTTCGCGAGCACGTGGCTATTGATCATGTAACTGGCCATTGCGCCAGAAGAGGTAACCGCCAATGGCAGTGTGCTGACATCAAGCGCATACACCGTAACCACGTAACGATGCGGCTGGGCACCAACTGGTGGGCATGGGCCACGATACCCGGAGATGCCAAAGTCGGTGTTTGTCGAGAGCGCTTCTCTGGGTTGGGATCGCTCCGGCAAGCTGGTGACATCCGCGGGGATGTTTACGAGAATCCAGTGCCACCAACCGCTTTCTGTAGGCGCGTCCGGATCGAACATTGTGACAGCGAAGCTCTTCGTTTCTGGAGGAGCGTCACGCCATTGCAAAGCAGGAGAAATATTCTGCCCTTCGCAACCCAAACTGTTAAGCGCATGGCGCAGAGGTATTATTCCTCCATTCTCGAAGGACGAACTCGTCATTTCCATTGCGAGCGCTGATGTCGGCAACAAAGCGGCCGCAATGAGAAGTGTCTGCATCCAACTCGCAGGTATGGCGAAAAGTGCACTTCTCTTGTTCTGACTCCGCTTCATTCCTCCCCCTCCCAATATCCGACAGCAGCATTTTTCTTCACGGTTAGTTCCAGGCTTCGGGCTGCTTTTTCACCACCCGGCGCGGAGCCCGCGAAAACCGCCACCTTGCCACTATCGGGATATTCCAGGACGTCGGGCTCATTCATTGTGCTGACCGCTAGGTAACGCAGCGGTTCGGAGCCTGCTGCCCGCAGTTGATGAGCTGTTTCAACGCCACCGGCGGGGCAAACGACGACATCACCAGCGCTTACGTCGTGTTCTTCCTCGCCATATCGCAGCACGCCGGCCCCGGCCAGAATGACAAAGAGCTCGTCATTCGCGTGGTGACAATGAAAGGGCCAAGCCTTTTTGCCCGGGGGAATTTCAACGTAGCGAGCGCCAAGTCGCTTAGCGCCAAACGGTGCCGCGACGGCAGCCATGTGCGCTTCATAGGCTCCACCATGCGATTGTGTCCGAAGCGGCAGTTCTCGAAGGCGAACGATTGGATGCATCGACTTTCCCTGGCTGATTTCAAGCTTTTCGCCAAATGAGCCTGCAATCGATAACGAAAACAAATGAGCGCTTCTCACGCCATATGGAGGGATGCTCATTCGACAATCTCCATCCGGGCGAAGAAAAAACGGATACGTGAAAGTAACAATCGAGAGGCGTCAGCGTGATAAACCACGGACGCGGAACAGAGGTTGCTGGTGTCCGGGAGATGCCGAACCAAGCATTGTCAGTGTGCCTTGAAACAGACGATGGCCGGCTTCTCGGCGGGTTTCTATGGCGACACGGCGGTGTTGCGGCCGCGCGCCCGATCGTGATCATCAGCGCCGCGACGTCTGTAAGGTGCCGCTACTACTCGCGCTTCGCTGACTACCTGTTTCTCAACGGATTCGATGTGCTCACCTTCGATTACCGGGGGATCGGCGAATCCCGGCCAAAATCCCTGCGCGGTTTCCGTGCCGACTGGGTGGATTGGGGCGCGCACGATCTGGAGGCGGCGCTCGCTTACGCTGAACGCACTTTTCCGGGGCAGGAAATCCATGTCGTAGGCCATTCGATCGGCGGCTTTGCCATCGGGCTTGCGCCCTCGAGCCGGCGGATAGGACGCATTCTTACCGTCGGATCCCAATTCGCCTATTGGCGGGATTACGGCGAGGCCGAACGCCCGCGCATGTATATCAAGTGGCACATCGTCATGCCGCTGCTGACACGGATGTTCGGCTACTTTCCGGCCAAACGGCTTGGCTGGATGGAGGATACGCCCGCAGGCGTGGTCCGGGACTGGAGCCGAATGAAGGCCCGGTTCGAGCATACCGTGCGGCAGGATCTTTTCATCGGTGGGGAGCGGGAATCCGAAATCCTGCAAAGACGCTTCACCAGGGTGACGGCGCCCATGCTCGCGATTGGCCTTGAAGACGATCCGCACGGCACCCCGGCAGCCCTCAACCGGCTGCTCGCCTATTTCACGTCCAGCCACCGGCATCATTGGCGCATTGCCCCAGCGGACATCGGCGTATCATCCATCGGACACTTCGCCTTTTTCCATGACCGGTTCAGGGACAGTCTGTGGCCACTCGCGCTTGGCTGGCTGCGCGCGGGCGAGATCCCGGCCGACGCGCCCGGCCTTCTGCTCGATGAAGCAACTCCAGGGACAACGACATGACGATAACGATCAAGGCCGCAAGCCACGCAGACAGAAGCGGCTGGGAAAAACTCTGGGCAGAAAACCGCGCGTATTTCGGTGCCGGGGACATGGACGAGGCGGTCATCGCCGGGCTGTGGCAGCGCGTACGCGATCCTTCCTCACCGATGAATGCCTGGCTCGCGTTTCAGGCTGGAGAACCTGTGGGGCTGGCGCATACAATTCTCCATCCCCACACATTCTCGCTCCGCCTCGTCTGCTATCTCGAAGACCTTTGGGTTTCTCCCCTGCACAGGGGCCGGGGCGTTGCGACGAGGCTCATCGAACATCTGGAGGTTCTGGGCAGGCAGGAGGGCTGGCGTCGCCTCTACTGGGAAACGGCCGAGGACAACGCGGCCGCCCGACACCTGTATGACCGCGTGGCGACGCTGAGGCCGATGGCGACTTACCAGATCGAGCTGGCTAACTGAGGTTGCCAATGGCGAGAACCACCCATGACCCATGCCACCGCCATCTTTGATCTGAGCCTTGCGTTGGAGGCGTATGGCGCCGGTCGCCTCGGCGAGGCCGAAAGTATCTGCCGCACTATCTGTGTGCAAGACCCGCCGCCAGTCGACGCGATGCACCTTCTCGGACTGATCGAAATGGCGCAAGGAAGGCAGGAGGCAGCAGTCGAAACGCTGACAGCCGTGACCAAATTTCAACCCGACGACGCAACGGCCCGGAACAATCTCGGCATTGCGCTGCGGAAGCACGGCAGATTGCCGGAAGCGATCGCCGCGTTCGAGAACGCCGTCGCCTGCCGCCCGACTTATCCGAACGCTCTTTACAACCTGGCTGTCGCATTGACCGATACGGGCAACAGAGGCTCGGCAATCGAACCCTTGCGCCGGTGCCTGTCACACGCGCCCGGCCATGCCGGCGCCCGCTTCCTGCTCGGGGATCCGCTGGTCGATGCCGGCGATCATGAAGAGGCCACCGCCCATCCGGAGAGATATCTGGGCGAAAATCCGGACGACGTTGATGGCGCCCGGATGCGTCTGGCTCAGATGAACAGGGGGCCGGTCCCCTCAAGAGCTTCCGCGGCGCAGCTCGACCAACTCTATTCATCCAGGGCGCGCGATTGGGATCGGGCGGACGGTTATCTGGCGCATCGCCATGTCGGCGACGCCCTCGCCCGGCTGTTGCCCCGACACGGCAACCGGATCCTCGACATGGGATGCGGAACCGGACTGGTCGGTGGCCTGCTGCGAGATCGGGCCGCGCATCTGGCGGGCATTGATCTGTCCGGGGCGATGCTGTCAGTCGCGAGACAAAAATCGCTTTACGACACGCTTGTCCGTGACGATCTGGCGTCGTTTCTCTCCGCCACCTCGCTTCGGTTTAATGCGGTCGCGGCTGCGGCCGTCCTGATCCATTTCGGAGACCTGGCCACAATCCTCCCGAGCGTCGCCAATATCATGGATCCCGGAGGCCTGTTTGCCTTCACAGTCTATCCAAATGACAAAGGAGACCGTCTCGGCTTTGGTCCCTGCATCAACCCGGAATTCGCCAGGTCGGGCTGTTTTTCCCACGGCTCCGCCTATATTGAGGCGATTGCCGAGCGCTCAGGCTTCAAGCTTCTTGAACAAGGCGAGGTTGTGCACGAATTCAGCGAAGGGCATATCGAAATGGGGCTGCTGACCGTTTTACAGTGTCGCTGATCGCACAACCTGACCACCAGAGGCAATTTTGCGTGACGATAGCCGTCGATCCAAGCTCAAGCCCCCCAATTCGTTGGGTCGGCGGGGTAGCGGTCACCGGATGTACTTGGGCTGGATGAGAGCAGGAATATAAGATCGGAAACGTCGTCGTTTCTGACCCAGTGCGGTTGCCCGGCCGGTATATGCATTCCTTGGCCCGGACCAATGAGAGTGACGCCGATGGGGGTGAGGATCGTCATTTGCCCATCCAGCACATAAAAGAATTGATGCGCCTCACGATGTACATGGGGCTCTTCAGCCGTCGCCGGCGGCATTGTTTCCTGCCTCACCTGAAGGTGCTCGAGGTCGAGCAGGCGCCAGCCCGAACAGCCGTTTCCCCAACGATAGAAATTCTCGCTTGAAGGTTCGACGGGTCTCATTGCGACGGCTCCGAAACATCCGCGCCATAAAACGCCTCGCCATAAACTTGCAGTCCATTCTCGAACCGCATGAGTTCGCATGCTCGAAGAGTCTTTCCACCGGCATGCGACACGTAGTGGACCAGAACGGTTTGCGCGTTCTCGTCACAGGCGATGGATTCAAGTCTAAATTCCAGGTCGGGAACGGCGGCGAGGGCTTTCGTCCAGTAGTCATAAAGCGCATCTCGGCCTCGCACCGTTGCGTCTCCGGTCACGATTGCCGCCCTCGGGCTAACGAATACAACCGACTTGGAAAATGGTGTGATCACCGCATCGACGTCGTGGCAGTTCCATGCTTCGATCCATGTAGTTGCATGATTTTCGAGATCTTTGCGTGAAAGAAAATTCATAGCCAAAACAATCCTGCTGTCAGTGCCGCGAGCGCGGACATGCTGCGATTTATGAGAAGAAGTTTCGATGGATCGTGAAGTACTTGTCGCAGTCCAGCCCCGAAGGCCGCCCACACCGCCAAGCATGGAATGCCGACAACGGTGAAAATCGCTGAGGCAAAGACAAGCTGGATCAGATAGCCGTTATCTGGAGAAATAAAGGCCGCGATGACGGTTACCGCAATCAGCCAGGCCTTGGGGTTTACGAACTGGAATGCGGCAGCCTGGAAAAAAGAAACCGGCTTTGCCAAAGAGGCATCGGGCATCTCGGCGGCACGCCAGAGTTTGTAAGCAAGCCAGAGCAGGTAAGCCGTGCCAATAATTTTCAAAAAAATCTGGATACGGGGCTCAAGTGCAAAGACAGCCCCAAGGCCAGCTCCGACCGACATCAATTGAACGGCAACACCAAAAGGAATTCCGAGAATATGTGGCCATGTTCGTGCCATGCCAAAGACAAGGCCTGATGTGGTGAGCATCAGGTTGTTCGGCCCCGGCGTGATCGTCATCACGAAAGCATAAAGTGCGAGGCCGGTAAGTGTTGCGGTTTCCATCCAGAGATCCGTTTGCAGGCCATCTCGATACTGAAAAATGGCCATACATACCTGTCATTGAATGGAGAGAGACGCTGCTGAGAATTCATCATGCAAAGATGAGCCTTTCTCTCTCGCTTACCGGCCAACCAAATGCACGATGTCGGGAACACAATGAATTTCCAGCGCTTTCAAGGATCAGATGGACCCATGCCATTGGCTATAGCTGCACGATTGGACGATCACCTTTCCAAGACAATAGACCGGTTAAGGCAAGATCTCCTCGTTCGGGCTCCGAACGCAGAAAAGCAGCTGGACTATCCACCACACATCACCTTGGCAGTGATAGAGGACGGTGAACGCGTTGATCCCATGATTCAGCAACTCGCCGCAGCTTGCCAAAATACTGGCCAGCTCAAAATAAAAATGAGTCACTTTGGAATATTTTCAGGGATCCCATCCTATGTTTTTCTGGCACCTGTCGTAACTCAATCGCTCCTTGCACTTCATGAGAATATCGCGGAAGCCGTTCGAGGGCAGCAAATACGCGAACATCATTTGGTTGGTAGTTGGGTACCTCATGTCACGGTCGCAACGCTCAAAGGAAAGCCGGAGATGGCTTTGTAAGCGGCGATGCGCAATTTTGACCATCACGACGGTCATATTACGGCGATCGAGCTTGTGCAGTTTCCGCCAGTCGAAATTCTGGCAAGTTTCCCTCTCCAGTAGAACTTTCAACGACGATGGTGGACGGAAAGAACCTGAGTTTTTCTCAGCATCCTGTCAGGGCTTTTCACTCCAGTATGTCGTCACCTCCCGGTAGTTTTGGCATCCAGGGTCATTGCTCCGGAGGTGTCATGAAAAGGGTTATTGGCAGTGCCGTAGACGCAAGCGTTGAGCAGCGGGTTCGTGACAGCTTTCGTCGCCAGGGGCTGATGAGCCATTTGGGCGCGACACTGTCCGAAATTCGCCAGGGACTGGTATCTGTCCAGATGCCTTTCCGGCCTGAGCTTTCGCAGCAGCACGGTTATTTCCATGCAGGAGGAACTTCCGCGATCGCGGATTCTGCCGGCGGCTATGCCGCTTTTACGCTCTTCCCGGAGTTCAGCTCGGTTCTCACCGTGGAATTCAAGATCAATCTGCTGAACCCGGCTCTAGGCGATAAACTCGAAGCGCTAGGCAAAGTGATCAAGGCCGGAAAGACGCTCACAATCTGTCAATTAGAAGTGTTTGCCGACTCTGCTGATGGCGGAACGCTTGTGGCAATTGGTCAGCAAACGCTCATTTGCATGATGGGCCGCCGGGATTCGCTGTCGCACGCTAACCCCGAATAGGTGGTTGTATTGTGTGTAGACGCAGGGCCTGAAAGGAGCGAGTTGTGTGTGAAGTACCCCTTTCCCCCTCCTTGACACAGATGCCGAATGCCATCGCGCTACGTCACCTACGATACTTTGTTGCCGCAACGGAGGAAGGGAGCTTCCGCAAAGCGGCGCTATCCTTATCGGTGCAGGAGTCTTCCGTCAGTAGACGAATTCGTAATCTCGAGGATCAAATCGGCGCTTCGCTCTTTCACCGCCACAGCTCCGGCGTAGCTCTTACCGTAGCTGGTGAACGCTTTCTTCCTGCCGCCCGTAAGGCTCTCAGAACCTTGACGGAGGGAACTAGAGATATCCAAGTCATCGCGCGAGGCGACCTGGGATCGGTAAGGATCGGCATATTTTCTTCGCTGGCATCGGGATTTCTTGCAGACTTGTTCCAAGCATATGGAACCAATCACATTCAGGTTCGGATGGACTTCATTGATGGCAGCCCCGCGGATCACCTATTAGCTATCCGCCGCCTTGAAATTGACGTAGCCTTTTTAACTGGAACTTCCAAACGTCCGGATTACGACTCCGCAGAGTTGTGGTCGGAGAAGGTGTTTGTCGCTTTGCCCGAGCATCATCACTTGACTGCCAAAACCGAAGTAAAATGGACTGATCTGGCTGATTCAACGTTTATTGTCAGTGACGCGCCGCCAGGTCAGGAAATTCAAGATTTTCTCGTGATGCGATTGGCCGAACTGGGACATCATCCGCAAATCGAGCCCCAATGTGTAGGGCGAGATAATCTTTTACCCTTGGTGGCATTCGGCCGCGGACTCACGGTTACAAGCGAATCCACGACAGCTGCCTGTTTTCCTGGTGTTGCCTACCGCCCTATCGAAGGAGAACGTCTGCCATTTTGTGCGGTATGGTCTCCTCGGAACGACAATCCAGCTTTTCGCAGGTTGTTGAGCTTGGCCAAGCATCTATCGAAATCAAGAATCTCTAGGCAGACGAACGTTGGCGCTTGGCCTTCGCAAAACCTCGGTCTGTCGCAATGAACCGTTCCAGCATGGGCACGATCAAGCGGACGGGATCGGCGGGCGCATGCCCTCCCTCCCTGCCGAGAATTTCGGCATAGGCGGCGAGGTCGCGATGGAGACTCGCAGGCAGTTCCACCGTGACTTTGACCGGCTTGTCATCAGCGATCGGACCAAGTTTCAACTTCGTCATGGTCAGCCTCCATAGGGTTCAAGTACGAGATCGTGCGTGACGATCACGCGGACGGGGAAGCCCGGACGGATCGTCAATGTCGGCGCGATGTTGAGCTGGCGGCTGACGATCTGCTGTCCGGTCTGGTTGATACTGTCGCCAGCGCCCTGGCGCAGGGCACGGACGATCTCGCTTTCCTCGTTCGACGAACTGGCCTGCGAACCGATGCTGAGCAGCGTCGAGAGCGCGGCAGCCTTGAACAGTTCGCCCCAGTGATAATCGACACCATCCTCCAAGCCGGCATAGCCTTGCGTGTCTGCGCCTGGCTGGCGTTCCAGCACGATCGAACGGCCGTTCGGGAAAATCAGCCGGTTCCAGACGAGCAGGATGCGGCGCTGGCCGAAACCGATGCCGTTGTCATACTGACCGATGACGCGCGTGCCCTGAGGGATGAGCAGGATGCGCCCGGTCGGGCTGTCATAGATGTTCTCCGTCACCTGCGCCGTGATCTGGCCGGGCAGGTCGGAACGAATGCCGGTGATGAGCGCGGCGGAAATCACCGCGCCGGCCTGAAGGGTGTTTGCCGATGCCGGAGCGGCGACGCGATCGGTCGACACGGTGCGTTTGTCGGGCGTCTGGTTGAGGAAGGCGAGCTGCCGATCCTGCGCCGAGGGCGTCGCTGGCTGCGGCGCGAGGCCGAGACTGGTCAGATCCGGCAAGGGCGTCGTTGTGGTTGTTGTCGTGGTGGCGGGCGAGGCCATGTTGCGCGTCTCGGTCGAAGTGAAGAGGCGCGCGGTCCTAGCGGCCTCCAACTCCTGCAATCGGCGCTGTTCCTCGGCGCTGAGGCCGGGCTGCGCGGCGGGGGTGCCGATCCGTGACGACGTCACAGGCTGGCCGCGGTTCTGCGCATCGAGGATCGGGCGGCCGAGATCGCCTGGCAGCGGTGGGCCGAGGACCGGGCCGGTATAGTCCTTCGGAAGCGTGTTTAGGCCATCGGGTGTCGGCCGGTTGTCGGTCGAATACAGCTCCTCGTTCGACCGGCCGTCATGCTGCACCTGAAGCGCATAGATCAGCGCGCCACCGATACCAACACCGGCGACCAGACCGAGACCAGCCAGCACTTTGCGCGAGAGCCGGGTGACGCGCGGCGGCTCCGGACGCAGCCGCATCGGCGCGGCCGGTTCTCCGGTCAACGGCCGGGCATCATCGTCGGACTCCGGCTGGGGTTCCAGCCCGGACTTGCGGCCTTCCTCCTTATCGGGATCGATCTCGTTCACGACGCAGGCCTCCCGTCAGTCCGGGAGATGCGCACGCGCTTCTGGTTCTTGGCTGCGCCGAAGCGTAGCTCGGCGGCGGCGAACAGCCGGTCGATGACCATGTAGTTGCCGCGCACCCGGTAGTTAACCAGCTCGGACGTGTCGCCTTCGGGGCCGACGACGAAGAGCGGCGGCATCTCGCCCTGACCGATGCCGCGCGGGAATTCGATGAAGACCTGTTTGCCGTCGTCGAAGGCGCGTAGCGGCCGCCACGGCGCGCGATCGCCCGTCACCTGGTATCGGAAATTGACGCGGGACAGATCGACGCCACTGGCGACGGGCTGTACGGCCTGCGCCTCCGTATTCTGGCGACGCAGCGCGATGAGTTGGTCCTGCGGATACTGCCAGGAGACCGAAGCCATGTAGGTCTTCTCGGTCGAGCGCAACTCCATATGATAGGTGCGCAGGCTGGTATTGATGACGAGATTGGTCATCAGCTCCGTGCGCGTGGGCTTCACCAGGATATGGATCTGCTTGGTCGCGCCTGTGCCGCTTTCGGTGTCGCCGATGATCCAGCGGACGGTATCGCCGGCGGCGACCGGGCCGGAGCCAACGAGGGTTTCGCCGGGCTGCAGCGCGATATCGGTGATCTGTCCGACGGCGGTGTAGACCTGATAGAGCGCGCCTTGAGTGAAGGGATAGACCTGCATGGAATTGATGAAGCCGTCACGGACGGGTTGGATGCGGGCGGCGGCGTTTGCCTGATTGACGCGGGCGGCGGGATCAGTCGGCTCCGGCGTCCGGCGTGAGGCTTCGACCGGCTTCATCTGACCGGGAAGCGGCAGCGGCTTTGGCAGTTCGACCACCGTGACGGGTGCGGGCGGATCGACTGTCTGCACGGCGGGCGCGGCATCGTCGTAGGAGATTTCCGGGGGCTTCTGCATCGTTGCGCAGCCTGCAAGCGCCGAGGTGCAAACGAGGAGAGCCAAGAAAGCGGATTTGCGGAAAGCCGGCCTCCCGGCGGCGCGGAAGGTCGGTGTCATTGTCCAAGCTCCTTCGACCAGTTGATGGCGTTGACATAGATTCCAAGCGGATTGGCCCGGAGTTTTTCGGGGTCGCGTGGTATCTGCACGGCGACGGTGAGGATGGCGGACCACCGTTCGGTGGAGGCGAGCGAGCCGTCCTGATAGCGGCGCTCGATCCAGGCGACGCGGAACGAGTCTGGTGAGGCCCGGATCACGCTGGAGACCTCGATGGCGATCTGCTGCTTGCCAACCTTGGTGAAGGGATCGTTGGCGCGGGCATAATCGTTGAGCGCGAGCGCCCCGGCCTGCGTGGTGAAGTCGTAGGCCCGAAGCCAGTTTTGCCGGACGATGATCGCGTCGGCCGGGATCGAGCGGACCTCTTCGATGAAGCGGGCGAGATGAAAGGCGATCTGCGGATCGGTCGGGCGATAGTCGGCGACGGCCGGTGCCACGGCTTGCGCTTGGCCGAGCTTGTCGACCTGAACCACCCAGGGAACGATCGAGCCGCTCATCGACTGCCAGACCAGTGCGGCCGACAATCCGGCTGAGAGCGCCAGTGATCCGAAGGCCATGAAGCGCCAGTTGCGGGCCTGCACGCGGGCGGAACCGATGCGGTCGTCCCAGACCTGGGCGGCGCGCTGGTAGGGCGTCTCGGGTTGTGGTGATTTACCGTAGTGAGTGGCGGGTCGTTTGAACATGGTCAGTCGCTTTCGGAGAGGTTGACGGAAGAGCCGCCGCCATGGCTGTCGCCCGACTTGACCGAGTGAGCTGCGGCCTGGACGCCGTGGGACATCTGCTGCGAACGCTTCATGCGCTTCGCCCAGGCGGGTGGGCCGTCGGTGGCGGGAGATGGGGATGCGGCGGACGCCGAAGCGGCCTCGGCGTCGGCTTCGCCGCCTATCGTGCCAGCGGTGGACGATCCGCCGGTCATTTCGAAGGCTGCGCGTGCCCCGGACTGGTAACTAGACTTGAAACCATCAGCGGTTTGGGTTGCTGCGCGTTTCAACGGCGAGGTGGCGGCTTGGGCGCCGGCGCTGGCGACATTGCCGAGACCCGACGCCACAGCCGATGCGCCGGATTGGCCGGCAGCGCCCAGGCTGTAGGCGGTCGAGGCGCCGCCCGCGAGCGCAGCCC
Source organism: Shinella sp. NM-101 (assembly GCF_021401195.1). NCBI lineage: Bacteria > Pseudomonadati > Pseudomonadota > Alphaproteobacteria > Hyphomicrobiales > Rhizobiaceae > Shinella > Shinella sp. NM-101. Next base: position 417,152 of record NZ_JACBFT010000003.1, on the reverse strand, counting down.
CGCCACGGGCAGCGGCAGCAGCGCCGCCGGCAAGGGCAGCGCCACCAGATGCGACGGCGCCTACCGTGGCCGCACCCGCCGCGACCATGCCACCAGCGGCGAGACCCGTGCCGACAGCGGCACCAGCGCCAAGCTGCGGGCCGCCGGAGACCAGGCCATTGGCGATGCCGGGACCGAAGATGCCGAGGCCGAGCAGCGACAAAGCGGCGAGCACGATCGCCATGGCGTCGTCGATAGATGGGGTAGCACCGCCGAATCCGGCGGTGAACTCGGAGAACAGCGTCGAGCCGATGCCGATAATGACGGCGAGCACCAGCACCTTGATGCCGGACGAAATCACGTTGCCGAGCACGCGTTCGGCCATAAAGGCGGATTTGCCGAACAGGCCGAAAGGGATCAGCACGAATCCTGCGAGCGTCGTCAGCTTGAACTCGATCAGCGTCACGAAGAGCTGGACGGCGAGGACGAAGAAAGCGAGCAGCACCAGCATCCAGGCAAACAGCATGCAGGCGATCTGGATGAAGTTCTCGAAGAAGGACCAATAGCCCATCAGGTTCGAGATCGAGTCGAGCAGCGGGCGGCCGGCATCGAGGCCGGTCTGCGCCACCTTGCCGGGGCGAAGAAAGTCGGTGACGGTAAAGCCCGTGCCGGATGCCTTCAGGCCGAGGCCGGCAAAACTCTCGAAGACGATGCGGGCAAGATTGTTCCAGTTGCCGATGATGTAGGCGAAGACGCCGACGAAGAGCGTCTTCTTGACCAGGCGCGCGATGATGTCCTCATCGGCGCCCCACGACCAGAAGAGGGCTGCCAGCAACACATCGATGACGATCAGCGTGGTGGCGATGAAGGCGACCTCACCGCCGAGCAGGCCGAAGCCGCCATCGATGTAGCGGCTGAAGACCTCGAGGAAATGATCGATGACGCCGGTGCCGCCCATATCAGTGCGCTCCCGGCCGGACGGGTTCGGGTTGCGCGACCGGCGCGGTGTCCTTGATGGCCGTATCTTCGGTTGGGAAGAGCGTCACCGGCGCCTCCGTTGCGGGCGTCCTCGTTCCGCCCGGTTGGGAAGGTTTCGGGCTTTGACCCAGAAATCGGTCACGGGCCTTGGCCCAGACATCGAGGCAGGCGGGATCGCGGGCCGCCGCTTCGCCCATGTCGCGGCACCGGCGCAGGACCTGGCGAAGCGCATCGGTGTCGTCGCGCTCGTGGACGAGCGTGCGGACCTGCGGCTCCTCGGGCTTGCGGGTCACTTCTATGACCGTGGCGGTGATGGCGACGCCGACGAAGACGACGGCGCCGAGCCGGGCGAGCATCTTGCCGTCCATGGCGATCTCCCCGTTCAGTTGCTGCCGGGGAACATCCGGGCGTTGCCCGGCTGGTAGCCCGTGCTTGGCGTCAGGAAACGGCGACGCTGTTCGCGGCCCTGTTCGGCCGCCGCCGCCTGCTCGGCCGATTGCAGCGCCTGTGCGCGACCGTTCGCTGCGACGACAGCGGTGAGGTCGGCGAGTTGCTGGGCCTGAAGGGCGAGGAGCTGGTTGCCGGCCTGGGTTGCCTGAAGCGCGCCGGTGGCGCCCTGGCTCTGGCCGACAAGCGCTGACATCTGGGCTCGGTTGGTGTCGATGTTGCCGACGACGCCGGCCTGTACCTTCATGGCGTCCTGCAAGCCACCGACCGTGTTCTGCCAGCGCGATTTGGCGTCGGCGACGAGTTGCGCGTCCGAGGCGGAGAGTGAGGCACTCCCGTATTTCTGCTGGAATGCCTGGTCGATCTGCTGGACGTCGTAGGCGATGTTCTGCGCCTGGCTCAGAAGCTGTTGCGTGCGGCTCACCGACTGCTGGAGCTGTTGCAGCGAGGAATACGGTAGATTCGCAAGGTTGCGGGCCTGGTTGATGAGCATCTGCGCTTCGTTCTGAAGCGAGGCGATCTGGTTGGTGATTTGCTGGAGCGCGCGGGTGGCCTGAAGGACGTTCTGCGCGTAGTTGGTGGGATCGAACACGGTGATGGCGTGGGCCGGCGTCGTGATGATCGGCGACAGGGACAGCGGGACAGACAGGATGGACGCGGCAAGCAATGCCGCGCGTGAACGGCGCAGTTTCATGGCAGTTTCTCCAGGTTGGTGAGGTTGGGAATGAGGTCGGCGGCCCAGTCAGCGCCGCGCAGGCGCAGCCATGCGCCGAGGAAGCCATCCGGGCCGTGCTCGGCAGTGATGCGGGCGATGGCGGCCTGATCGGTCTTGGAGGATGCGGCGCAGAGCGCCAGCGCCACCTCCGACAGGCCGAGCTCGAACAGCCGGTTGCCGCGTCGGGACTGGCAGTAGTAATCGCGCTTGGGCATGGCCCGCGCGAGGATCTCGATCTGGCGATCGTTGAGACCGAACCGGCGATAGATGGCGGTGATCTGCGGCTCGATCGCCCGTTCGTTCGGCAGAAGGAGCCGGGTCTGGCAGCTCTCGATGATGGCGGGTGCGATGGCGCTGCCGTCGATGTCCGACAGGCTCTGCGTGGCGAAGATGACGGAGGCGTTCTTCTTCCTAAGCGTCTTCAGCCATTCACGGAGCTGGCCGGCAAAACCCTCGTCGTCGAGGGCCAGCCAGCCTTCATCGACGATGATGAGGGTCGGTGAACCGTCGAGCCGATCTTCGATCCGGTGGAACAGATAGGCCAACACCGCGGGTGCGGCGTCCGTGCCGATCAGCCCTTCTGTCTCGAACGCCTGAACGGTGGCCGTGCCGAGATGTTCGCTCTCGGCGTCGAGCAGCCGGCCCCAGGCCCCGCCGATGCAATAGGGGCGGAGCGCCTGCTTCAGGTCATTGGACTGGAGCAGGACGCATAGGCCGGTGACGGTGCGTTCTTCGACCGGCGCCGAAGCCAGCGAGGTTAGTGCCGTCCAGATATGCTCCTTCACGTCAGGCGAGATGGCGACGCCCTCCCGTGTCAGGATGGCGACAATCCAGTCCCCCGCCCACGCGCGTTCGCTCGTCTCCTCGATACGGGCGAGCGGCTGGAGGCTGACGGACGTGTCCGAGCCGTCCGTCAGGCCGCCGCCGAGATCGTGCCAGTCTCCGCGCATGGCGAGTGCTGCGGCGCGGATCGAGCCGCCGAAGTCGAAGGCGAAGACCTGTGCGCCGGCGTAGCGCCGGAACTGCAGCGCCATCAGCGCCAGCAGCACGGACTTGCCCGCGCCGGTCGGGCCGACGACGAGGGTGTGACCGACATCGCCGACATGAAGGGAAAACCGGAACGGGGTCGAGCCTTCGGTCTTGCCGAAGAGCAGTGGGGGCGCTGCAAAGTGCTCGTCTCGTTCCGGCCCCGCCCACACCGCCGAAAGCGGGATCATGTGGGCGAGATTGAGCGTGGAGATTGGTGGTTGCCGGACATTGGCGTAGACATGGCCCGGCAGGCTGCCGAGCCAGGCGTCCACGGCGTTGATGGTCTCGGCCATCGCCGTGAAGTCGCGGCCCTGGACGACCTTTTCGACCAGCCGCAGCTTCTCGTCGGCGATGCGCGGATCGGCGTCCCATACCGTCACCGTCGCGGTGACATAGGCAATTCCGGCATAGTCGGCGCCCAGCTCCTGCAAAGCGAGGTCGGCATCCGCCGCCTTGTTCGCCGCATCGGTATCGACCAGTACGGAGGCCTCGTTGGTCATCACCTCCTTGAGGATCGCGGCGATGGACTTGCGCTTGGCGAACCATTGCCGCCTGATCTTGGTGAGCAGCTTGGTGGCGTCCGTCTTGTCGAGCAGGATCGCGCGGGTAGACCAGCGATAGGGAAAGGCCAGCCGGTTCAGCTCGTCGAGCAGACCCGGCGTGGTCGCGGTCGGAAACCCGGTGATGGTCAGCACACGCAGATGCGACGTGCCCAGTCGCGGCTCCAGCCCGCCGGTGAGTGGCTGATCGGCGAGCAGCGCGTCGAGATAGATCGGCGTCTCGGGGACGCGGACGCGGTGCCGGTGCGTGGAGACGCAGCCGTGCAGATAGGTCAGCGTCTCGCCGTCATCGAGCCATCGGCATTCCGGCATGAAGGCTTCGATCAACCGCAGCAGGCGTTCGGTGCGGTCGGCGAAGGCGGTCAGCACCTCGTTGGGGTCGATTCCGGTCTTCTCGCGGCCCTCATAGAGCCAGGTCTCGGCGCGGGCGGCATCCTCGGCCGGTGGCAGATAGGTGAAGGTCAGAAAATAGCTGGACTCGAAATGCGCCCCGGCTTCTTCGAAATCGGCCTTGCGTTCGGCATCGACCAGTGCTGACGCCGCGTCAGGGAATCTACTCGTCGGGTAGATCGCTGCGGCATGGCGCTGCGCCTCCACGAAGATCGCCCAGCCGGAGCCGAGACGCCGGAAGGCGTTGTTCAATCGTCCTGCGACTGCAACCAGCTCGGCAGGCACGGCGGAATCCAGATCGGGGCCACGAAACCGGGCCGTGCGCTGGAAGCTGCCGTCCTTGTTGAGCACGATGCCCGTGCCGACCAGCGCGGCCCAGGGCAGGAAGTCGACGAGCCGGCTGTTGCGATTGCGGTATTCGGCGAGGTTCATCATCGCTGCGCGCTCCTCAGACCGAAAGATGCGCGGGGATGCGCAGATGGCGGCGGCCGACCTCGACAAACAGCGGATCGCGCTTGGCCGCCCACACCGCTGCGAAATGTCCGATCGCCCAAATGGCGAGGCCGACCAGCCAGAGGCGAAGGCCGAGCCCGACCGCGCCGGCCAGCGTGCCGTTCATGATCGCGATAGCGCGCGGTGCGCCGCCGAGCAGGATCGGCTCGGTCAGCGCCCGGTGGACGGGAACGGTTAAGCCCGGAACCTCGCCACACTGATCGACGACGCCCGCCATCAGACCAGCGCTCCGCCGCCGAAGCTGAAGAAGCTGAGAAAGAACGAGCTGGCGGCAAAGGCGATCGACAGGCCGAACACGATCTGGATCAGACGGCGGAAGCCGCCCGAGGTGTCGCCGAAGGCCAGCGCCAGGCCGGTCGAGATGATGACGATCACAGCGATGATCTTGGCGACCGGGCCTTCGATCGACTGGAGGATGGATTGCAGCGGCGCTTCCCACGGCATGGACGAGCCGGATGCGTGGGCGGGCGCTGCCATCACGACGCTGAGCGTGGTGACGGACAGCACCATGGCGAGGCGATGGCGCATTGAGCGCGAGGCTTGGATCACAGGTTTTCTCCTTCGGGGCTGGGGGTGAGAGAGGTCGCACCGCCGTCGCCCTTGACAGCCAAGGCCGTGACGGCGGGCGTGACGCGGTAGTCGCCATCCGGGCCGAGGCCCTCGACACGGGCGAGTTCGGAAAGCCGACGCGCGGAGCCGCGGCCGGAGAGCACGGCCACGAGGTCGATCGTCTCGGCGATCAGCGCGCGCGGGACGGTGACGACGGCTTCCTGGATGAGCTGTTCCATTCGGCGAAGCGCGCCGATGGCGCTGCCCGCGTGGATGGTGCCAACGCCGCCCGGATGGCCGGTGCCCCAGGCTTTGAGCAGGTCGAGTGCTTCCGAGCCGCGCACCTCACCGACCGGGATGCGGTCGGGGCGCAGGCGGAGAGACGAACGAACGAGATCGGAGAGAGACGCGACGCCGTCCTTCGTTCGCATGGCAACGAGGTTGGGTGTTGCGCATTGCAGTTCGCGTGTGTCTTCGATGATGACGACGCGCTCGGAGGTCTTTGCGACCTCGGCCAGGAGCGCATTCGTCAGCGTCGTTTTGCCGGTGGAGGTGCCGCCCGCGACGAGGATGTTGGCGCGCGACGCAACACCTTGGCGGAGCGCCTCGGCCTGTGCGGCGGACATGATCCCGGCGGCCACATAGTCGTTGAGGGTGAAGACAGCGACGGCGGGCTTGCGGATGGCAAAAGCCGGAGCCGACACGACGGGCGGCAACAGCCCCTCGAACCGCTCCCCCGTTTCCGGGAGTTCTGCCGAGACGCGCGGGGCGCCGGCATGGACCTCGGCGCCGACATGGTGTGCCACCAGGCGCACGATGCGCTCGCCATCGGCTGGCGACAGGTGTTCGCCGGTGTCGGACAGCCCTTCGGAGAGGCGATCGATCCAGATGCGACCGTCCGGGTTCAGCATCACCTCGACGATCGCGGCGTCTTCGAGAAGCCGGGCGATGGACGGGCCGAGCGCGGTGCGCAGCATCCGCGCGCCGCGTGCCAAGCCTTCCGAATTGTGGTGAGAAACTGCCATCTGATCCCCGTGTCCGCCGGGGAGACATCAGGCGGTCCCCGGACGGGGATGATTAAAAGAGCCATAAATTAGGCCCGTTCAACAAGAAATCAGAGGCGTAGTAGTGTAGCGTGTAAATACAGGAGAACGACGGATTCTACGGATGGCCCATCAATCGGATATATCAAGCCCGAGACTCGACTTACTTCGGCGAGAAGTTGAACAGAGTGTGCTGAAGCCCTTCCGCACCCACGGCTGGTCAATCTCGGACACCAGCGAATATGCGCATGAAGATCTCATTAAGATTACTGCACAACGCGGAATGGAAAAGATTCGGATTGCTATCCTCTACAGCAGCAGCGGCATCTCCAATCTACGATACAGAGCGTTGGGGAACGAGGTCGATCACATATTTTTTCATGGTCAACCTTATATGTTGGAATCGTTTGCCGCTGGCGTAACCATCCCGGTAGTACCACTCAGTAGCTTTTTCCCGTTCTTGGTGGCACTAAATAAGAGAATTGAACCAGACCGATCGCCACAACTGCCGATTCAACGCCCGAAGACCGTCAAACGTCTGACAGCAGAGCAGCCGATCGATGCTGTTTTTGCTCGGCTCCAGCAATTCACAAGTGTCAACTTAGCGGCAAAGCTTGTTAAACGCCGCGCGGCGGATGCAGACCTGGCCATGACTCCGGAGGTTGTTGCCAGCAAATCAACCGGCATCGCTTTCTCACTGCGAAGTGCGCTTGATTACATCGTTTCAACGCCGGGTGACCGCCTTAATAAGCGCGTTCTGGGGCTCTACTATGGAACGATGGCCTTCGCACAGGCGGAAATGCTCGCATCGCCCTCTGGGCCTATCGACTTGGACGAAGTCGAAGGAATGACCAAGCAGGGACACGGTCTGTACACGCTCGCCGGTCCGAACGGGGTATTCTCAGACCTTCGCATCGGTGTCTTGGCAACCGGCTTCCTTCCGCAATGGGCCAGCTTTCTTGGCTACGACATCACAAATTATCCTACACGGAAGGCGCGTTCCTTCGGCGATATAGAAAAGCAGCCGCAAGGCACCGTATGCTCGCTCCGCGACCTATTCTCATCAGTGCCGGAGATCGACGATCTTTTCTCTGAGGTTTTCAACGGGGCGGTCAATTGGCTATCTGTTCGCTACGACGACAAAACTAATATGCGGTTTTCAGTCCATGGTATGGCGGAGAAAAAGTACGATAGTACCTATGGTTTGTTTCATGACCGCTCGGGTGAAATCTCTGTCGAGCGCTTGAGCAAAGCAGGCTGGCCCCTCGCAGAGATCCAACGGGTCGAAGACTTTGTCGGACCGGGAACCCTATTCAGGGCACGTGTCGATCATGCTGGGCATGATGTTTGGTGGAGTGTTCTGCCAACACATTCGTCTCCATTCGGGACAAGAAGCACCCTCTTGTTGCCGACTGTCGGGGGGCTGAGAGATTATAGGACAATCGTAGCAGTAACCTTATATGCCCTGTCGATAATGGCTCGTTACATGCCTAGTGCATGGCGGCGCATTGAAGGAGGCGATGACGATCAATATCTCGCATTGATCAAGGCCTCCCTCAGTGTCTGGGAACGCGTCCTCCCAGAGCATTTTCTCGAAAGCATTGCGGGTGAAATCGTCCATACGGCTCAGCCAGGCAGTTTTTTTGGCTAATATGACAGCCGGTTGACAGTCACAAATCGTCATCGGTTCGGGGAACAATATCCTCCGAAATCTCCTGCCTGAGCTTCGGTCCCTTGGCGAGACGCCGACCGAGCGCAGTGACGAACTGATCGTATCGCTCGCCGGCCTTGGCGCGTGCTGCCTGCGCGGCGGGCTCTGGTAACGCAGGCGTGGTCGCGAGCCAGAACTTGATGAACACGGCCAGGCTCTCCACCGCGATGCCGCTATCGCGCTCAAGCCGGGTCATGCGTCGATCGAGCTGATCGAGACGCTTGGCGATCACTGCTTCCCGGCGCTCAGCCGCATCCGGTGACAGGAAGGAGGCGATCGCGGCCTCGGCGATCATCGACTGTGACTGATCCCGGCGCGCGGCATGGTCGGCAAGCATCGTCATGATCGCCGGATCGAGATAGACCGATATCTGGGACTTCTTCTTACGGGTCTCCATGACGGTCACAGCTCCATGCCGTCGTTCGGATCGAGCGAGACCTGTCGCGCCACGCCCTGCATGATCCCGCTCATCCGCCTGTTGCGGGTGGCGGCTTCCTTCATCTCGTCATCGCGATCAGCATCGATCTCGAACTCGTTTTCGATCGGCGGCGTTTTCTCGACCGGCTGCAGCCGATTAAGCTCCGGTTGGTGGCGGCGCTCGGATTCGGTCGGGTCTTCATCCTGGGTGGCGTCGACCTGTTTCGCCTCGGCGAGCTGGGGAGGTCGCGGAAGCGGCAGCGAGGTCCAATCGTCGGGGCGCCCCTGCTTCGGTGTGGCGAGGGCGGGAGGCGGCAGAAGACGCTCCTTGAACCTGATGTCCTCGTAATAGCGCGCCTTCTTCGCCCGGATCGGCGGCGTGCCCGCGACCATGACGATCTCGTCGCTCGGCGGAAGCTGCATGATTTCGCCGGGAGTCAACAGCGGGCGCGCCGTCTCGGAGCGGGAGACCATCAGGTGCCCGAGCCAGGGCGAGAGACGATGCCCGGCATAGTTCTTCATCGCCTTCATCTCGGTCGCGGTGCCGAGTGCGTCCGACACGCGCTTGGCCGTGCGCTCGTCGTTGGTGGCGAAGCTCACGCGGACATGGCAGTTGTCCAATATGCTGTTGTTCGCCCCGTAGGCCTTCTCGATCTGGTTCAGTGACTGCGCAATCAGGAAGCTTTTCAGCCCATAGCCCGCCATGAAGGCCAGTGCGGACTCGAAGAAGTCCAGCCGCCCCAGGGCCGGGAACTCGTCCAGCATCAGGAGCAACCGGTACCGCCCGGCTTTGGCCTGCAGATCCTCGGTCAGGCGGCGGCCGACCTGATTGAGGATCAGACGGATCAGCGGCTTGGTGCGGTTGATGTCGGACGGCGGCACGACGAGATAGAGCGTCGTCGGCTGTTTGGCTGTCACGATGTCGGTGATGCGCCAGTCGCAGCGGCGCGTCACCTCGGCGACCACGGGATCGCGATAGAGGCCGAGGAAGGACATCGCAGTGGATAGCACGCCCGACCGCTCGTTGTCGGATTTGTTCAGCAGCTCGCGCGCGGCGCTGGCGATGACGGGATGCGGTCCGACTTCGCCGAGATGCGCCGTCTTCATCATAGCGGCGAGCGTCGACTCGATCGGTCGCTTGGGATCGGAGAGGAAGGCGCCGACACCGGCAAGCGTTTTGTCCTCTTCGGCATAGAGGACATGAAGGATGGCGCCGACCAGCAGGGCATGGCTGGTCTTCTCCCAATGGTTCCGCTTTTCCAGCGAACCTTCCGGATCGACCAGGATGTCGGCGATGTTCTGGACGTCGCGCACTTCCCATTCGCCGCGCCGCACTTCGAGCAACGGATTGTAGGCAGAGGACTTCACGTTGGTCGGATCGAACAGCAGCACGCGGCCGTGCCGGGCGCGGAAGCCCGCGGTGAGCTGCCAATTCTCCCCCTTTATGTCGTGAACGATGGCCGAGCCTGGCCAAGTGAGCAGTGATGGCACGACCAGGCCGACGCCCTTGCCAGAGCGCGTCGGCGCGAAGCACAGCACATGCTCCGGCCCGTCATGGCGGAGATAGTCACGATCGAGCTTGCCGAGCACCACCCCATCCGGACCAAGAAGCCCGGCGGCTTTGATCTCTTCCGTCTCGGCCCAGCGAGCAGAACCATAGGTCTCGACCTTCTTGGCCTCACGTGCCCGCCAGACCGACATGCCGATGGCGACGCCCACGGCAATGAAGCCGCCTGACGCGGCGATGAATGCGCCTTGTGTAAAGATGCCAGGCGCATAGGCATCGTAGAAATACCACCACCAGAAAAAGGCCGGCGGCAGGTAGAAGGGGAAGCCGAGGACCGTGAACCACGGCGGCCCGAGCTGTGCCTGGAAGCCCAGCTTCCATGCGACATATTCGGTGGCGCCCCAGGTGGCGGCGAGAACGATCAGGAAGACAGTGAGGATCTGACCCCAGAGTATTTTGGTGGCCGACATGGCGACGGTCCTTTCTTGGGAATGAGGGTTAGAGGCCGAGCCCCCGTTTGCGGCCAAAACTCCAATCGACGCCGCCATCGTCGCGGGCGACGCCGGAGACATGGCGGCCGAGCTGCTTTTCGAGCGACGGCGTCCAGGGCACGAGTTGGAAACCGAGTCCGTCGTCGATCATGGCGAAGCGGCCGGAGGCGAGCGTGAGGCGCCGGCGATAGGTGCCGGCGACATATTCGCCGCTGCCTGACCGGTTAAAGGGCTGGCCGGTCTCGGTGGCGAGCTTGTCGCCAGCCGCCTCCAGTTCCCGGCGGCGTAACGTGTCGATCAAGTTGCGGCCGAAACTGATGCGCTGGCCCTGCCGCTCGGCAAGACCCTGTTCGATCAGATGCTCAGCGCGGGCGGACATCGCTTGCCGCACCTCGGCGCCGAAGCCGCCTTCGGAGAGAGCGACCGGCTCGCGGGCGATGTTCTGCCGATCAAGCCAGGTGGCGCCCGACGCCGTGACCTGAGCATCAACGTCGAGATCAGAGCGCACGGCGAGCGCGACGCGGCGCTGGCCACGCGCGTCATCGAACTTTCTGAGTTCGACGATCGAGCCCGGCGCGCTGTCGCCAGCCGCATCGAGGTCGGGCAACTTGATATGATGGGTGCGTCCGTCCACGCCATCCACCACGGCGTAGGCCGTGCCGTTCAGCTCGTCATCGAGACCGCGTTCGACCAGCCGTCCGACGACGGGCAGATCGAGGCTTTCGGCCGCCAGGACATAGTTGGTGGAGCCGCGGTCGATACCGCGCTCCGTCAGCGCCTTGTGCATCCGCTTGATGATGTCGCCGCGCTCACCCAGTTCGCGCAGCGTCTTCTCGGCTTCGGGCTTGATGAACCATTGCGCGTTGCCAACCTGGCTGGCGAGGCCGAGGGTTTCCAGCTTGCGCAGACGCCCGACCTTCAAGGCGTGGAACTCGTCAGGTTGCTGGCCTGGAACCGGCGCAAGGTCGATGATCCCGGTATCGCGCCCGTCGCGAACAAGCTGACGGTCGAGCTGGGTCCAGCGTTCCGTTTCGATCTGTCGCTCGAGGGTGCGGCGGATGTCGAGATCGGTGCGTGGCCCAAGCTCCTGGGTGATGAGATCGCGCGCCCGGTCACGCATCCCTTCCTTAATGTAGTCGCGAGCGATCACGAGGTCCTGGCCGTCGTCACGAACGCCACGGACGATCAGATGGACATGCGGATGCTCGGTGTTCCAGTGATCGACCGCCACCCAGTCGAGCCGGGTGTCGAGATCCTTTTCCATCTGCCCGACGAGGTCGCGGGTGAAGGATTTGAGATTGGCCATCTCCAGCGCGTCGTCGGGCGATACAATGAAGCGGAAATGGTGCCGGTCGCCCTGGCAGCGCTCGGCGAAGGCGCCAGGGGTCGCATTCTCGGTCTCCGGCCCGAACAGGTGAGCCTTCTCTCCATCGCGGGTCACGCCCTCTCGGCGCAGATAGTTGAGGTGCTGCGCCAGTGGTGCGGCCCGGGCCGTATGGCGCACGACGCGCGCCTTGATGACGGCTCCGCGCGAGCGCGAAGTGATGAGGCGGTTCGCCTGGATGCTCGCGCGCTGGCCATGTCCGAAGCGCGAGCGATTGCCCGGCACGATGCGACCCGAGCGCGACACGCCGCCACCGGCCTTCTTCGCCGCTGCCAATGCCTGCGCGATGAAGGGCTTGGCCCGCTGCGCGCCTGAGGAGCGGATGCGGCCCGGGCGGACACGGAATTCGCGCTCATCGGACATGGCGCGGCCCCGCAATGTGCGAAAGCTCTAGGGAGTACAGCGGCTTCGGCGTGTAGCGCACATTGCCGATAAAGGCCGCAAGGTGCGGAACCTTCAAGAAAATCCAGCAAAAACAACCAACCGACCAAAGCGCAATGTGCGCCCTTTTATCCTGCCCTCCTTCGGTCGTGTTGCCCGGTCCCCACCTCTGCGCCCCATATGCTGCGCCAGAGCCCGACAGGATGCGAATGGGAGGCAATGCGGTCATGGGACCGGCCTTTCCGCGGGGCGCGGCACGAACAATCCGCCGGACTGCGGCGCGATGGCAGAGACATCGCGCACGGTAACTGCTGCCGGCGCGTCGGTCGGTGGACGATCCGCCGACACGGGATCGGCAGCTGCAGCGCTTATCCGCTGCGCTACAAACAGCGGCGCGCGCGTCCAGGCGAGCGGCTCAACCGAGGCGACCATGACAGGTTCGGCGGTTTCGCTGCCGTTGATGATCGGCGCGATGGTTGCGACATAGGCGCGGGTTTCGGCGGGCAGCGGGCGACCGGAAAGCGATGCTTCGTAGCGGCCGGGACCGGCATTGTACGCCGCGAGAAACCCTGGGGAGCCGTAACGGTCGTACAGTTCGCGCAGGTAAGCCGTGCCCGCCAGGATGTTGTCGCGCGGGTCATAGGGATCGCTGCCGAGCCGATGCCGGACGCGCAGTTCCGCCCAGGTGTCGGGCATGATCTGCATCAGCCCCATCGCGCCGGCCGACGAGACTGCCTGGCGGTCGCCCGCGCTTTCGACCCGCATGACGGCCCTGATCCATGCCGTCGGGATGCCGAAGCGCTGCGAGGCCTCCGCGATATGGGCGGCATAGGGGTCGGCAGGCGCCGGACGCCGCACCGGCTCCGCCTGCGCCAGTGCGGAGGCCGTCCATGGGGCGGCAAAGATCAGGCCGGAAAGAAGAAGGAGGGCGGGACGGCGCATGGTGTCAGCCCTTCCCGCCGCGCGCCTGCGGGCGGCTCCAGTGCAGTGACCATGCGTTGCCGGCATCGTCGTCGCGGAACAGGTTGGCGCGGATCGGCTGCTTCAAAGCGGGATCGTCGATCAGCAAGGCGATATATTCGCCTGCGCGTTCGCCGGTACGCTTCCAGCCCGCTCCGACTTCCGGGCCGGCCTCCGCTTTGCCGTCGTCGCTGGCATGGATGCGGAAGTCCGGCGCGTTCTCGGCATCGGACGGCTCTGCCGAAACGATGACGATGTCGCGGAAGAGCGTGAACGTCTCGATGCGCCCGACAAAGCCGGAGGTCTCGCGTGTAAATTGTCCGATCTGGGGCATGGTGGGTTCCTTGGCGGTGGCGTTGGGAAACCCATCGGCAGACACCGCTTCCGCCGATGGGGAGGCGATCAGTGCGTGGCGGCACGCCAGACGTAGCGACCGTCACCGGCCTCGTCGGTGTAGATCGGCGCCGCCTTGCCGAGAACGGTGTGCGCAGGGATCGGGCCGAAGTAGCGGCCGTCCAGGCTGTCGCGCACGTCAGGATTCATCAGGAAGATGTCGCCGTCCGCGATGTGGCGGCAGCCCTGCCAGACGGGTAGTTCTCGACCTTGGCTGTCGCGGCCGAGGGCATCGCCGAGCGGCACGGCATCGACGGTCACGGCGTTGCCGGTACGGCAAACCCGTTGACCGGGAAGCCCCATGACACGCTTCATCAGCGGCACGCCGCGACCGATATAGCCGCGGTCGACCATGAAGTCGGCGAGTGGCTTGTCGGGCATGACGGCGACCAGATCGCCAATTTCCAGATGACGTGGCAGATCGAGATCATAGAGGCCGATCGGCACGCTGGCCGAGGCGTTCCAGACGATGCGCAGCGGCGTCGGAATGAACGCGGCGATGGCGACGCCCATGACGGAAAAATACGTCGCCAAGACATAACCGAAGCGGGTCATTGCTCGATCTCCCGCCGCTTGAGCCACGCCTGATGGCGTTCTAGCGTGTAGGGGCGAGGCTCCTGACCGGCGGTCATCCGGTTGGCGACATGCCGCCAGTGATCGGTAGCGACGTCGCAGGCGTCGATGCCGGCGGTCTCCACCGCGTCGATGTGACGGAGCACCTGTTCGACCTTGGGCCAGCCCTCGATCTTGAGCAGGATGTCGCCGCCGGGACGCACGAAGGGGAGCGTTTGGTAGGGCTCGCCCGGCTCAACGGCGCGAACGATGTCGATGCGGGAGATGATCGTGCCGAAGTCGTTGGCCGCCCAGCGGACAAAGGCGAAGATGCTGCCCGGCCGGTAGGAGAAGACGCGCCGCCTGCGGTCGAGCACCTGTTCGTTCACCTCGCGGCCGAACCTGATCCAGTTCTCGATCCGCTTCTCGATATGCGTCAGTTCGACATGGGTAAGGCTGTCGGCGGAATGCGCGCGCGGCACCGGGCCGCCGCGCGCGGAGGGAACCGCGGCGCTGGTCATGGATGGTCTCCTTCGGTTTGGGGGAATTCGCGCGCGAGCAGGTCGCGCAGCATGTCAGCGACCGTGATGCCCCGACGGAAGGCGGCGATCTTGATCCGCCCGCGCAGCTCTGGCGTTACGTCGATCGTGAGCCGTGCGGTGAAACCGCTGGCCTCACCGTCGCGTGGCGGAGTTTCGGCCGCCTTGATCCAATCTTCGGGATCGGCTGGACGGGCAGCGAAGCCACGGCGCGTCGGATGCTCGCTCATCGCGCGGCCCTCCCGATGCCAAGCCGGTCGAGCTCGTCCGCCAATGCTGCGATCTCACGTGCGGCAGGCGTGTCGTCGTCGAGTTCGGAGACGAGGCGGCCGGACTGCGCGGCGACTGCGAAAGCGATGCGCTGGCCGATGGTGCTGGAGAGCACCGGCGGATCGTGATCGGCCAGCGTCTCGGCTGTCTCGCGCGCTAGCACGGTGCGCGCGCCGCAACGGTTCAGCACGAAGCGGGTGGCGAGGTCCGGGCGGTAGATGCGCGCCTCGGTGACGAGCGCCAGCATTTCGGCCGAAGCCCAGCCGTCGAGTGGCGACGGCTGCACGGGGATCAGGACCAGGTCGGCGGCAAGCAGCGCCGAGCGCATCAGCGCGGCGACACGCGGCGGACCGTCGATGACGATATGATCGACGTCGCGGGCCAGTTCCGGCGCTTCCCGGTGCAGCGTGTCGCGGGCGAGACCAACGACGCCGAACAGGCGCGGAAGGCCTTCATGGCTGCGCTGCTGCGACCAGTCCAACGCCGAGCCTTGCGGGTCCGCATCGATCAGGGTGACGCGCTGACCGCGACGGGCCAGTTCCCCGGCGAGATTCAGCGCCAGCGTCGTCTTGCCGACACCGCCCTTCTGATTGAGCAGCGCGACGATCATGACGCGCTCCCGATCGTCGGCGAGCGGTTTTCCGCAATCGTAGAAACGGCGGAGTGCGTTAGAAGAATTCCATAGGAATTCTGGTTAGATAAGTTACGGGCGCCACAAGCTTTTGATTCAAGGCAAGGAATCGACGATTCCGGTCCCCGATAGCACGAGGATCGGGTCCCCGATGGCACGATAGGCGCGGTCCCTGATAGCACGAGACTATTCACAGCTTATCCCCAGAGCGAGAGGTTGCACGGCGACGGCGAAGCCGGGGCACGCCGAAGGGCACCGGATCGGTCGGAGCGAAGGAAAGTCGTTCGGGAAGACCTGACGGCTGCTCGATCACGAGCCGGTAGCCGGGCAGCGGCTGGCGCCGGACGATGTCTCGCAGGTCGTAGGCGAAATGCTTCAGGGGCGAGAGCGACCCCGACTTGGCGTGCAGATGGAGGAGATCGAAACTCCAGCCATATTCCTGGCGGCCGCCATGCTTGCGCACAAGCCGGTAGAGCCAGCGTTCGAGCCCGCCCGTCAAATCAAAATAGGCCTGGTCGATGGTCAGTACGAGCGCGTCGTCGAGCACGGCGGCGTAGAACCAGTCGGGCAGGATCAGTTCGAGCCCGAGCGGACGGCCGCGATGGTCGGCCTTCTCCTTCCACTCGTTGATCCAGGAGAAGCGATGCATCCGCCGCTCGGTTGGCTGGCGGATCGATGTCGCCACGGTGGTCGACTGAAGGCGATCGAGGGCCGCTTTGAGGCGGTCATAATCACGCAGGCTGACGCCGCGGCCAATGAAGGTCAGGATTTCGTAGGGCGTCGTAGCCATCAGGCGCGACGGGCGCAGGCCCAGGTCGCGCGCTTCCACGATCTGGGACGCCGCCCAGATCAGGACATCGGCATCCCAGATCGTTGCCATGCCGTGCTCGGCCACCGCTTCGACCCGGATGACGATCGACCCGGCCTTGAAGTCGATCGGCGCCAGGCGTTTCGACTTGGCGAGCGAGAAGAAAGGATAGGCCATGAGATCCTGGGCGTCGCGCGGAGCAAGATCGCCCGGCAGCGTCCGGAAGAGGTCGAGCTGATCGCGCTCGTTGCTGTGACGGTGAAACGTCATGGCCGACCGCTCAGCGGGCGTAACGGCCGGCATGGGCCGGCTGCGTCGGCTCTTGCCGCTTGGCGGGCAGCACTGCGCCGCGCGGATCGGAGGTCGAGGTGACGGCGCCCCGCTCAGCCCAGGCCCGCAGGTCATCGACCGCGTAGACGACCCGGCCGCCGAGTTTGCGGTAGGCCGGGCCAGTCCCATAGGTCCGGTGTTTTTCGAGGGTTCGGGCTGACAGGCTGAGAAATTCGGCCGCCTCTTTGGTGCGCAGAAAGCGCGGCGGCAAAACGGCGAGATCGTGTCGCATGGATCGAGCCTCCGTGGGGTTCGTTAGAGCCGTCGAGGATCGGCGGCGGACGAGAAGCACGGTGGCGAAGAAGGCCCGGCAGGAGGGAGGGCGAAGATGGAAGGGCTAAATTCTCCCCCCTCCCGAAAAGGGAGAATTCGCTAGGGTCGGCGGCGATGACGAAGAAGCTGACGATACCCGCCCTGGATCATGGCAAGGCCGTCGCGGACGAGATCCCTGACGGTGTCTCGCAGCGCGGAGGTTTTCCACGGCTGATCGGCGACGCGACGCACGCCGAAGAGGGCCTCGGCAATTTCGCGGTAGCTTGCGCCGTTGGTCCGGCCATCGACGGCTTGTAGCATGTGGCGCGCGCGGCGTAATTGCTGGTCGGTCAGTCGGGTATCTTGTGGCACGGCGCGCCCATGAAGCGCCTTGACGAGGCGGCTGACCGCTTCGACGCGATCAAGGCCGTCCGCGTTGAGGGGTACAAGAGCCGCCAGCGGCCGGGCTCCATCGACGCCAATCAGGCGGACCAGGTGCAGCGACTGCCCGTTGCCGAGATCATGGAGAAAATGCTCGCCGGCTTCGTCCCGCTGGGGCGCGTTCGGATCGAGCGCGTCGATAAAAATGTTGTCGGAGGGAAGGAGCGAGGGAACATCCGTCAGGATGACAACGCTGCTGTCTTCCTCTGGCGACCAGAAGACGGGAATCTCAACGGCGGTGAAAACAGGGTGGACAAGGAAATTGCAGGCCCCACCGCTGTCGCACTGCGTTCACAAGCAACTCGGGCTCTTCCGCCTGGCCTTCGACCTGGGAATAGTCATGCTGGTACTCGCTGTTGCGCCGCAACCATTCCCAGGCGAGGTCGGGCGCCACAAGGCGTTCGATATAGTCGTAGTTCGGTGAAGCTCTCCAGTTCGATATATCGGGAGTCATGTTACCTCCAGGCTCGCATCGTTCGTGCGTATCGCGGCCTGTGATGATTCCCGATTGCAATACCGGTCGGAAGCCCTGAGGGTTGCAACATGCGATGCCGTGACTGCATCGCAATTAATCAATGAAGATGGCCTTCGCGCACCAACAATCGATAGCCGTGCTCCGTCATCCAGCGCGCGCGGGCCAGATGGGTATCATGGACATGGCGCGCACGTTCTGGCTCGTTCGTGGGGTCGAGGCCGAACAGGATCATGACGGCTTCGCGCCAGTCGGCGCCGTCCGTCGCCGCGTCGAGCAGGCGCAGATAGCGAACCATGTGCTTACGGTCATATGCCGTGAGCACCGCGCTTTCCGGCGGTTCGTCGAGAAAATCTATGTCCGTCATATTGTGCCCCAGTACCCATTTATAGCCATTCTAAATCCCGGTGTTAACCATTGGATCTGGACGCGAAGCAGCGAGCATCGCACACATCAGGCGATGCGCCGCGTGTATCGCCTGTCAGTTCAAACGGGCAGAAATCACGAAGACTTGCGACTGTCGATTTTCGCACGGACGAGCATCACACCTTCACCCTGGTCGGATGTGAGGAGAACGATGCCGTTGCCTTCAAAGGCCCGACGAACCTGATCGCGCGTCGTTTCATACACCTCGAGGCCGTTTTCGGATTCGAGGCGCTTCAACGCGGTCAGTGATACCTGGGCCTTGTCAGCGAGCGTCTCCTGTGTCCAACCCAGCAACGCGCGTGCGGCCCGTGATTGTCGGGCGGTGATCATGCATGATCACCTCCCATCGGCACGGGCACGCGCGCCAGAACTACGACTTCTCTATTCGGGCCAATCGGATAGCGAGGCTTCCCGCGCGCTCCGCTGGCTCATTTACATACTATAGTTGATAAACTCAAAGTATGTAAATCACGATCCTCCTGCGCATGGATATGCGCAAATTGGTCGGCCGGAACTTCGCCCGCCTGCGTCGGGAGAAAGGCCTGACCCAGGAAGAGGTCGAAGCGCGCTCCGGTTTCAGTCAACAGTATCTCAGCAGCCTTGAACGCGGCCGGAGGAACCCGACCGTGATCACGCTTTATGAATTGGCTCAGGCCCTCGGCGTCAGCCACATGGAATTGGTCCGGCCCGACGATCAGCTTTGAGCCGTATTCCCGCGAGGATCATGCTTCTCTTCGTGGTCGGCACGAGGCCGCCACAGGATGGGATCAGAAGAGCCGGCGGAGCAATCTATAATGCGGCTTCGCGTTGGACATGCCGACGCTGCCAAGTCGTATTTGCGAACTCACCGTCCCTCGTCCCCTCGCAGGGAGACGCCTCAGTCAGACTTGCGCCTGACCGAACCTATGTCAGAGGAGCGGCGGCCTCTGGCCGCTTACCCCAGTCGAACTCAGTTCCATCCACCCACATGCGATGCAGTATGACACCGATGCGGCGAGCGAGGGCGACGATCGCCTTCTTGTGGCCTCGACGTCGCGAGACCTGAGCAGCCCAAGCCTTTAGGGTGGACCAGCGTTTTACGCGAGTCAGTAGCACCTGTGCTGCCTCGTAGAGCGCGCTGCGCGTCATGGCGTCACCCCATCTCGAAATGCGGCCGGTGCGATCCACTTCGCCGGATTGGTGCTTGCGCGGCGTCAGACCAAAATGGGCACCAACGGTTCGCGACCGAGTGAAGCGAGATGGGACATCGACCGTTGCCCGGAAGATGAGCGCTACGAGCGGGCCGACCCCCGGCACCGTCATAAACCGGCGCGAAACAGTGTCGTCCCGCGCGAGACGGACAAGCAAATCGTCCAACCGACCGAACTGCTCCCGCAGCGATCGCCGCGCCAACAGGAGCGTATCAGCGACTATGTGTAGGTCGCTTCCTGCGATCAGTTCCCGTACTCGCGGCTCGAAATCGCGCGCCGTGACTTTGCCGAGGTGATATCCGAAGTTTCGGATGAGACCACGGATTTCATTTTCAACATCCTGGAGCTTGTTTCGCAGGAGTTGGCGGGCCGTCAGGACGGTCCGAAGGCGCTGGCTTGTCGGCGTCTTGACGTGGACGGGTTTGAAGAGGCCGACGCGCATCATCTGCGCGATTCCGCGCGCATCATGCCGGTCGGTCTTGTTGAGTTGCGCGGAGAGAGCCGCCTTCATGTGCCGGGTCTCTACACACACGATGGGAATGCCGGCTTCGGCTAAATGCCCATAAATGTGCTGAGACAGCATCCCTGCTTCGAGACCGACGCGGACGACTGGAAGCGGGAGCGACAGGATATGCTGCGCAATCTCTTCCGGATTGGATGAAAGCTTTCGTTCATGCGCTACCTGCCCATCGGCGTTGACAACGCAGAGATTGATTGTTCGGGCGGAAACATCCAGCCCAATATAATAGCTTTGAGACATGCCGAACTCCTCCGAATCAAGAGTCGACACGTCTCATAACCAATCTACAGACCATTTTGTAAACTACGACTATTTCAGTCGTTCTCGGGACTAGACTGGCCCTTGGGCCGCGACGAGCCATCACCTATTGCATCGTGCGCCTCCTTCAGGATATTCCAGCCACCCTTGAGCACGATGCCGCCAACCAGCAACCCGATGATTAGGTCAGGCAGCGGGGACGCGAAGAACATGACCGCGGCACCCGACGCGACAATGCCGGCGTTCGCCAGCATATCGTTCGTCGTAAAGATCCAGGACGCTTTGAGATGCACACCTCGATCCCGATGCGACCGCAGCAGTTTTAAGCAAACTACATTCAGCGCGGCATTGGCGAGAGCCGTGACGATCATGGCGAGGCCGATTGGCTCGGCACCCACGAAGAAACGGCGAAGCACCTCCACGAACAATGCAAGTCCAAAGGCGATCAGAAGCAAACCCGAAAGACGCGCCACTCGCACCTTTGCCACGATCGTCCGGCCGACGGCATAAAGGCTGACGGCATAAACGCCGGCATCTCCCAAATTATCCAGGGCGGCACCCAAGAGACCTGTCGAGTCTGCGATAACGCCGACGACACCGGCCACGATCACCTGCAAGAAGTTTATGGCAAGAACCCAGATAAGAGTCCTGCGTTCGGCGGCATTGCTCGCGTCAAGCTCGATTTCACCTTCTTCTTGTTGTTTTTCACTCATACACGTTTCCGATATTTTGCATCTCAAGTGAAATAGCCCAAAGCAACCGCCCAGATGAGTACGATACCGAGAACACCTCGGTAAATAACAAACGGCCAGGCGGAAAAACGCTCGAGAACGCGCATCAGCCCCCAAATCGCACAGAACGCGGAAATAGAAGCCACGACGAGCCCGACAAGAAGTAGTGACCAGCCGTCGGCGGAAAGCTGCACTTTGTGGAGTTCCCAGAGCTCCTTGAAGCCAGCCAGGGCGATTGCCGGCAGGCCAAGAAGGAATGAGAACCGCGCCGCCTCATCTCGCTTCAGGCCGAGGGCGAGCGCCGCAGTCAAAGTCGAGCCTGAACGCGAAACGCCAGGAATCAGCGCTCCGATTTGAGCAATTCCCACGATCATTGCATCGATGGCCGATGTGTTCTCAAGCGTTCGTCGGTGCCGGGCAAAAATCTCCGCGAGCGCCAGGAGGACAGCCATGACGATGCACGCCCAGCCGATGACTTCGAGAGTACGAAGCGGCGAGCCGCACGCGTTCAACGCTCCAGACAAGGAAAGGCCGGCAATACCGATCGGGATCGTGGCAAGGAGAATTCCGACCGAGAAGCGGAAGTGTCGATCTCGGAAATCCCGATTTGCGACGGCACGCAGCGAATTGGTGGCTAGTTGGCTCACGTCGCTCCAGAAATAACTGACGACTGCAGTAAGCGCTGCAAGCTGCATGGCGGCTGAAAAGGCTGAGCCAGGATCCTGCCAACCGAGCAGCGCAGGCACGATCCGCATATGGGCGGTCGAAGAGATCGGTAGCAACTCGGTGATGCCTTGGACAAGTCCGAGCAGGGCGACCTTGCCATAGCCTAGCGCCACGAATCCGGTGTCGACGCCTTGAGTACACGCTCCCGTCATTCTGGCTCCCGGTTGTTGCGCGGCGCGGGCGCGCCCCGATGAATCACGCGCCAAAGTTCGGCGGGGGTTCTGAAGCCGACTGACGAGTCGCAGCAATTCGCGGCAGCCAGCGAGTCCCTCAACCGATCGCTCCCAGCATCGGAAACGTCATCAGCATCCAAATGGCGATCTCCTGCAACCTCCCGGTCATCATCAAAACGCCGACGCCGATCATGACCGCACCACCGCCGATGTTCAGCGCGGCACCGACGCGGCGCATGCGCTTCAATGCGGCTGCCGCGTTTCCCATGAAGAGGGCCGTGAGGAGAAACGGCACACCGAGGCCGAGGCCGTAAGTTCCGAGAAGAATCGCGCCGTTGCCTGATGACGTCGCGGTTACCGTGAGGATGGAGCCCAATACCGGGCCAATGCAGGGCGTCCAGCCGAAGGCAAAGGCGACACCCAGCAGGAAGGCGCCGACCGGTCCATTGACCTGGCGCGGTCCGTTCCATCGGCGGTCGGTCATGAGTATCGGGAGGCGAAGGAGCCCCGTCATCGCCAAACCGAAGACAATGACCAGAGCTCCGCCGATCAGGTTGGTTTCCATCTGGAAGCGTTGGAGAAGGCCGCCGAGGGCCATCGCGCTGACTCCAAGCAGCACGAATATGGTCGTGAACCCGAGCACGAACAGCAGCGCAGGGCGGAAGATGTGAAGCCGGGATACCGCATCACTGCTGCCGGTCGTGCCGGCGCCACCAGCGACATAGGACAGGTAGCCCGGCACGAGCGGCAGGACGCAGGGTGAAAGGAAGGAGATAGCGCCGGCAGCGGCCGCTGTCGCCAGCCCGAGCAACGATATTTCCAGCGCCGCCATGCTCAGCGCTTCCCGTTGCTAAGCGGCTCCTGCGTGCGAAGCACCGGTTGGGTCGAAAAAAGCGATCCAGCCAGGAGCAGCGCGACGCCAATGCTGATTGCAACATCCGCCATGTTGAAGGTCGGCCAATGCCAGTTGCCTATGTGAAAATCGAGAAAGTCTGTCACCGCGCCTTGATGCACGCGGTCAACGATGTTGCCGGCGGCGCCGCCGGCGATCAAGCCGAGAGCCGTTGCTTCAATGGTCCTGCGGGTCCGCATTGCCCAAACGAGAAGACCGACCGTGATCGCCACTTTGATCCCGGCCAACACCAACGGATGCTCGAGGAAGACATCTTGGAACATCCCGAAGCTGACTCCGGTGTTGAAGCCGAGCGTCAGGTTGAAAAAGGGCACAACCTCGATCACGCGTGGCGGGACCATGACGGCATTTATGATCAACCACTTCGTAGCAACGTCGAAAAGAAGCGCGGCCACAAATGCGCCGCCAACCCATATCGCGATATTTCTAGCGGGACGTTCGGCCACGATGATTCCTTGTGTTCTTCGGGTTCTGATCGGCATTTCTGTCGTCAGCGGCCGCCCCAATACAGGGCGGCCGCTATTGGCTCAATGCGCAGTTGCAGGGCGAGCCACAGTGGAATGCTGGCGCTCCTGTGCTCGAACCTTTGCGCCGCCGACTGGGCCACCATCTCTCTGGCGCTGTTCCCGATTGAGGAGCCGCAAACCGTTGAGAACGACCAGCAGGGAGGCCCCAACATCGGCGGCGATCGCGCCCCAAAGGGATGCGAGACCGATCACCGTCAGCACTGTGAACAACAGCTTCACGGCGATCGAGAAGGCGATATTCTGCCGAATGACGGCGAGCGTGGCTCGTGAATGGCGCACGAGCCAGGGAAGTCTGGAGAGGTCGTCCGACATCAGGGCGACGTCTGCCGTTTCGATGGCTGCGTCGCTCCCCATTGCGCCCATGGCAATGCCGAGATTGGCGCGGCCCATGGCAGGGGCGTCATTGACCCCGTCACCCACCATGGCGACGACGCCATAGCGCCGAACCAGGTCCTCGACGGCCGTGACCTTGTCGCCGGGCAGAAGTTCCGCGCGAACTTCATCAATGCCGGTCTGCTTGGCAATCGCCTCGGCGGTGGCCCGATTGTCGCCTGTCAGCATCACCACTTTTTCCACGCCCGCCCGATGCAGCGCGGTGACGATATCCTTGGCTTCAGCCCTCACAGCATCGGCAACAGCGATCAGTCCCCAGACTTCCTGGCCGTCGCCAACGGCGACAATGGTCCGGCCAGCGCCGGAAAGTGTGTCGGCGCGTTCCAGGATGGCCGGTGAGCCGACCGCGCGTTCATCGAGGTAGCGGCGTGACCCAAGCCAGACTTCGCGACCGGAGACGCGGCCGGTCATGCCGCGACCCGTGATGGCCTGGACGGCCTCGGCCGGTTGTGCGGCAATGCCGTTTTCTGTTGCCCTCGCCAAAATAGCGCGGGCGATGGGGTGCTCGCTGCGCGCCTCGAGGGCTGCTGCTAACCGAAGAAGGTCATCCTCGTTTCGGCTGCCGAGCGCCAAGATCTCCACGACCTGAGGACGTCCTTCGGTGAGCGTCCCCGTCTTGTCCATGGCGATTGCTTTCAAGCGCGCCGGCGTCTCGAGATGGACGCCGCCTTTCACCAACACGCCCTGCTTCGCAGCTCCCGCAAGGGCAGCCACAATGGTCACGGGCGTCGAGATGACAAGGGCGCAGGGGCAGGCGATCACGAGCAATACGAGGGCGCGATAGAACCAAACCTCCCAGCCACCACCGAGCAACAGCGGCGGCACCAAAAAAACGGCTATCGCGAGCGCCATAACGACGGGCGTATAGACGCGTGCAAATTTCTCGACCCACTGCTCGCTGGGAGCCCGCCGGCCCTGCGCGGAGCCGACCATGCGGATGATCTGCGCGAGCGTGGTATCGCTTGACGCCTTGGTGGTCACGACGTCCAGCGCGCCTTCGCCGTTGATGGTGCCTGCAAAAACGTCGTCTCCTTCCGATTTGAAGACCGGGACGCTTTCGCCGGTGATCGGTGCCTGGTTGACCTCACTCTCTCCGGCGGCCACACGGCCGTCGAGCGGTACTTTATCGCCAGGTCGAATAATGATGTGCGAACCGACACGGACTTCGGCTGCCGGCACGTCTCTCTCCGTGCCGTCTTCAAGCATGATGCGCGCGGTCGGCGGCGCGAGCTCCATCAGGGCCGCCACGGCCCGCCGCGCTCGGCCGAGGCTCCAGGCCTCGAGAGCAAGGGCGAGCGCGAAGAAGAACGAAACCGTTGCGGCTTCGAACCAAGCGCCAATTCCGATCGCACCCACGACGGCGATCACCATCAGGAGGTTCATGTCGGGACGCAGGCGCCTGGCCGCGAGCCAAGCCTTCGGGGCCACGTAACGCACAGCACAAAGCGCGGCGAGCGTATAGAGAATGACGCTTAGCAGCGGCGTTGCACCTGCACCATGTTCGCCTGCCTCGAAGGCCGCGATGATTCCACCTCCGACCCAGGCGTGAACCGCAAATCCGATCGCGACGAACAGGCCGCTCGCAGCAGTCAGCCATGATTGAATGCGTCTGCGCCGCTCTTCTGCCCGTGCCCCTTCGCTGGTGGCGCCCTCGGTCCAGGGCTCCGCCTGCAGGCCGGCGCGTACAACGGCCTTCTCGATCTTGGCCTCCAAGGCGGCGTCAGGCGCCATGTCGATCGACATGCGGCCGTTAAGAAGGTCGAAAGCGAGCTTGTCCTCACCAACGAGCGGGCCGACTTCGCGCTTCAGGGCGGCGATCTCGTCGGCACAATCCATGCCATGGATTCGATAGACAACGCCGCCAGGCAGATTGATCGGCGGCGGGCTGAGGGCTTCCTTCACGTTGGTCGCGCAACCGCACGCGGATCCTGCGGCATCGCAGGTTGCCTGCTCAGCAACGGCCGGCGCTGTCCACAGCTCAGCCCGCATCCCGGTTCGCGCGACCGCCTGTTCGATCTCTTGGAGGGTTGTCCCGCTCTGAGGTGCAATGGTCATCGCACCCTGCGAAGTGTCGAAGGCGAGCTTATCCTCGCCAACGAGCGGTCCCAGTTCCCTGGTCAGAGCAGCCACCTCATTCTTGCAGTCGAGGCCGCGCACACGCAGGAGCATGGTTTCGGCCGAACCATCCTGGATGAGAGAGCCTGACATCCCGGTTCTTGAGATGCCGCTCACGAGTTCGTCGATCGAGGCACGGTGCTGAGGCGCGACCGTCATCAACCCCTTTGCTGTGTCGAAGGCGAGCCAGTCCTCACCGCCAACCAGAGGGCCGATTTCGCGCTTGAGCATCGCGACCTCGTTTTTGCAATCGAGGCCCTCGACCTTGAACAGCCACGCCGACGCGGAGGACTTATCCAGCTCAGCCAGCAATTGTGCCCTCATTCCAGTGGTAGCGACCGCCTGCTCAATGGTATCGAGTGCCGGAGCGGTCAGGCCCGCGACCTCCATGACACCGCCCTTGGTGTCGAACGACAACTTGTCCTCGCCACCGACGACGGGACCGACCACGGCACGAAGCATCCGAACTTCGTTCTGACAATCCAAGCCCTCAACCTTGAAGCGTAACGTGCCTAAGGTGCTTCTAGCCTCGGCTTCAATAGTCATTGCGGTCTCCTAAATTTGCTTATTCTCTCGAGCCCGGCTCGAATCCTTTCACGCACCATACATTCTGTAGTGGCTACAGGAGCAAGAGGCCTTTCAATCGTTTTTTGCCGTCCAAGCGAGCGACAGACGTCAGCGTCCGGCGGCTATCAGCCCGACCACAATTCCATAGCTCGCGATTATTGAGGCGCCGGTGAGCGCCATGCCAAAAGCCCGGCCTGAGACTCGTTTGGCGTAGCCGAATGCAAAGGTGATGCGGCCAACCAGAAACAGAGCAACCAGCAGCGGTATGAGCACCAGTTCGGTTTCTCGCAGAAGCGCTGCTAGGGTCAGATGTGCGCCAAAAGCCAGTACTGTCTGCTCCAATGAATTCTGCAGCACCGCGGCACGCACGGCGATTGCCGGGCTGGGTTTGCCGAACGCCGAGCCCCGTATATCCGCCGGCGAATAGAACCTGCCTCTGCTCACCGCGCCGACGCAGCCGGCCAGCCAGAGAAACATGAGAATACTCGCCTTCAACGTGAACGCGATCCGCTCACCGAAGTCCATCTCTGGGCTGAGGCCGAACAATTCAGGAGGCAGCCAGGCATAGCCAACCACAAGGACGACCGCCGCGAAGGCGAGCGCGACGGCTGAGGCTCGGACAATGCCCACCTGGTCAGAACTGAGCCTCTTGAACACTGTCCTTGCTCCTTGTCGTCCTCCGCCGCCTGCCTGTGGTGATGAAAGACCGGGGGCGACCACTCATCGCGCGTGGGTTCACACGCCCCGATCATAGGTATATAAATCCTGTAGTAACTACAGAATCAACCCTTGCGAGGGGTCGAGGCCGTGACTGAACCCGGTCGCCGTAACAGCGGTCACGGCCACTTGGTGCCGAGATCGGGCACCGCAAGAACACGAGATGAGACCGGCGGATGAGCTTCTATTCGATTTATCAGCAGGGTTTCGTTCGCGTGGCTGCCTGTACACCGAAATGCGAAGTCGCCGATCCCAGCTACAATGTCGCTGAGACGCTCGCGCTCGCCCGCGACGGTGCGCGCCAGGGTGTTGCGCTGATGGTGTTCCCGGAATTGGGCCTCTGCGGTTACGCGATTGACGATCTTCTCGGCCAAGCCGCGTTGCTGCAGCGGGTGGAACAAGCGATCGAGGAAGTCGCGGCCGCGAGCCGCGAGCTTTCGCCGGTTCTGCTCATCGGCGCGCCGCTGGTGCGGGAAGGACGACTCTACAATTGCGCTGTCGCCGTCCATCGTGGGCGCATTTTGGGTGTTGTTCCCAAAGGACATCTGCCGAATTATCGGGAATTCTACGAAAAGCGTTGGTTCGCTTCGGGCCGAAACTTGAAAGGCGCTACCATCGAGATCGCTGGTCAGTCCGTCCCCTTCGGAATGGATATGATTTTCGCGGCCGAGGATTTGCCAGGCTTCGTCTTCCACGTCGAGCTGTGCGAGGACGTATGGGGACCGGCTCCGCCCAGCGACTTTGCCGCGCTCGCTGGCGCTCTCATCCTTACCAACCTCTCGGCCAGCAACATCACTGTCGGCAAGGCCGAAACCCGCCGGCTGCTCTGCGCAACCCAATCGGCGCGGTGCTGGGCTGCATACATCTATTCCGCGGCCGGTCCGGGCGAGTCGACGACGGACCTCGCTTGGGACGGTCAAGCCTGCATTTATGAACTCGGGCAGCTGCTGGCAGAGACCGAACGGTTCCCGCAGGACTCGCAAATGGCCATCGCCGATGTCGACGTTGATAGGCTCAGACTGGAGCGCCTGCGCACCGGCACCTTCAACGAGGCGGCCATCGCACAAGCTATGCCTGAAGACAGGTTCCGGCGTATCGGCTTCCGGTTCGAGCCGTCGATGACGGACCTCGGGCTGCGCAGGGCCGTCGCGCGCTTCCCCTATGCTCCAGCCGATCCGGCACGCCTCGACCAGGACTGTTATGAGGCCTACAGCATCCAGGTCCAGGGGTTGATGAAGCGCCTTCAGGCGACGGGCATCCGCCGCGTCTGCATCGGGGTCTCCGGTGGTCTGGACTCCACTCACGCGCTGATCGTGGCGGCGAAAGCGTTCGACCGGCTAGGCTGGCCCCGGTCCGACATTCTCGGCTTCACGATGCCGGGCTTCGCGACGGGGGAGGCCACCAAGGCAAATGCCTGGACGCTGATGCGTAGTCTCGGCGTCACCGCCGAGGAGATCGACATCAAGCCGTTGGCGCAGCAGATGCTGGCGTCACTTCAGCATCCGTTCGCGCAAGGCGAGCCGGTTTACGACGTGACGTTCGAGAACGTGCAGGCGGGCCTGCGCACGGACATCTTGTTCCGTGCAGCCAACCAGCGAGGCGCCATGGTGCTTGGCACTGGCGATCTGTCCGAAATCGCGCTCGGCTGGTCGACCTACGGTGTCGGCGACCATATGAGCCACTACAACGTCAACGCGTCGGTGCCGAAAACACTCATCCAGCATTTGATCCGCTGGGTGGCACAGTCAGCCGCCTTCGATGAGGCAACGAACGGCACGTTGCTCTCCATTCTTGACACTGTGATTTCGCCAGAACTCGTGCCGGCCGGCGAAGGCGGCGCCTTACAAAGTACGGAGGAGAAGATTGGGCCTTATGAACTGCAGGATTTTACCCTGTTTTATTTGACGCGCTATGGCCTGAAGCCGTCGAAGATCGCTTTCCTGGCCTTCCATGCCTGGCGTGACGCCACCGCCGGAGCTTGGCCTCCACAGTATCCGGAAGAGCGCCGTCGCGCATATGATCTGCCCACAATCAGATCGTGGATGGAGGTGTTCCTCTATCGCTTCTTCACGATCAGCCAGTTCAAGCGCTCGGCGTCGCCGAACGGCCCCAAAGTCACTGCTGGCGGCTCGCTGTCGCCGCGCGGCGATTGGCGCGCTCCGTCGGATGGCAACGCCCGCCTCTGGTTGGAGGAGTTGCGCGCTCACACGCCGTCGGAATGAACGTGCCCTGAGGGTTGGCGCTCAGCGGCCAACGGCAATCGGCGCACGGATGCCGATGACGCTTCCGCCCAGTTGTTATCCCTACTCGAACCACCGTTACGGAATGAATTCGCCATGATCACCATCGGAGCCTTGTCACAACGGACAGGCGTCAATATCGAGACAATCCGCTACTACGAGCGGATCAATCTCATCCCGCCGCCGCCCCGCACAGAGAGCAGGCGGCGCCTCTATGAAGCAGAGGATGTTCGGCGACTGACGTTCATACGCCATTCCAGGGATCTCGGCTTCGACATCCCGGCTATTAAGACGATGCTCGCTCTGCAGGAAAGGCCAGAGTCCTCTTGTGAGCAGGTGAGCCGAATTGCCACCGATCAGCTCGAAGCCGTCGAGGTGCGGATCCGACGCCTTCTCGGACTTAAGAGCGAGCTCACTCGGATGATCAAATCGTGCGACAATGGGAAAGTCGCATCGTGCCGGATCATAGAAGTTTTAGCTGACTCACCCAACTCGCATGATGCCCCCTGAATCGCTGAGGAATTCAGGAACATCCACGACTTTGTTGGCTAGGGAGTGCCCGAATACCCCATCTATAATAGTCGTTCTTGAGGCTGTGAGCCAAGCTATTTCTGCTGATTGGCCAGCTTCAGCCGTCATTCTGGCTTGACTGATTCGGTTGCGGCGGCAGCGCTTCGGCCCAGCCCGGATTATCCGGGCGGGGCGGCTGCGGGTCTCAGTCGCCGTTGCGGCGGTTGGGGCGGGACCAGATCAGCGAATGGGTGTCGCCTTCCTCGTCGTCGAAGAGGTTGGCGTAGATCGGGGCGTTGAAGCTCGGATCGTCGAGCTTGAGGCCCAGATAGTCGCGGCCTTCGCCCGAGCGCTTCGTCCAGGCGGCGCCGATCTCGGCGCGGCCAACCAGGACCCGGTGGCTGGGGGCGTTTTCGCCGGTGGAGCGCAGGTCGGGGACGATGCGCACGCCCTTGGCCTGGACGCTGAGGGTGACGATTTCGCCGGTGAATTCGTTCGAACCGATCTTCTTGAAGGTGCCGATGGTCGCCATGTTCAAATCTCCGTTTTCCGTTTTCGAGCCCGCACCATGCGGCCTCGATGGCGATCGGTTGGCCGGAGACGACCGACGACGCATCGCTTGCGACCGGAGCGAAGCGGAGGATGGCGCAGGAACGAGTTTCTTGCCTCGCGAGGAATGACGGCCTTGGCCGGCAGGGGAAGAAAGTAGGGACGCGCCATTGCGGCATAGGCGGCCGAGGCGAAGCCGCTCTTCGGCCAGATCAGCCCATTGAAGAGGCCGTTTGGAGCGGTCGGCGGACGGATTTCTCACGGAGATGATGGCGACCTGACGCGACTGGCGCGGAGACTGTCCGATCTCTCACCGGCTCATCCCTCCTTAGCGGCGGGCCGCATGTGCTTCTCCGCCGTCACGCCCTTCCGAATCACGAATGCCCACCATCACGTCATGATTGGTTGTGTCGGCCGTGGACACCGCTGGTCCAGGCGTATCAGCAGAATTCCAGCTTCTGGGCCTCTTGCGCGACACGCTGCCATCGCCGCCTTGCCACGTCTTCGACGACGAGGCGGGCGCGCGGATCAGCCGTTTGGTCTGGCGAACCATCGTATGGAGAAACGATCAGGCCCACATCGTGCCTTGACCGGCCGGGGCGGTGGCCGCCATGCCTGTGACCCGCATGAGTGCAGTGATGCCGACAGCGATCGCGCCGATGACGGAAAATGCGATCTGCCAGGTCTCCGACGGCATGGTGTGTTTCACGATGCCATGCGTGGCGTGATAGCCGGCCATCACCGCAGGCGCGACAAAGACCAGTGCGATCAGCAGCCGCGCCCAGATGGGGCGGACGATCACGAACAGGATCTGGCCGATGCCGAGCGTGAGCCCAGCGGCGACGATACCTATGATGATCGCTCCGAGCCAACCCGCGCCGGTGTGCCAGGCCCAGGTTCCGGCGCTCAACCCTGCGAAGAAAGGAAGCGCGAAGACGGCGAGCGTGAACAGAAGCCAGCAGAAGAAGCCGATGGCCGCGATGGAAAGAAGAATGCCGAGAAAGATCATAGTGGTGTCTCCGTGAGGAAAGCTCTGACGGTCGCGCCTCCACCACCACCACGACGCGAAACGGAGAATAGCAAAAGATAACCGTCAGCGGGAGCGGAAACCGGCAAGGTTTTCGTCTCGGCCATGACGATCTTCGCCCCGTCATGGGGCGAAAGGATCGATCTCGCTGACGATTTCGGCGGCATCGCCGTCGTATTCGGCTGCGGGGGTGACCGAGAGCGTGCCGTCGCCGGCACGGAAGATGACGATGGCGGCCATGAGCGTTGCGGCGAGGCTGAAGGCGAAGGCGTGAGCGTCGTTGAGGGACATTGATCCGGCTCCTGCTTGAAGCGGAGGACCATCCCCCGCTGACAGGCGCCCGATGTGTCGGACTGAGCGCTGCAATCACCGCGAAGGCGAAGCCGCAGCGGCGGCATGCTCGCATAGCCGACCCTTTACGGGTTGATGGCGTCAAGCGATCAGTCGGACCAAGGATCAGCGCAGAAAAGCGGGGGTGCGTCAGCCGGTCCGAAATGGTAGTCGATGAATATCTCAACAGCCCAAGTGCCAAGACTTCAGCCGGACGTCTCGCGCAGCGGAGGCGATAATCATGGCGGGGGAACAGTGGCGAGTGGATTTCATGTGCCCGACGGCAACGAGGCGCTTCGTGCCGACATCCCCGCAATCGTTGAATTGATCGAGCGAACGGCACGGTGGGTTCATCCGCACACTTTCCGCGCGCTGCCGGTCTGGGCGCCGCACACGGCGCGAGGCCGCCCACTCTACGATGCCGGTTGGTCTCGCCGATACACGAACACTCGGAAGGCGACAGGCGTGACTGCCGAGAAGTTCGAGGGAAACGTGGCGGCACTGAACGCGCTCGTGGCCGCTCTCGACGTCGCGTCGCCTAAGCCGAAGAATTGGACCGTCTGCCACATCTGGGGATATGACGATCCGTCTTTCGCGCAACGCAGCAACGTCGTGCAGGATCCGCGCTATTTCTCATGTGTCGCGAACATGGTCTGGCTGCCGACTTCGCTGAAGGGTTTCACCGACACGCTTCCCGAGATCAAGGCAATGCTGCGGGTTTGTTCGTTCCATCTTTACGGATGGGCATGCGAGCATAAATCTGTGGGGACGCAGGCGGAACAAGTTCGGTCGGGCTGGATACCGTCAGATTATCCGAAGAGTTGGCCTGCACCCGACCGACCGGGCATTCTGCCGCCGGGCACTGCTCCCTTCACATCGCGCATTGAGCGCGAGATCGCGAAACGAAAATCGAAGGTGCGATCTGATTTGGCCAATGCCGATTACCTCCACTACCCGAAAGCGGAAGTTGAGGAAGTGCTGCGGTTTTGGAAGATCGACCTGAGATAGGCGGCGCTCACGCGCCGCCGAACTTCCAGACCGGGATGCCGAGCTTCCTGGCCTTGTCGGCAAGGTTGTCGTTGATGCCCGTGCCGGGGAAGTGCATCACGCCCTTCGGCACGATGTCGAGCATCTCATCGTTGCGTTTGAAGGGCGCTGCGCGACCGTGCTTCGTCCAGTCGGGTGCGAAGCCGATCTGCGGGACATTGCGGTTCTTGGCCCAGATCGAGGCGATCTTTTCGGCGCCTTTCGGGGATTTGCCGTGGATCAGCACCATGTCGGCGTGCTTCTCGTGGACCTGATCGAGCTTGGCCCAGATCAGCCGGTGGTCATTGAAGTCCAGTCCGCCGGTGACGACGATCTTCGGGCCGGGAGGGAGAAGGATTTCCTGTTCTGCCCGCTTCTTGGCCATGAGGAAGTCGCGGCTGTCGATCATCGCGGAGGTCAGGTTGCGATGGTTGACCTTTGAGCCGGTGCGGGGAAGCCAGGGCTTGCCGATCTGGCGTTCGTAGTGTTCGGCGGCTTGGTCGCGCATCAGCTCGAAAGCGTTCAGCCGTTCGATGAGCGTCTTGCCCTCGGCGATCTGGCGCTCGAGTTCGACCGAGTTCACCTCGCTGCCGTCCTGCTGCCGCTGCGAGCGTTTCTGAGCCTGCTCGTTGTCGTCGAGTTCGCGGGCGATCCGCTCGGTGGCGCGGTGGAAGACGTTGACGGTCGACCAGAGGAGATCGTCGAGGTCGGGTTCGAGGCGCGTGTCCTCCAGGGTCGAGATCAGGGCATCGAAGATGTCTGCGACAGCGCCTGCGACCTGATTGCCGTCTGGCAGGAGACGCTGATCCGGCTCGTCGGCGAAGGGGCGGTAGCCGTGGAGCTGGAGTTCGTTGAGGACGTGATCGGTGGGTGACGATTCATGGTGGGGTTCGTAGTCGTCGTGCTCGTTCATGGGATGCTCCCTTGGCTGGACCGCGACCGTCGCGGCCTTCATGGCGACGGAGCCCACGGGCGGAGCGGACCTGCACCCGGCGGGCGCGCCGGGCCGGAGCGAACGCGGAGGATGCCGGAGGCCGGCTATTTTGTTTCGCGATGGAAAGGCGCGGCACGCGCCGCCGGAAAATAGTCGGCCGCAGGCATTGCCTGTCCGAGGCGCTTGTGGGCCGATCGCCCTCTCGAAGGCCGAGGCGCGGTCCTCTGCAAAGGACCGGACATACATGCGAGCATGATGGCGGCCGTGCGCCGCCGCCGTTCAGCCGCCGATCTATGCCGCCAGCAGCATGAAGCGGGCCACGTCCTGCGGTGCGAGCTGCACCCGGATATGCGCCATCAGCGCGTCACGGCCGTAGGTGCGGAGATCCTCGTTGAAGTCCCCGAGCATGGGTGACAGGGCAATCGCCTCGATCCCGACCGCGTTCGCCCGTTCGATCAGCGTGTTCCTCGCACCGTCCCCGGCGCGATCATTGTCGCGCACGACATAGAGCCGGCGCAGTGCATCGTGGAACTGGATGGCGGCGAGGTGCGCCGCGGAGAGTGCCGCTGCCACCGACATGCCGGGCATGACCTCACGGGCCGATAGCACGCTTTCGATCCCTTCGCCGGCCGCCAGCACGTCGCCTGAGAGCCCGAAGCGGACCGCGTGCCCCAAAAGGTCGCCCATCGCCTTGCGCTGGATGTCGATCGGCGCCTTGCCTGAACCGTCTGGCGCGAGCCAAGTCCGATGCGCGCCGGTGATCCTGTCGGCGAGATCGGTGACGGTGGCGACCATGGCCGGCCAGGTCTCGGTCGGGCTGTGCTCGTCGGGCCGATAGTAGCACCGGGGATGGAAGCGCAGGCTTCCGCATCCGTGCAAAGCCGTAATTCCGCGTCTGCGCAAATACGCTTCTACGAGCGTGCCGCCGATCGGCTGACACATCGCGATGAGCCGAAGTGCGGCCTTGGCGGACCCCGATGGTGCTGACGTGCGAGCGTGCTGTTTCGGCGCCGATTCGGGATCGGGTGGCGGCATGCTGAGGAACAGACGGGCCTCTTCGGCAACGTCGGCGAAGTCGATGAGGCCCAGCGATTCACGGATCACGTCGAGCAGGTCGCCATGCTCACCAGTCGCGGCGTCGGTCCATTTGCCAGCGGGGCCTTTGGCGGTGTCCTTGAGGCGCACGAACATGGATCGGCCGGGCGTGTTACGAACATCGCCAACCTGCCAATAGTTGCCCTGTGGGCGACCGGCAGGGAGATAGCGTTTGCATACCGCCTCAGCCTGCCGGCCGAGACGGGATGCGAGATCGGAAGCGTCGCGGCGGGCCATCACGAGGCCTCCCGCTCGCCGATGCGCGCCACCGGATAGGTGTCGAGCAGCTTGCCGAGCACCGCAGGTCCCGTGCTGTCGATCGGCACGAAGAACCGCAGCTTCCACGAGATAATTTCCGTGAAGAGGCCATAGGCGCGAAGGCGCTCGCGCATAGCTTCGGTGAAGCCGGTCAGCTCGATCCGGGTCGCGCCCATGACGCGCACGCGGCGAAGCTGAAGTCCCTCGGCCAGTTCGAGAATCGTGCGCCCGTCGATCAGCGCGGCATAAGCATCGTCGGCGCTGAGATTGGCCGCGTCGGTCGATGCGGCGTTCGCCGCCCAGGCCGGCGAGACGCGACGGCCGATGATGCGTTCGCCATCGTTGGTCTGGAGCCGGTAGACGCGGGTCGACTCGTTCGGTAGCCGCTTCCAGACCGGCAGTAGCAGTCCGGCGACGATGTGGATGGTGCTCTCGCTGAAGGCGGGCACGTCGCCGAGTTCGCGAGACCATGCCGCGGCAAACGTGTTGCGGTTGGCCTCCTGCCAATGGCTTTCAGCCATCGACTTCAACAAAGCATGATGATGCTCCATCGGTCGAATCAGCCGAACGCGGCGTTCGATCTCGCCATCGTCGAGCATTAGCGATGGCGCTGGAACCTGCACGGCGGCTCGCCCGGACCGCTCGTTCACCAGCAGCTTCGTACCACGATCATCGAGCCAGCCGAGCGCGTCGTCGAGCGACAGCGGACGATTGCGCTCGCG
This sequence comes from Shinella sp. NM-101, assembly GCF_021401195.1. NCBI lineage: Bacteria > Pseudomonadati > Pseudomonadota > Alphaproteobacteria > Hyphomicrobiales > Rhizobiaceae > Shinella > Shinella sp. NM-101. The sequence continues at coordinate 381,463 of NZ_JACBFT010000003.1, read as the reverse complement.
CTGCGCGATCGTCAGCAGCCGGGTTTCCGCGCCCGATGCCGGGTGGGTGTAGATCGTCGTGCGATCGGTGACGACGAAGCTCTCCGCCGTCAGGGTTTCGAGGCCAACGTCGTAGACGCCGCTGGCGATCGCGCCCGACACCTTCGCATCGAGAAGCTGTTCGAAGGCGGTGAAGAGAATGCCCTGCAGCTCAATAGTCAGCGCCAGCAGCCGGTTGAGGAAGGTGGTGATCGGCGGCAGCTCGTCCTTGATGCCGTTGTCGTCCATCAGCTTGAGGCCGGTGGCGGTTTCGAAGCGATGGAGCGAGCAGCCTTCGATCTTGCCGCGCACGATCAGGAGATAGAGCTGGCGCAGCGCATCACGGGCGTAGCAGGATTCCAGATTGTCCTCGGGCCGGAACAGGCCCTGGCCACCTGTCTGGCGTTGCCCGCGTGTGATCGCACCGAGCGTGTCGAGCCGGCGCGCGATCGTGCTGAGGAAGCGCTTTTCCGCTTTCACGTCGGTCGCGATTGGACGGAACAAGGGCGGCTGCGCCTGGTTCGTGCGGTTGGTGCGGCCCAGCCCCTGGATCGCCGCGTCGGCTTTCCAGCCCGGTTCGAGCAGGTAATGCACGCGCAGTCGCTGGTTCTTCGCCGACAGATCCGCATGGTAGCTGCGGCCGGTGCCGCCCGCGTCCGAGAAGACGAGGATGCGCTTCAGGTCATCCATGAAGGCGGCGGTTTCGGCGAGGTTGGCTGATGGCGCGCGGTTCTCCACGGCCAGACGGTCGCCCTTCCGGACGATCCGCCGCGAGCGGCCCGTCACCTCGGCTACCATATCGGTGCCGAAGCGCTGGACGATCTGGTCGAGCGCGCCCGGCACGGGCGGAAGCGACGCGAGGCGTTCGATCAGCTCGTCGCGGCGCGCGACGGCTTCGCGGCTCTCGACGGGCTGGCCATCGCGATAGACTGGACGAGACGACAGATTGCCCTCGCCATCGCTGAACGGCTCATAGAGCTGCACCGGAAAGGAATGGGCGAGATAATCGAGAACGTATTCGCGTGGCGTGATGTCGACGCGCACGTCGTTCCACTCGTCGGTCGGGACTTCGGCCAGGCGACGTTCCATCAGGGCTTCGCCGGTCGATACGATCTGCACGACGGCGGCATGGCCAGCCGCAAGGTCGCGCTCGATGGAGCCGATGAGGGTCGGCGTCTTCATCGAAGTCAGCAGATGCCCGAAGAAGCGCTGCTTCGCGGATTCGAAGGCCGAGCGGGCTGCGGATTTCGCCTGCCGGTTCAACGTGCCGGTCGAGCCGGTGATGTTGGTGGCCTCCATCGCGGCATCGAGGTGATTGTGGATGATGGCGAAGGCGCCGGCATAGGCATCGTAGATGCGGCTCTGTTCGTCGGTGAGCTGGTGTTCGACCAACTCGTATTCCACGCCGTCGTAGGAGAGCGAGCGGGCGGTGTAGAGTCCAAGCGAACGCAGGTCGCGAGCCAGCACCTCCATCGCTGCAACGCCGCCGCCCTCGATGGCCTCCACGAATTCCGCGCGCGTGGCGAAGGGGAAGTCGTCGCCGCCCCAGAGGCCGAGCCGCTGGGCATAGGCGAGATTATGAACGGTGGTCGCGCCGGTGGCGGAGACATAGACGACGCGCGCGTTCGGCAGGGCATGCTGTAGCCTCAAGCCCGCGCGTCCCTGCTGCGAGGCGGCGACGTCGCCGCGTTCTCCCTTGCCGCCGCCGGCGTTCTGCATCGCATGGCTCTCGTCAAAGATGATCACCCCGTCGAAATCGGAGCCCAACCATTCAACGATCTGCCGCACGCGCGAAACCTTCTCGCCACGGTCATCGGAGCGTAGCGTAGCGTAGGTCGCAAATAGGACGCCCTCCGAGAGCGTGATGGCCTTGCCCTGCGGGAACCGTGACAGCGGCGTGACCAGCAGTCGCTCCATGCCGAGCGCTGACCAGTCGCGCTGCGCGTCCTCGATCAGCTTGTCGGACTTAGAGATCCAGACGGCCTTGCACCGTCCCTGGAGCCAGTTATCGAGGATGACGCCGGCCGCCTGGCGGCCTTTCCCGGCGCCGGTGCCGTCGCCGAGCATGAAACCACGGCGGAAGCGAACGGTGTCGGGCACGTCGGCGGGCGCGGCCTTCACGACGTCAAAGGTCTTATCGACCGTCCATGATCCGGTGAGATGATCGCTGTGCGCCTCGCCGGCATAGATCACCGTCTCAAGCTGTGCATCGGACAGCAGGCGGAGGATGTTCGCCGGCAATGTCGGCCGATAGCTCGGCTTGGGCGGTGCGATGCTCGCCATGGCGGCGGACTGGACGAGCTTCGTTGGGTGGGCCTGAGAGCCGGGAATTCGGATCGATTGCAATCCGTATTCTTCATAGATCGCTTCGGTCAGGTGCGCGCCCTCTGACGGCGCCCAGTCCACGGTCTCATAGGCGAGTGAGACCCCATCGGGATCGGTGGCGATCGGTGTTCCCGGATGCGAGGATGCCGTGCGGGCGAGGTAGCCGCGCACAGATTTCGGGGACGCTGCCGAGCTCGGCGCAAGGATCTCCGGCAAAGTGACGGGCAGTCGGGCCGGCATGTCGCGCTCGATCCAGCCGAGCAGCGTAGCGACATCGGGCGCCATGCCGGGCGATGTCGGAAAGCTAACCGGATCGCCAGCCGGAAGCTTGTCGATGACGGTCAGCCGCGTCGCGAAGGTGGTTCCGTGCTTGGCATAGACCGAGCCTGCAATTGCCGCGGAGAAGACGACAGTGCTCCGTTTCTGCAGGCGCTCGAACGCACCGCGCCAATTAGGCGTGTCCGGCCCGACAGCGGCTCCGGTGATCGCCACGAGCCGGCCACCGGGCGCAAGCCGGTTCAGGGCCGAGGCGATGTGGCGAAAGCCGGCGTCTGCAACGCGACCGGAGACATTGGCCATCGCCGAGAATGGTGGGTTCATCAGCACGACGGAGGGAACGGCTGCCGGGTCGAGATGATCGTCGATCTGTGCGGCGTCGAACCGGGTGACGGTGATTGCCGGGAAGAGAGAGGCGAGGAGATCGGCGCGAAGGTCGGCCAATTCGTTGAGGATCAGCGATCCGCCGACCATCGATGCGAGAATGGCGAGCAGGCCAGTGCCAGCTGAAGGCTCCAGCACGATGTCGTCCGGCGTGATCGCCGCCGCCGTCAACACAGCGAGGCCAAGCGGCACTGGTGTCGAGAATTGCTGGAGCTCCTGAGATTCCTCGGATCGGCGAGTATGGGAGGGCAAAAGCCCCGCGACTTTCGCCAGCATGGAAAGCCGTGCCGCCGGAGATACGGATTTGCGGAAAAGTGCGCGTCCGAATTTCCGCAGGAACAGGACGGCGGCGACCTCGCAGGCTTCGTAGGCGACCTTCCAATCCCATGCGCCAGCGGAATCGGAAGCGCAGAACGCGGTTTCCATCACCGCACGCAGCAGCGGCGTATCGATGCGCTCACCGCGTTCGAGATGGAGGAGCAGGTTCTGGGCTGCCGACAGGATGGCAGGCCCACGGGCGACGGGCGCGGCCGGAGCGGCCACGGGTAAAAAGACAGTCATCGGGAGATCCTCGGGAGAGCGTGAACGGATAAGTCCGGCCGGCGCTCTCTCTCGAACCCCCCGGACTCATTCCGCCCCGGCGAGCCTCTCACTCTCGAAGGCGGGCATGAAAAAAGCGCCCAGCTGCAAGGCGGGGCGCTTTGACGATCGGGGGAAGGGGCTGGCTCCCTCAACTATGATGGCGCTTCGGGCCGCACGAAACCGCCCGGATCGTCAGGATCGGGCGGCAGATAGGCGTCATAGGGATTGTCGTCGGCGAGATGGCCGAAGGGAGTGAAGACATAATCTCCGCTATCGCGCCCAACGGCGCAGATGACATAGCGATGGGCGCCGGTCTCGGCGTCGAGGCATTCCATGAGCGCGAGATTGCCATCCGCCGCCGCGCGCAGCAGCGTCTGGAAATTGCACCTAGCATGGTCGGGGATGCTCATGTCCGTTCTCCATCGCCAGAGAGAAGCTCGGCAAGCCAGCCATCGGTGTAAGTCCAGTCGAGGGTCTCGCCCGTGGCGAGATCGAGGACATGCGCGCCGCCGCCGAAACCATCGAGCCGAGGTTTCGAGCAGGTGTTGGCGTATTGAAAGCCCCAGCGGCCGGTGAGACCGAATTCCACAGCGCACCGTTTGACGAACTGGATCAGCCGCTCGGGATCGCCGGTGACGTCATCGCGCATCCAGAGGTTCGTGCCGCCATGTTCGGGCTGGATCGAGAGCAGGAACCCGTCTGAAGGTGGTTCCTCCGAGACGCCTTCCTCCGACAGGACGTTGTAGAGATCGAGCGCACGAGCGGCGTTCTGAGGCGTGCCGACATCAAGCAGGCACGAGAAATGAGTGAAATAGTTGGCCATGACAGGCTCCTGAAACGAAAAGAGCCCGGCGCGATGGCCGGACTCGATGAAAGGGGAATTGGGCGGAGCGGCTGGAGCCACCCCGCCTCCTGTGATCATTCGGCCGGGATGGCGTGGACTTCGTCGTCCTCGTCCGCGGTGACGTCTTCATCCTCGTCGCCCTCGGTGAGGAAGGCCGGCAGGTCGGCCCCGTCATCCTCAGCACCCGCGTCGACGTCGGGCGTGGAGGTTTCGGCCTCGGCTGCCAGGCGCAGGGGCTCCGGGAGCCAACCGGTGTCGGCCAGCAGGCGCTCGGCTTCCCGTGCCATGTCACCCTTCTTCAGATGGTCGATGAGCTGCGCGGCCTGCTCGCCCGCACCCTCGCGTACCGCTTCGAGGATACGCGGCTTGGTGACCCGGCCGAGATAGTTGCCGACCGTGGGCCGCCAGCCGACCTCGACCATGTCGAGACCGGTCGCGCGCGCCAGCCGGTCAGCCTGAGCGAGCCGCATGTCCAGCGTGTGCTGCGAGACGCCGTTGCCGCCATAGGGGTTGGGCTTCTCGTAGAGGGCGTTGACGCCATAGCTGACGCAATGGGCGAGCAGCGCCATGCGGCTGGTATCGTCGAGCCCGGCCAGCCAGTCCCACAGCGCCTGGTCTTCGGCGGGGATGTCGCCTGCCCAGGCCTCGGCACGCGCCTGCACCGTGCGGGCCGACGGGCTTTCCTTCAGCCCCTCGTCCTGCACGGGGAAGAAGATGTGATTGACGCTCGCTTCAAGCGCCCCCTTGTACATGCGGTGCTGGAAGGTGTCGGAGACCAGCTTGTGCAGCAACGCCGTCATCGCGATATGCGGATTGTCGGCCAACGCATTGCGTAGCGCCAATGTCCGGTGTGCGGTCAGCTCGGTGACCAGACGGTCGGGCAGCGGCCTGATCGCCTCTTCCTCCTCGTCCTCGCCGTCCGCAGGTTCACCGCCGATGGTGATGACGGCGCGCTGCACGCGCGGATCATCCTGATCATGCGCCTCAAAGCCGGCATCGCCATCCTCGATGTCGTCCGCTGGTTCGGGCGCCTCGTCCTCGGGGCGGACATAGCCGCGTTCGATGTCGAGCCGGCCGTCATTGCCGATGCTGACGAAGACTCCGGCGCGGGCGATGTCGGCGAATTCGAAACGGATGGGACGCTCGTCGAAGGCCGCAAGGGCGGCCTCGATCTCGCCGAGACGCTGATCGACCTCTTCCGGCAGCTCGTCAGCGCCTTCATACTCGGCTTCGAGCTTCTGATATTCAGCGTTCAGGGCTGCGATCGTCGCCTGTTCGTCGGTGGTCAGGTCGAGCGGCTCGCCTTCCAGCGCCCGCAGGCCATGGGTCGCGCCATAGGGGAAGCTGACGGCGACCTCGATCCACTTCCAGCCTTCGGCTACAATCGTGTCGGCTTCGGCCTTCAGCTTCTCGGCGACCAGCCGGTCGAGCAGCGCCACGTCCTGCAGCCAGCCGCCATCGTCGGACTGAAACAGGTCGCGCATGATGATGCCGCCGGCCACCTCATAGGCGTCGAGGCCGACGAAAACGGCGCGCTTGTCGGAGGCCCGGACCGTGGTCTCGGTCAGCATCCGGCGGATCTGGTACGGCTCCTTCGACCAGGAATCCTTCACGGCATCCCAGACCTGCTGCTGGCGGTCATGGTCGCCGGAAACCGTGAAGGCCATGAGCTGCTCCAGCGTCATGCCGTCCTCGGCATAGATGTCGAGCAGCGCCGGCGAGACAGAGGCAAGCCGGAGCCGCTGCTTCACGACCTGGGCCGACACGAAGAAGGCGGCGGCGATCTCTTCCTCGGTCATGCCTTTGGCGCGCATGTCCTGAAAGGCCCGGAACTGGTCGAGAGGATGCAGCGGGGCGCGTTCGATATTCTCGGCAAGCGAGACTTCCTCGGCGAGGATCGCGCCATCACGCTCGCGCACGACACAGGGCACCGGTGTAGTCTTGGCGAGGCGCTTCTGCTTCACCAGCATCTCGAGCGCGCGGAAGCGGCGGCCGCCGGCCGGCACCTCGAACATGCCGGTCTCGTTGCCCTCGGCATCAATGACCGGGAAGACGCTGATGCTCTGGATCAGGCCGCGACGGGCGATCGAGGCCGCCAGGTCCTCGATCGAGATACCGGCCTTGACGCGGCGGACGTTGGACTGGCTGAGCACCAGCTTGTTGAAGGGGATGTCGCGCGAGGACGACAGGGTGATCTTCTGAACGGCAGTAGCCATCGGGATTTACTCCGCGACGGGCGGCCGGGAGCCTCTCTCTCGACCTCCAACCCGTCACGAAGCGAAGCGCCGCCCTCTTCCTCTAAAGGGGGCAGCGCCACGATGTGGGAACGCGGATAAGGAGAAGCGTAGAGCCGGAGATACGGACAGCCGGATCCCCGACTTCACGAAAGTTAGGCGGCCCGATCGAGCAGCTTCTTCGCTTTGCCCTCCATATCGAGGCGGGCATCCTGATGCGGCTTGTCACGCGCGACGGCGGTGACGCCCTGCACGAAATCGAAGATGCTTTCGGGCGGGCGACCTTCCTCGGCTAGCACCGTGTCGATGATCTTGCCAGTCTCGACCTTGGAGAAACCGCGACGGCGCAGGAAATCGGTGCGGTCCTCGTCAGTCTTGGCGACAATCCGTTCGCGAGCGGCTTTGATGCCGTTGACGAAGGGCATGGGCGAGGAGTTCGCGAAGTTCAGCAACGCCGGCGCCGCCTCATGCGCAAAGCGGTTGGCGGCATATTTGCTGTGGCGGATGGTGATTTCCTCGAAATCCTCCACGCCCCACAAATTGCGATTCTGGCAGACCGCGCGCAGATAGAAGCTCGCCATGCCGAGGGTCTTGGCGCCGACCTCGGAATTCCAGCAATAGAAGCCCCGGAAATAAAGGTCGGGCGATCCGTCTGGCAGTCGGCCGGCCTCAATCGGATTCAGGTCGTCGACCAGGAACAGGAAGACGTCGCGATCCGAAGCGTAGAGCGTCGTCGTATCTTTGGTGATATCGACGCGCGGATTGTAGACGCCGGTCGACCAGTCCAGCACGCCCGGCACCTTCCAACGTGTGTCGCCTGTACCGTTGCCAGCGATGCGCTGTACCGCCTCGACCAGTTCGTGATCGAAGATGCGGCCATAGTCCGGGCCGGTGACGGCGCGCAGCTCGACGCGCCCATCTTCGGTTTCGAACGTTTTGATCTGCTCGGCCCGGTTGGAGCTCAGGCCATATTGCAGATTGATGCCGGCAAGCGCGGCGGGGAGCTGCCGCAGATAGGCGGCGGGCGCGCCGACCAGGCTGGCGAGCTGCCCAAAAGACCAGTGCGTCGGTGCGACGGGAGCGTTGGCGCCGGGGAGCATGAAGGCCAGCCGCTCCGGATCGTCGCGATTGGCCTCGACATGGACGAGCGCGCTTTCCACCACGCGGGTGCGGCTGCGATCGGCGCGGTCACGCACCGATCGCGCTAACTCGGACAGCGACAGGTAGCGCTCGTCGGCCGGGCGCGAGAACCATTCGGACGAGACGCGGCCGATCCGCTCGCCACGGCTGACATCCACCTTGTAACCGCCGCTCGTGTCACGGTGCGCATTGAGTGCTTGCATGTTCATTGTACCAATCTCCACGACGGACGCGGGAGCCTCTCTCCCAGCTATTCACCCGTCACGGAAACAAGTCCGCTCTCTCACTCTGGGGGCGTTGCGGGGATCTCCCCGCTCGAAGGGGTCGGCCGAGACCCAAGGCTCGGACGCAGGGGAAGACCTTCCCCACCTTCTGTCACAAATATCGAACCGAAACGCTCGCGCTGCCGGGGCCTTGGCCAGAAATCTTGACTAATAGCTTAATTTGTCATATATGAACGTTTGTTCGCGGCATTCCATCAAATATGGACGATTGACATGGGTTCTCCCAAGGCGAAACCAGCGCTGGAACGGCTGGGCCAGGATATACGCAACGCGCGTCTGCGGCGTGGCATCGCCGTGGCGGATCTCGCCGTGCGTGCGGGAACCTCGCCAAGTTCTATCGCCCGCCTTGAACGGGGCGATCCGGGCGTTGCGATCGGAACGCTTGCCGACGTTCTCGTCGTGCTCGGCCTTCTGGAGCGGCTCGCTGACCTGGTCGATATCCGCAAGGACGATCTGGGGCTGGCGCTGGCAACGGAGCACGGACCGCGCAGGGGCCGCTCTTTCGCTGCAAGGCTGAAAAAGCAGAAGGCTCAGACGGAGGAGACGCAGGATCGACAGGACGTTGTGGACCCTGACGGGGCCTCCTTCTGATGGCCGATTTCGTCGCCCATGTTGCGCTTGGCGAAGCCCGGGCATCGGTGGGCCAGTTGCGTTTCACCCATGCCGGGCCACGGCAATTCTCGACCTTCACTTATAGTCCCGAATGGATGGAAAACCCGCGCGCCTTCGCCATACAGCCTGACTTTCTTCTGGAGGCTGGCCCATTCCACACTTCGGGGCAGCCCGGCAACATGCGCGACGCCTTGGCGGGCGTTTTCGCCGATGCGGCGCCGGACAGTTGGGGGCGCAGGCTGCTCGAACGCGCCTATGGCAATGGCCTCAACGAATTCGAGTATCTGACGCTTTCCGACGATGCCTGCCGTCAAGGCGCGTTGCGCTTTCTGGATGACAAGGGCGAAGTCATTCGCGGCAAGGCGGCCGACGCCGTTCCCCGTCTGGTCGATCTTGAAACCATCACGGCGATCGCGCGCGCCTATGAGCAAGGCAAGGAAATCTCGCCCGAGGAGATGCAGGCGCTGGCCGGGGCGGGCGGCTCCGGCGGCGCTCGCCCAAAAGCCAATGTCAGGGACGGCGACGCGCTGTGGCTGGCGAAGTTCACCTCCGTCCACGATCAGCAGCCGATCGAGCGCGTCGAGGTCGCAACCCTCCGCCTGGCGGCAGCCTGCGGTATCCGCACCCCCGAGGCACGGCTGGAACTGGCTGACACGCCGTTCCCGGTTGCTCTGATCCAGCGGTTCGACCGACGCGGGTCCGCACGGATTCCCTACATCTCCGCGCGCACTGCGCTCGGCAAGACAGGAGCGGAGCTGGGTTCCTATACCGAGATCGTCGATTTCATGCGGGCTTATTCACCCGATCCTTCCGACGATTTCCGCGAACTCTACCGGCGCCTGATCTTCACGATCCTCGTGTCCAACAAGGATGACCACCTGAAGAACCACGGCTTCCTCTATGTGGGGGCGGGTCAGTGGCGCTTGTCGCCAGTATTCGACGTGAACCCGGCCCCGGATCGCAACCCCCATCTCGAGACGGCGATCCTTGAGGGCGGCGCCCATGATCGGTCGATCAACCTCGCACTCGAAGCCTGCGAGTTTTTCGAGATTCCCGACGCAGAGGCACGGGAGGCGATCCGGAACGTGGCGCAGCGCATTTCGGACGGATGGCGGGAAGCCTTCAGACAAGTTGGCGTTTCTGGTGCGATGGCGCGCGACTATGAAGCTGCTTTCGTCAGCGATGAGATGGAAGCAGCGCACAGTCTTTAAGGCATATTTGACGACTTATGGCAAATTATCTGTCAGATATGGCGACAATCAAAAAGATGCTCGGACAGTAGGCTATCACGATGAGGAGCCGCCGGCTGAGTCCCACCGCGTGAGCGGACGATCTAAGCGCGCTTGAGAAGGCGACGACGGACAGTGGAAGCGATCGACCAAAGACATTCACTCCACTCGCAGCGTATAAGTGAATAGTTCTCGCCGAGCAGTGCGCAGCGCCGCGACCGGAAATCTGTCACGGGCAATTTCCTTGATTCGGGCAAGATTATCCGGAGCCATCAGTTCGCCCACAATTATCGATTTCACCGCTTCTGGTGGATACGAAATGGCTAGTGGCTCCATATCGTGTTGATCGGTCTGAACAATCAGACGGCGCTCGTGCTCGTAACTCCAAGCCACGGGCTTGGTGGCAAACCCATGACGGTACAGGTCCTGTATTTGCCCTTCCAAACGCTTGGCTTCCTCCAGCCAGAAGTCATTTTTCTCTTCATGATAGCACATATATGCGTAGTCGACCTGGTCGTCGAGAACGCCAAGAACCATTCCATCAACAGAAGGCGCTGCGTCCGAATATGCAACGTCCGTAATGAAAGGAAATCCGGGAAAATTACTGATAGCTTCGTTGATGACCGCATCATCAAACTCAAGACAGAATCCGCGTAAGCCGTCTCCATAGTGAGACCACATAAGAAGATTGTCGATCTCTGACGCGAAGCAGCAGATCCTCACACCCGGAAGAGCCATCTCCAAGTCGTAGTGCTCAAACTGTTCGAAATACTCTTCGGTATCTTCGAGCGGCGCATCTGCCGGATCATCAAAGCCCCACGCCCGTATCAACGCGGCAAAACGCTCTGGTTCAGCTTTGCGGTCAATCTGCCCCGCGACAAAATGCGCACTGCATTCGAACGGATCATTGAATCGCGTGAAATGCTGCGCATAAAGCGTCTGTTCAGCGAGTGCCTCTAAAGAACGCTCGCTGACACGCCAATATTTATAGAGCATATTCCCCCCGGCAGGACATACTTCACGGACTGTATTTCCATGTACTCGCCAACAATAATAACAGCAATGGCTACTCTCCAGCGAGACCTCGGAGTAAAGCAAAATGAATGAGGTTCCGGATTGGCGCATCTATGAGCGTGTAGCAGCGTGCTTCGAAATCGAGGCCGCCGATATGGACGCATCGGTGACACCGAATGCAACACTCGTCGGCAGCCTTAGCGGCACCCCACGCCAGATTGATGTGCTGGTAGATGCCCGATGGGCCGATGGCGTCGAAAGACGCATTATTTTTGACGCAAAGCTTCGGAAACGAAAAGTGGATGTGAAGGACGTCGAATCCTTCGAAGGCATGATGCGGGATGTGCGGGCCTCTCGCGGGGTTCTCGTATGTTCGAGCGGCTACACAAAGGCTGCGCTTGCGCGTGCGGAGCAGTGGATAGAGATCCGGATCATCACCTCTGACGAGGCTGAAGACCTTGATTTCGCAATGGTCGATCCGTGCCCGCACTGCCGGAACACCAAGCGGAGAACAGAGGGCCTTGTCTTCTGGGACGGGCAGTTGCCTCTGGCAATTGGCTGGGGATGGGCAATCATTTTCACGGGCAAGTGCGATGTTTGCCGGAGCTTCGCCTTCTGGTGCTGGGATTGCGGTGACAAGAAAGTCGTTCCTGACGGCGAGGTCTATGAGTGCGGCTGCGAACGCACGTGGTTTGTCGAAAAGAACGATGAGGAAGCTCTTTTTATCCTCGGCGTTGAAGATGGCGAAATCCCCATAGATCGGCGGCCGCTTCGGTAACGCAAGCGCCTACTCTCTTAGAGATTATGATCGCGCCGGCGCGCAAGGCCACGAGCAAGGCCGATCCAGGAAGATGAAGAGTATCGGAGAAATCAGCATAGCGACGCCGGCAGGCGGGATTTCGGGAATTCTCGTCGTGCCGGGGCGGGAAGCAGGCCAGCCGCAGGAGCTTCAACATAGTGGCCCGAAGGGGAAGCGGGACCGACTGGCCCCCGGTCCGGCGCTCTGCATGACGGGTGTACTGTTCAGCCAGATGCACATCTGTCCCCCGAAAGCAGCAGAAGGTCAATGTTCGGTAACCGAATTCACGCCCCTGCGCCTTTCCTCTACCGGTTGCAATTGATATATTAAGCTACGGATTTACTTAAGCCTTCAGAGGATTATGACGACGCCAAGGTGGAAAATTCAGGGAGGTGCGCTTTCACTCATCGATGAGGCCGGAGATACACGTCTTCTGTCTGCCGACGAGATTTACAGCGCCCTCATCGAAAAGCGGCCATCGGCCGACTGGATACCGACAAGCGTCGACGGCCTCCGTCCCTCACGTTATCCTCTGGTGCCGACCCTGACGATTTCGGAATGTGGCGATAGCAAGGCGCCTTCCTACAGCATCACGTCCATCAGCCGGGGCGTGGAAGTCCCTCTTGATCTCGCTGACCTGGAACGTGGCCACAAGGTGGCTGAAGACATCTGGTATCCGATAGAGCCGGCAGCCGGCGCCGAAATCCTGGAGTTGTTGCGAAACACGGGTGTAACACTCGGGGAAGCCGCTTCCCTCAAGGCTTTTCTTGCTATCCGCAAGGCTGCGGGAGCCGGAGCATCAATCGAGGACCGGACAACTGACCGGGCGATTTCGCCGCTCGCTTTCACGCCCTCTGGTGATGATGTGCCAGCCGGGGTTCAGGCAACCCTTTACCCATACCAGATTTCCGGCTGGCGCTGGCTGAAGTTCCTCCTGGCAGAGGGGCTTGGCGGCCTTCTGGCGGACGAAATGGGCCTCGGCAAAACCTTGCAGATCATCAGCGCGCTCAGCGATTCCGGCGGCGCGCCGCTACGGCCCGCTCTTATCATCGCGCCCGGTTCGTTGCTGGAGAACTGGCGACGGGAAATTTCGAAGTTTGCGCCCCATCTCAGTGTGCTGAAGCATCATGGAGCACTTCGGACGGGCCGGCCTTCGGAGCTGAAGGAGTATGATGTCGTCGTGACCTCCTATGACAATGCAGTGCGCGACAACAGCCTGCTCAACATGATCCTCTGGAAGGTGATAGTGCTGGATGAGGCACAGTTCATCCGGAACCCCGACGCCCAGCGGACCAAAGCCGTGAAACGGCTTCAGCGTGAGGCTGGTCTGGCCGTGACCGGAACACCTGTCGAGAACCGCCTGCTCGACTTGTGGTCGATCGTGGATTTCGTGCTGCCCGGTCATCTCGGTGACGCGAAAACCTTCGGGTCGGAATATGCCGATGATGTTGATGGCGCGGCAAAGCTGGAACCGCTGGTTTCGCCGCTTATGTTGCGCCGGCGCGTTGCCGAGGTAGCGCAGGACCTGCCAGGCCGGATCGACATCCCTCAAGTGGTTGAGCTGGATGAAGGCGAGGTCGCGGCCTATGACGCCGAGCGCGAGCGCATCTATGCGGAATATGGAGCTGCCGCCACTCTCGTCGCCCTGACATCATTGCGCCGTTTCTGCGCTCACCCAGACCTGATGAGCGGCAATGCCGCCACGGCCGATCCCATGTCCTTCTCGAAATTCCGGCGTATGGATGAGATCGTAGAAGAGATTTTCGCACGTGGCGAGAAGGTGATCATCTTCACATCGTTTACGGCAATGGCCGATATGATCGCCCGGCACCTCAAGACCCGTTTCGGAGCCTTTGCCGGCGTCATCGACGGTCGTCTGCCTATTGACGACCGCCAGCCGCTGATTGACTGCTTCAGCGCCGTCCAAGGTGGCGCAGCGCTCGTGCTGAACCCGAAGGCCGGAGGCGCTGGCCTCAACATTACAGCTGCCAACCATGTGATCCACTATAATCCGGAATGGAATCCGGCACTCGAAGACCAGGCGTCTGCCCGGGCTCACCGGCGCGGCCAACAATTGCCGGTAACAGTTCACCGGCTCCTCGTGGCCGATACGGTCGAGGACGTGGTGGACGAACGACTGACGCGCAAGCGGGCGATTTCCGGCACTGCGGTTGTCGGCCTTGAAGGCAGGGAAGATGATTACGGTGATATCGTTGCGGCGCTGATGCGGTCGCCATCGAAGGGGACTTAACAGGCTGGATATGGCAGAGCAGACAATTGCAAAGGTGCTGAGCGCCAACGACACGGGCGAAACCGGCGGCCATCAGGCCGGCATTCTTGTGCCAAGGGAGGAACGGCTGCTGTCGTTCTTCCCACGCCTGGACCCGAGCCAGTACAATCCGAGATGTCATCTGAATTTTGTGGATGATGGCGGCACTTTCTGGGAATTTGCCTTCATCTATTACAACAACAAGTTTTTTGACGGTACACGCAACGAGTACAGGTTGACCAGAATGACCAAATACATTCGCCAGGCAAATCTGGTTCCTGGCGACGAAATCATTCTGGTTAGAGATGACGAGGACCGGTATCGCATCACTCACAAACGCAAGCAGCAGGTAGAACGGGCAAAGGGCGTCCTCAAGCTCGGTACGGGCTGGCGCGTAATCGAAATTCAGGGGGGAAGATGAGCAACGTTGAAGAAATCGAACTACCACCGGACCCGGAACGGGTTATCGTCGGCCTGCGTGACACTGGCTATGAGTTCGATACGGCGGTGGCCGATATCGTGGACAATTCCATTGCTGCAAACGCCAGCCAGGTTCAGCTCTTGCTGGAAGCCGATCTGCGAGGCAACATCCGTCTGATGATTGCCGACAACGGCGACGGTATGAACCGCGATGGCCTGATCAACGCCATGCAATATGGCTCGAAAGCCCGCCCCAGCGCCGCCAGCCTCGGTAAATACGGTCTGGGCCTGAAAACCGCCTCAACGGCTTTCTGCAAGAAGCTGTCGGTGATCTCCCGGCCGGACGGCAATACGCCGGCGCTAATGGCAACTTGGGACCTCTACCATGTAGCCCAAGCAAAAAAATGGGCGCTGCTCCTGAATGAAGAATGCGATCCTGAAGCGCTCGAAACTCTTGATGCCGTGGCTCCCGGCCATGCCGGCACCGTCGTCCTCTGGGAAGATGTCGATCGCCTGATCAAGGACTATCAGGACAAGAAAGGTAAACCGGCGCGAAATGCTCTCAGGGCAAAGGAGGATGGTCTGCGAGAACATCTTTCCATGGTCTACCAGCGTTTCCTCGATCCGGATGACGATCGGGCGAGAAACGTCGTCATTGTGCTGAACGGCAAACCTGTCGTGGCTTGGGACCCGTTCCAGACAAAACTCTCCGAGCTCGTTGCCAACGAAACCATTGAGACAGAGCTGCCGGATGAACGAACGGCTTCTTTCACGGCACGGGCATATATCCTGCCCCGTCGTGAGGAATTCCCGGATGATGCCGCTGCTTCGGCTGCGAAGCTTTCGAATGACCGGCAGGGCATATACATCTATCGCGAAAACCGCCTGATCCATGATGCTGACTGGCTCGGCCTTTACCAGAAAGAGCCACACCTGACCGGCTTGCGCGTCGAATTTTCGTTCGACCACAAGCTGGATGATGCCTTCCACCTGGATATCAAGAAGTCCCAGATTATTCTCAACGATGATCTGGCAAACTGGCTGCAAAGCGAGTTCCTGACCGCGCCACGCCGCGAGGCAAACAACCGGTCGCGCGAGGGACAGCAAAAGCTGTTGTCAAAAAAGGGAGAGGGTGCGCACGACACCTCCAACAACAACATCCGTAATCGTGAGGCAGCTGCTGGCGGCCCCAAGGTCAACATAGCGGACCCGAATACCGGTGAAGCCATCGTTGAAAACAAGCACGGCACGACACGCCTGAAGCTGACGATAACGTCTGCAAAAAGACCTGGCGAAGTTTTCGTGCAGCCGGTGGAGGGGATCAACAATGGTCTGCTCTTCGAACCGGCGCTGATCGAGGGGCATAAGGGTATCCGGATCAACACCAGTCACCCCTATTACCAGAAGGTCTACATTCCGAACCTCAATCGGAGTGTGACCATGCAGGGGCTGGACTCGCTGATGTGGGCGCTGGCCGTCGCAGAACTCTCGACGGTTCAGGACCACACATCCTCAATGTTCCGTGACATGCGCTTTGAGGTCTCGCGTATCCTTGAGAAGCTTGTCGAAACGCTGCCTGAACCGGACGTGGATAAGGATGTCGCCTGATCCACGCTCGCTTGCGGAGCGGATCTCCGCCGAAATCGGGCTGGAATTCTCTGGCCGGGAAGGACGAGACAACGACGGTACGCGCTGGCTTGAACTCCAGCCGGCCGGCTATCCTCCCGGCCAGACCTTTACGCTGAGGACCCTGATAGGATGGCGACGGCTGGATGTGCATTTCCGGCCGGGCAATTTTGCCGGTGATCTTATGAGCGCCATGGGCTCGGCAGATGAGACCGGACGCCGTACCTTCCGGGCGGTGCTGGACGTTTGCCGTGATGCCGATGCCGAAATCGTTCTCACCATCAATGGCGTGGCATATTCACCGGACGATTCAGCGATCTGGGAAACGCAGTGGCGGAGCTTCAGCCTCGACGTGCGCCGGGGAATGCTGGCGATCAATGAGGGCAACGCTGAAGAGGATATGCGTCAGGTGGAACTCTGGACTTTCAGGGTCGCGGCGGCCGTTCTGGCACTGCTGCCAGTGGAGGCTGACGACGATGGCGCTGAGGCGTCTGTTGAATTGTCGGGGCTTCCGGAGGGAGCAAGGACCCGCATCGAAGTCAATGGCTACGAGAGGGATCGACGCAACCGTGCCGCCGCCCTCGCGATTCATGGCTATTCCTGCAAGGCCTGCAAGCTGGATATGGGGGAGCGCTACGGCTCAGCTGCTGCGGGTTTCATAGAGGTTCACCATGTGACACCAGTTTCGCAGCTCGGGGAAGATTACATTATCGATCCGAGAACGGACCTGACGCCGCTTTGCCCCAACTGCCATTCGGTCGCCCATCGCCGAAACCCGCCTTTTTCCGTTGACGATCTCCGCGAAATGCTAGCGTCGACACACGAAACTTGACAGTTATTCAGCCCGCTGGCGCTCCTTCACCAGCTCCACGAAGTTGCCAAGCGTCATAAGCCACCCGCGCTGACCTTCGCGATATGTCGAGTGGAGCGATTTCGGAAGAACCAGCTGAAGCTGCTTCGCCCGCATTTCGTCGGTCTGGTTTTCCGAAATACCGGGCTCCAACGTCATCAGGTGCTTTGGCTTGATCCTTTCCGCCTCGGAGAGCACCTGACGCCAGCGGTCTTTCAACGTCGATTTGGAGCCGAGCATGGTGAGGCGTGCGGCCGGGAATGCCGGATCCCGGTATTCCTCCTGACCGGGGAAAAGAAAGTCCGGCTTTTTGCGATTTTCCGTCTCGGCCTCATGATCAAAACGCACTTTGTGGGCAGAAAAGACAGCCTCCAGGTGATGTTCGAGGGCCAGGCCCGCACGCTTCTTGCGGCGGTTCTGGACGCTTTTCGAAAAGCCCATAAAGCCGTCAACGTCCGCGCCTTCGTCGGAATGAAAACCATTCTTAATACGGTCCGCGACTACATGCCTTTCCAGGCGGCGAAACAGCTGCTCTTCCATGTCGATCCAGGCCATCAGCGCGGCATCGGGATCATCGGCGGCCGACACCTGCGGAAGGGAGGTCCTTGCAAGTTCCGACAGGACGCGGGTCGGCGGAAACACCAGCCCGAATTTTTCGATCAGCGCATCAAGGCGGTCGGTTTCCGGCTCCTCGACCTCGATTCCGAGTTCGTCAAGGATATATCGTGCGGTAAAGTCCAGCTCGGCCGCATTGTCCTTGCTGATTTCCAGTGATTCGAACTGCAAGGCCGGCTGTGCCTCAAGCCCGAAGAGCCACAGCAGCTGGTTCTGGATCGTGCTATCTCCGGGTACAATAATCGCCATGAGGGTGTTATCAGTACGTCGGGCAATAAACAGGACATCCCCTTCGGCGGCGGTCGCACATACCGCATTTGTCGGGAAATAAAGCCTGTGCTCCCGCCTCGGAGGTTTCCGGGATTGATACCAGGTCAGGAAACCCTCTTCGGACAACGCCTCCTGCTCACCACCGATCCAGATGAAGATTGCCTGGTACTGCACCCGGTCAGGCGTCCCCAGCAGGCTCTTGAGCTGTTTTGAACTGTTGAATTCGTGCTGGTTCGAACGGAGGACGTTGGCCTCAACGGCGCTCAGCCGCTTGACCGCCACGCCGTCGAAATAATCTGAAAGCAGCCCCCGCCGCATGACCTATGCGCTCCCCCTGAGTTCGAAAAACGAAATGTCGGACTGAAGCCACGTCGCGCATTCGGTAAGAACGGTCTCGATTGGCAACCGGGCCTTACCTTTCAGTGCACACTCCCAGACGATTCCCTGACGCCATCCTGCTATCTGCAAGGCGGCCGAGGCGAGAGCGTCAACCTCACGGTTCCTGTGAATCTTGGCCTGCCAGAAATCCGGTCTGCTGGCGGGCCATTTGAACAGATGGCAATCGTGTCCGTGCCAGAAGCATCCATGAGCGAAGAGAACAGCCCGGTATTTCGGAAAAACGATATCGGGCTTTCCTGGTAACGTGCGATCATGCAGCCGGAACCGGAACCCGACCGCATGCAAACCACGTCTTAGCGTCAGTTCCGGTTTGGTGTTCTTACCCCGAATGCCGGCCATCATCCGGCTGCGGACCTCCGGGGTAACGATGTCAGCCATGAGCGGCGGCCAATGGCATACCAGGACGTGTCACAGCGAGAGCCGGGCCCGGAACCGCGGGACGCCGCTCTCCTGCTGCAAGAGCCGTCTCGATATGAGGCTTCATAGCCTCCGCAACGAACTCGACAACCGGAACAACGACGGCATTTCCGAATTGCCGATAGGCCTGCGTATCCGACACCTCAATCCGAAAGCGCCGGTCACCACGATCGAAGCCCATCAGTCGGGCACACTCAAGCGGCGTCAACCGCCGGGGGCGCTTGCCCGGCTGATCGATAAGCACCTCGGAACCGTCTTTGTAATAGCGTGCAGACAGGGTGCGGGCGACATCATCGGGTCCGAAAAGGCTGTATCCAAACCCGTTCCCCTTTGCCTGATGCTTCGCTTTATAGCCTTGCAGATACTCCCAAAGTCGCGGGGTAAGGGTATATTTTGGATCAACCTCGTCATGCGGCTGGAGAATGCTTCCAAGCTTCGGACCGCTTTTTGCAGGTGGCAGCTTGAGGCCCTTGAAATCGAACTTCGAGGGTTCGCGAAAGCCGACGATAAATACGCGTTCCCGCTTTTGCGGCACCCATGGCTCCGAGCTGATGACGCGATGCTGGACATGATACTTTAGCTCGTTTTGCAGAACGTTCATAATGGTCGCAAACGTTCGACCCTGATCATGGCTTTCAAGGTTCTTGACGTTTTCCAGAACGAACGCAGCAGGTCGGTGATGGGCGATAATCTGGGCTGTATCGAAGAACAACGTTCCCTGCGTATCACACAGGAAGCCATGCGGCCGGCCAAGCGAGTTTTTCTTTGAAACTCCTGCTAGCGAAAATGGCTGGCACGGGAAACCGGCCAGCAAAACGTCATGTTCCGGGATCAGGTCGGGATTTTTCGAAAACTCCCGCACGTCCCCATTGACGCGATGGTTATCAGGAAAATTTAGCGAATAGGTCTGCTGGCTGTGCGGATCCCATTCGGAGGTAAAAACACAACGCCCACCGATGCTTTCAAATCCAAGCCGGAGTCCGCCTATCCCAGCGAACAGGTCGATGAAGCGGAAGTCGGCCTTCCCCGCTTCGCATGCACTGAGCCGGCGGTCGGCTGCATCCTTAAGCGTCTTCAGGGCTAATCGGGGAACCTTGGTCGTGCCGTCTTCATAGCGATAGGCTGTGCGGGGCGAAACCTCAAGAAGTGCTTCGGTCTCCTCCAGAGTGAGGCCCGCCTGCTCTCTCAACCTACTGAATTCAGTTCGCTTTTTGGTTCGCATGATATGGCTCGAATCATTCTCTGGGTCAATTTTTGTCAGATTGACATTATTCTTCCTTACAAACAATAAATGTTCTTATTTTGTTCTGATTTAAAAAACGAATTGCACAGTTTCTTGCCGTCACAACGACGAGGTTCAGGCTTGCCCCTTTACGAATTTCCTGGGCGCAAGCATGTGCAGGCGATCGTCCTCATGGGGCCAGTAAACAAGAAAGGTTGCATCCGGAAATTGCTCCGATTGGCATCGAAGCTCCACAGGCATGCCCCTGATAATCGACATACCGTTTGCAGCCGCCTGCGACCGCAACAATTTTTCAAGGTCTGCTGGCACTTCGATCATTGACAGTTCCGACAACGGAAAACGCTGATCGATGAACGGATAGAAACCATCCGGTAGCTTCACTTGCATTCTTCGCCTCCCGACCAGTTCCGTCAGCTCATGACGTGAAAGTGGTGGTCTCGTCAAAGCGCTAGGCTCCGTGAGACCCGAAACTGATGATAGCAGGCCGTGTGGTATGGCGCGCTCCGTGAGTTGTTATCTGCATCAGGAGCGGCTCACGCAGCCTGCACAGTGCGGTCCAGGCAGCAAATTCGGCTGGCACCATTGAAATCTGGAGGTGAGTGTTGAAAATTATCCTCACCGGGCCGTCGAAACCATCAATCATTAGGGGCGGTGTCACAATTTCTGCTTTGGGGAGGCCTTCTCGCCGCTTTGCTTCGGCAGGTACGATTGCTCCAAGAACAAAGGGGACGGGGCCCTTCCGGCTTTGCGCATAATCGCAACTGGCACCGATCCTGAGGAGGCAGAGCCGGCTGGCACTGCGCTCACCTTTTTCAGTGAGGCAGAATGTACCAGACAACATTGGCTTTGCGGGGAGATCGAAACGCTTCATCATCGGTGCGTCAGCCAGTTCGGCTTCCGGCAAGAGGGTCACGGCACCCCACGCGTCAGACCTGAGCGCTTCACTGGAGGCTTTGGCGATATGGAGCATCGAATTAAGTTTTGCGGCCTCTGCTGGAGACGGTTGGCTAAGATCTTCGACCTTCGTCACCGCGGCTTTCCAGATCGCGCTGCTCTTCGGATCAACACGCTGGTTCGCTATGCGATCAGAAAGTATCGGCATGAGCGCCGCATTGACCGCGCTATAGGGATCCGCCTTCGCGTTGGCGCTACCGACCGCCTCAAAGGCCAGCAAACTGAGAATCTCGTCGAGCCTTTCCGAAAAACGCGCGGCAGTCCTGTCTTCTTTGGCGACGAGCGAGCCAATCTCGGCGAGCGTGGCTCCGGCCGCCTTCAGAACCTCCCGCTCCCAGTCGAGCATAGCTCTCAGGCGCGGATCCGTTTCGATAATCTGACCGACGTCAGTCGTAAGTTTCTCTCCGGCATCGCCCGCGAGGTAGTTGTTCTTATCCAGGCTGAGAATTGCGAGAGGCCGCTTCAGTGGATCGAGGTTTTCCATAACGTAAGCCTCGAACGCGGCCCTCTGCTCCTGATGCTTTGTCCAAAGAATGATTACATACGGTCCTGCCGTAGCAACAATGCCCTCTTCCAGCATTGCTACAATCAATCCAGCGGTTTGCGCGATGCTTCCCGACTGTGCGCCCGTAGTCAGATGCAGGTCAAGGAAGAGAAGCCGCACGCCGCCGAGATGCCTAGTTTCGATACCTTCTGCTTGATCGTACCTTAACGGAAGGCATGGTGCCCCGATTTTCTGCATGCAGTCAGCGAGTTGCTTCAACTCGTCAGCATTGTCATCTACAATGACGTATCGGGCCGGCGTGAACACGAATTATTTCTCCCCCTTGAAAGCGAGCGCCACAACAGCGCCATTGAAATCGTCTGGAATGTCAAAGTCGTCCATTGTTGGAAACAGAAGTTCGCCATCATTCAGGCTCATCGCGAGATTGGCGTAATATAGCCCGAGACCCATGCCGTCAGGACGCCGCGAAAAGAATGGCTCTACAAGCTGCTCGGGAGGATCGCGAAAACCCGGTCCATTGTCGGCGATTACAAGAGCAGGGCGTCCCTTGTAGTCAGGAACAACGTTCATGAAAATTCGTCGCGCGCCAGGTAGAGCATTGTCAGGTACGCTGACTTTCAACCAGTGGATTGCGTTATCGATGATGTTCGTTGCTGCGCCTAGCGCGAGACCGAAAGCGAATACCGCACTTGCGTCTTCAGCGCCCTCCTCAAGAGCAGGGCAGACGAGCTGGACCTTGTGGATCCGAAACCGGACCAATGTGATATCACGCGCCCTTCGTGCGAGCTGCCTTAACGAATAAGATTTCTTGTCGCCCTTTTTCAGCAACTGGGTAGAGGTTTCCAGAACACCTTGAAGCTGCCCGACCTGTATCCTGAGATCATTTATGTTCGCCCCATCGGCCAAGGCAGTGGCAAGGGCGCCTATACCACGCTCGACTTCATGAAAAACGACAGCAAGACCGACTTGGGAAATACCGGCACGCAAGAAGTCGTCTCTGAGTTGGTAGAATTCCTGCTCGACGCGTTTTAAAGAAGGGTCGATATCAGGCAGGAACCCTTTGGATCGGGCAACTTTGCGCACGTCGCTTATTGGTCCTGCGACGTCCCTGTCCGCACTCGGTGCTTTCCCGGTAAGTGCTCGGATGCGCTGCTTGTCAAGCCGTCGTTCTGTTTCAAAAACGCTGATCGCTCCAAGGACAAGTTGCCGCAAATGGCGGTAGGCATCGTTTTCCACAAAACCTTCGCGGTTCGTCTTTTCCTTGAGGTCCTTGCTCGCTTGCAAATCAAGGTCAATGAAGCCTAGGACGATGTTTCTACTGAGGTTTCTCGACGGGCTATTTACCCTTCGAAGGTCCAGGCCCAGCCAATCGTCTCCCGGCTCTCCGTAGTTATAGATACGGATATCGTCGCGGTAGACCCGCACCCCACCATTCTGATCCAGAAAACGCTCGATCAGGCGCGATTGGGCGTATTTCGAAATGACTTCCCGGTCTCTGTCGAAAACATAAAAAGTGCCCTTGAGACGCCCGATACCCTTTATAGTCGATTGATCCGCGACAACGCTGACAAGCCGCTTGGCCCTTGGTCCGGACGCCGCGTCGAGATCGTCCGGCTCTTGCTCAGCGGTGATTTGAAGAGGCTCGTTCTGCCGGACGATCCGGGGCTCAACCCGCACACCGGGAACTCCCCGAAATGAATACGTCGAGTCCAAGGTCATGCCATCGAACTCGAAATCGAAGCGCCACGGGGCACGCTCCACAAGCTCCGACGCATCCGGGAGTTCTGAGATCCAGTTTTCGAATCCCGGCACCCTGAAGTGAATTGTGAAGTTATCGTCCTTCGCGGCAAAGGGGGACGATATAGACGTGACCTGCCGGTAAAGATCCCTGACTTCTCGCCGCGACCATTCCTTCTGACTTAAGTCATCGATACGAATTCTTGTGCCGGTGCGGTTGCCGGTGAATACTTTAGCTTCCCGTTCGGTGACCGTTACAGGAGCGTCCTCGAGAAAGCGGGCTGACATGAATTCAGACCAGTTGATTGCAACATGGCATTCGCGGTGTCCAGCCGCCCGCGTTGTCATTCGGACCTTTCCGCCAAGCTTATGGACCGCAAAACGTCCGACACCTTTCTCCCCAAGCGGCAATCGCCGATATCTCGGCGATCGCCGATCTCCGGCACGATCCTTTTCACGATGATCATCTCCCGGCACTAGCCAGACGTCCCGGATGGTGTCGATTGACATTCCCAGCCCGTTGTCCTGTACCCGTATCCAGGGTTCATCGGTCGAAAGGTCCCCCATTGTTATCGTCACTTCGCTCGCGTCAGCGTCGTACGCATTCTTGACCAATTCGAAGACTGCCAACTTGGAAGAGCCAATAAGCTGGTCTCCGAGCAGTTGAAGTAGACGTGCACGTGGCTTGAACGCTTGCGTGATACGGTGCTCTATCGAGCTTTTCGCCATTTCGGGTGTGCACTTGTTGGCTTTTGCGACATACACGCGATTGCCAATGTTGCCGATAACGAGCTGGTCGCCCTCTTCAGCCCATGTGATTAAACCACGACCCATCCGGGTTTCCGGCTCTCGACCCGACCCGAGACGCAAAGAATTGTAGTACGATGTAGCCAAGGGCGCATGGGCTTCGCCCAGTACCTCGACTTCGATGAGTTCTGTCGATGGCCCTGGACTAGGTGAATAGCCCGCTGCAGCCATTGCTGCGCGTTGCTCTTCATTGGGCAAGTACGCCTGCTTTTCCTTGTCAGTTCGCGAAACGGCTTTCAGACCGAAATTTTCGAAAACCGAACCCCATCCGGCTGAAGTCACGCTTGAATCCTTGACCCTCGTGGGATTGTGAGGGTGAAAGTTCGCTGTTGCTCACCCGTTCCCTTGCTCGCGATGCATGTGGAAGTTTCTTGCAGGATCACGCTTTTCTTGCAAGATCGATCACGCGATAACCACGTTTCACCCGACTTGTTTTACCCGTACGCCCACGCGGATATTATTTAAAGTTGCAGTATTCGCAAGGAGATTGTGGTCGTCGACGGAGGAAAGATGGCGTTAGTCTGGGATGCAAATACGATCCGATTCGCATCCCATCGGGAACCCAGTATCTGTAGTGGCTGCAGGAAGACTGCGCCGCCTGCTTGTCATCTCTGGCTTTCATCGTTCTGCACGCGATCCACGACGAAACTCATGGTCTCGTTCATCTTGCCAAGAGTCCCATCTTTGCGAAAGCGCCGGCCGGACAGGAGGAATGTAACGTGCTTGTCGGTGGAATAGAGCGAAACCGATTCGGCCGAAATCCGGACAAACGCGCCATTATGTTGTGAGGCAATTATATCGCCAGGCCTGACGCCGAGAACGGCTTGTGCCAACTGCGATCGCTCGGCCTCGATTTGCTGTTCCCAGCGCTCCAGATCAGTCTCGATATGGGCAAATGCATCACGGGCGGCCCGAAACGGCCGCTCGGCGCCAAACCAGATCCGGTCTGCCATGGCCAGAACCTCGTCTGGAACAGACCTGTCCATGGCGTAAGCCGCGTTGGTGATCATCTCGTGGATCCGCTCAGCTTCATCGAGTGCCTGCAAACGTGCCTGATATGGTTTGACTTTGGCCTCGGCGATCGCCGGCGGCAAAACCCTGTCCTCTTCCCCATCGAGAAAATCGATCGGCATGACATCACGCAACTTGATCTTGCTCGTCGAGTGCCGCTCAGGCTGGTTTTCCTCCCGCCATGATCGTCGGTACCATTCTATCCACGCAGCCTCCGGCGATATGCATAGATAGCTATTTACAATAAAGTCAGCTTCGGGCTGATAGAGATGATTGCTCGACCATGCATGGTCTGCTGCTGACAACGGCTGCACGACATGGCTGAGATTTTGATCTCGGGCGATCGCCGCAAGCGTTGCTATTCTTGTCTGAAGCTCCGACGTCCACTGAACAAATACGACCGGGCCTGGTGCCGAGAAGGAATGGCGTTTCCCTTCCGTCTCGAAAGTCAGCAACTGCGGGCGAGCAAGCGGCATCAATCGCTCGACAAGTTTTCCGACGCTGGTTCTGACGGACGGCCCCCAGTTGACGTCGACACGACCATTCTGCGCCCATTTCTGCGCCTGGCTCTGTATCAAAAGCAGCACCTGCGCAGCGACATCCTGATCGAGGTGCAAGACATGCTTCAAACGCGATGTATCGACATGATGTTCGACGCCGCGCTTACGCAGTTCATCGAGTGCGGCATTGACGAATTTCAATTGAAGTTCCGTGAACTGTCCGGCAGTCCGGGCTTGTATCCTGCTCTTGCGTTTTTCCTCCAGTTCCTCTCGGAACGCCTTCAAGGCCGGGCGCCGTGGCGTCTGCCCCGCCTCCACGCGTGCCCAGTACCCACGAGGGGGCTTGGGAACCTGCAGTTTCTCGCAGAGCTTTCCGACTGCGACGTCGGAAATGCCGAGTTCTGTGGCGATCTCGCTGGTTGGGCGCTCCCATACCAATGCGAAGAGTTCTTCTCTCGACAAATCACGCTTTGCCATCTGGACATCCTTAAGCGGTAATAAGGCCTCAATCTGAAACGGCGTTCGCCTTTTCACAGATGGCGGCGCATCGAGGCGTACAATGTCATGCCAATGACACGAAAACCGGTCACCGCGAAGTCGTTCCTGCAGGCAGAAGACATGGATAACATCGCCATTTGGCATGTATGGTTAGATAACCGTAGTGACGTATGATCGGTGGCCGTGGTGAACTCTTCACCCCGGCGATCTAGGATCGAGCCCGTGTATTGATTTCGCTGATTCTGGCGGTACTTTATCGGAGGCGAAAGATTCGAGGTTTGAGGTCTATCCAACCGTGAAACAGTCGATAGATGCCGATAGTCCACAAAAAAATTTATGGGCTGAATCAGCAAAAAATCAAACAAAATCAAAATGATAGATTTTTGACGGCCCGCGTAACGGCTCTGTGTGCTGCAATTAATATTTTATACAATAAAACCAATAACTTATTATGCAAAAAATGTTCGAGTGGGAGTGAGGGCGCGTCCCTCTCCATGACGGAAATCCCAAAAGCCCCGGTGTTCGCGCCGGGGCTTTTGCTTTCCGGTAAAAAATTCGAAGTTCCATGTCACATTCCGTCTTACTGCCTCGTCATGACAGTACTGGATTGAAAAGGAGACTGGAATGTCTGCTCGCATGACCGATTATCTCACACGCGCCGAGCCCGCCTTCAAGGCGATGCTGGCCTTCGAAGCCGCCGTCAAGGCAGGCCCGCTGGACGGGATGCTTCTTCACCTCATCAAGGTGCGCGCCTCGCAGATCAACGGCTGCGCCTATTGCATCCACATGCATGTCGGCGAGGCGCTCAAGGACGGCGAGGATCCCATGCGTCTCCACCTTCTCGCCGGCTGGCGCGATTCCCCGCTCTATAGCGAACGGGAACGGGCCGCACTTGCCTGGACGGAGGCGCTGACGCTGGTGGCGGAAACGGGCGCGCCCGATGCGGACTGGGAGGCCGTCAAGGCCGTCTTCACGCCGGACGAGCAGGCATGGCTGCCGTTTGCGATCGGCGCGATCAATGTCTGGAACCGCGTGCAGGTCGGCTTCCGCGCCGAGCACCCGGTCGACCGGCGCCATGCGGCGTGATCCCGCCACTGATGTCTTCGAGGCGCAGCGGCCCCGGCTGCTGCGCCTTGCCTACCGCATGCTCGGCTCGCATGCGGAGGCGGAGGATATCGTGCAGGATGCCTGGCTGCGCTGGCACCGCAGCGACCGCGCGGCGGTGGCCGAGCCCGCCGCCTGGCTCACGCGCATCGTCTCGCGCCTCTGCCTCGACGCGATGAAATCCGCCCGCGCGCGGCGCGAGACCTATCCCGGCATGTGGCTGCCCGAGCCGCTGATCGAGCCGGCGGACGAGGAGATGCGCGCCGACAACATCACCCTCACGCTCATGGTGGCGCTGGAAAGGCTTTCACCGCTGGAGCGCGCGGCCTTCCTGCTGCACGACGTCTTCGACCAGCCGCTCGACCACGTGGCGGCGACGCTGAAGCGCAGCCCGGCGGCCACCCGGCAACTCGCGGCACGGGCGCGCGCGCGCGTGCGGATGGACCAGCCGCGTTACGAAATCCCCCGCGAGGATGGCGAGGCGCTGACGCGCGCCTTCTTCGAGGCCTGCCGCGCCGGCGATGCGGCGGCGCTCGGCTCCATGCTGGCGGCGGACGTGACGCTGCGCTCGGACGGCGGCGGCAAGGTGCTCGCCTTCCCCAACGCTATCCATGGCGTCGACCGGCTGATCCGGCTCTATCTCGGCCTCTCGCGCAAGCTGGGTCCGCAGATGGAATTCCTCGGCCATGAGATGATCGACGGCCTGCCCGGCTTCCTTAGCCGCGTCGACGGTCACCTGCAGACCACGGCGGTGGAAATCGTCGACGGCCGCATCGCCGCCATCTATATCACCCGCAACCCGGACAAGCTGACGAGCCTCGCGCTGCCGAACTAAAACCCGAACGTCTGCTGCGCCGGTTCCGGCGGGGCGAAGGAAATGCCCTCCAGCGCCAGCATCTTCACCTTGGAGGATGCGCCGCCGGGGGCCGAGAAGCCGCCGACCTTGCCGCCGGCGGCCAGCACCCGGTGGCAGGGAATGATGAGGGCGACGGGGTTCTTCGCCATGGCCTGGCCGACCTCGCGCGCGCCTTCGGGGCCTGCGCCGAGATCGCGGGCGATCGTGCCGTAGGTCGTCGTCTCGCCCCAGTGCACGCGCCGCGCCGCATCATAGATCGCCCGGAAGTAATCGCTCTGGCCGGCAAGGTCGAGCGGCACGTCGGTGAAATCGGCCTCCTCGCCGGCGAAATAGCGCTGCGCGGCTTCGATGGCCCGGGCGACGGCCGGCGGCGGCTCGGCAGGCTCGGCGGCCTCAGCATTTTCGAGACGGCGCAGCAGCAGGCGGCGCGTCGTTGCGGCATCCTCGCCGGGCAGCTGGAAGCGCACGACGCCCGCCGCCGTCCAGGCGATGCCGCAGGGGCCGCCCGCCGTTTCGAAGATCCGATACTGGGTCTTGCCGGTCATTTTCGGCTCCCGTTCCCGTTTTGTCACAAGATCGGGCTTTGCCCGGCCGGTTTCAACCCGTTTCTTGCCGGGGCTTGCGCCATCCGCAGCCAATTCGCATAACGCGGCAAACGATTTGAGGAGAAACGGCGTGGAGCGTTCCGAGATCATCATTAGCGGGGATACGGCAGGCATCGAATGGCGCGTGCCGGTCTTCCGCTTCAAGGGCAGCGAGGCGGCGGCGCCGTCCATCTATATCCAGGCAGCACTGCATGCCAACGAGCTGCCCGGCACGGCGCTCCTCCATTTCCTGCTGGAACGCCTGAGGACGGCGGAAGCGGAAGGCGCGATCCGCGGCGACATCACCGTCGTGCCGCAGGCCAACCCGATCGGCCTTGCGCAGTACCATTTCGGCGAGATGGAGGGCCGCTTCGATCTCGGCTCGCGCACCAATTTCAACCGCGACTTTCCGCTGGTGGCGCTCGCCGGGCGGGACACGCTGCTCGAAACGTTCGAAAGCCGCAGCGCCGCCGACCGGCTGAAGCGGACGCTGCTGCACACGGCGCTCGGCGCCGACTTCGTCCTCGACCTCCACTGCGACGACGAATCCCTGCAATATGCCTATATCGACGAGGCCTTCTGGCCGGAGGCGGCGGACCTGGCATCGGCGCTCGACATGGAGGCGGTGTTCCTCTCGGACGGCGAAAGCACCGCCTTCGAGGAGGCCGTCGGCCATGCCTTCAAGCACCAGGGCGGCGGCAAACTCAAGAGCGTGCCGGGCAGGCTTGCCGTCACCGTGGAGCTGCGCGGCCGGCGTGACGTCTATCCCGACATGGCCAAGCGCGATGCGGGCGGCCTCTGGGCCTTCCTCGCCGGGCGCGGCATCGTCGCCGACCCGGCGCACAAGGCGAAGCCCTATGCGGGACCTGCCGTACCGCTCGACAATATCGAGATGGTGAAGGCGCCTGAGCCCGGCACCGTGCTCTTCCACCGCGACATCGGCGACACCGTGAAGGCCGGCGACCTGCTCGCGACCCTCATCACCCGGCCGGGCGAGACGGACGGCACGATCGTGGTCAGGGCCGGCCATGACGGGCTGATCGCCACCCGCGCGTCCGCCCGCTATGCGCGACGCGGCGAGGATCTGATGAAACTTGCCTGCCATGAGGCGACGCGCAGGGATCGCAAGCCCGGCACGCTGGAAGACTGAGGCGAGAAAATCTTTCGCGAAGAGGGACTATCATCCCTCTCGCATTCGTATCATCCAGAGCAATATATAGAAGCAGCAAAAGAGCTTGCCGCCTTGGGATGATCCGCACGCATCATGTTTGAGACGCTCTCCGCCTACTGGCCGCATATCTTCGTCGCCCTGTCGATCGCCCTCGGCGTGCCGGCCGCCATCCATGCGACCATGACGAAGGAAGAGGTGCGCGCGGCGATCGGCTGGGTCGGCGTCATCGTGCTGTCGCCGGTCGTCGGCGCGCTCATCTATGCCGTGGGGGGCGTGAACCGCATCCGCCGCAAGACGCTGAACCTCAGCCGCGAGGGGCTGCTCGCCGCCGGCTGGCACCACATGGCGGAATACGACGTCTCGAACGAGCACATGAAGGTGGCCTATGGCGGGGCGCTCGCCGCCATGCAGCGCGTCGGCGATGCCGTCGCCCGCTGCAGGCTCACCTCCGGCAACCGCATCGAGTTGCTTTCGACCGGCGACGAGGCCTATGCGGCCATGCTGGCCGCCATTAACGGCGCCGAACGCTCCATCCTGCTGGAGACCTATATCTTCGACCGCGACAGGGCGGGAAAGCGCTTCGTCGCGGCGCTTTCGGCCGCCGTCGCGCGGGGCGTCGAGGTGCGGGTGCTGATCGACGCGGTGGGGGCGCGCTATTCCATTCCCTCGATCGTCTCGGAGCTGCGGCGGGCCAGCGTGCCGACGGACGTGTTCAACGGCAACATCGTCATGGGGCTGCGCCTGCCCTATGCGAACCTGCGTACCCACCGCAAGATCGTCATCGTCGACGGAACGGTCGCCTTCACCGGCGGGCTCAACATCCGTGCCGGCTTCTGCGCCGAGTTCTCCGGCGAGGCGGCGTCGCTGGACACCCATTTCCGCCTTACAGGTCCCGTCGTCAGCGACCTCTTCCGCATCGCCTATGAAGACTGGCGCTTTTCCGGCGGCGACGATCTTGCCGGCGAGGCCTGGCAGATCACCGCGCCTGCGGACGCGCCCGGCAGCGGCATGCTGGCGCGCGTCGTGCCCTCGGGACCGGACAAGAGCCTGGAGTCCAACCAGCGCATGCTGATGGGCGCCCTTTCCATCGCCAGGAAGCATATCCGCATCATGTCGCCCTATTTCCTGCCGGACCGCGAGCTGATCAGCGCGATCGTCACGGCGGCGCGGCGCGGGGTGGAGATCGACATCGTCGTGCCCTCGGCCAACAACCTCAAGCTGGTCGACCTCGCCATGACCGCGCAGTTCGACCAGCTTCTCAAATACGGCTGCCGCATCTGGCGCGCATCGGGCGCCTTCAACCATTCCAAGCTGACGGTCATCGACGGGGTCTGGTGCTATATCGGCTCCTCGAACATGGATCCGCGCTCGCTGCGGCTGAACTTCGAGGTGGATATCGAGGTGGTGGATGCCCACTTCGCCGACCTCATCGAGAACCGCATCGCGACCGCGCTGTCGGAGGCGGAGCAGGTCAACCTCGCGGCGCTCCAGGCGCGGCCCTTCGTCCAGCGCCTCGTCGAGCGCGTCACATGGCTCGGCTCACCCTATCTGTAGACCGCTCCCAGACGACCTTGAGGTCGATATGCGCCTTGATCGGCAGGTGATCGGACGCGAGGCGCGCAAGCGGCGAATCATGCACCTCCACCGAGGTGACGAGATCGTGCGGATGGCCGAGCGCCCGGTCGAGCGCCAGCATCGGAAAGCGCGACGGGAAGCTCGGCACGGCGCCGGAGGCGGGATCGAATGTCGGCTGGAGACGGGCAAGCGATGACCGCCGGCCGACGCGCCATTCGTTGAGGTCGCCGACGAGAAGGGTCGGCATTTCCTCCTCCTCGGCGACGGAGGCGAGGATCGCCATCGCCTGCTGCTCGCGCGAGCGCTTCAGCAGGCCGAAATGGGCGGCGACGAGCCGCAGCTTGCCCAAAGGCAGATCGAGCGTCACGACCAGGGCGCCGCGCGGCTCGACGCCGGGCAGCTTCAGCTGCCGCACGCCGCCGACCGCGCCCTTGCGCATCATGATCATGTTGCCGTGCCAGCCGTGGCCGGTGGAGGACAGCGCGGTGATCGGCACGGGCACGAGGCCGCAGTCGCGCTCCAGCATGCCGAGATCGAGCAGCCCCGAGCGTTCGCCGAAGCGCTTGTCCGCTTCCTGGATGGCGATGATGTCGGCATCGATCTCGGCGATGACGCTTGCCGTGCGCTCCGGGTCGAAGCGACGGTCGACGCCCACGCATTTATGCACGTTGTACGACGCGATGACGGTGTCGCCCGGGCGATTGTTTTCCGGCGGCCTGTGGCCGCGGCGATTGCGAATGGCCGAAAGCAGCGCGGCCGACGTGATCTTGCCTTTCCTCTCCAACGGACCTTCCTCGTGGCATTCCCCCATCATATGGGGGCGGGCTTCCTTCCCGCAACCGTTCCGCGACGGGAAGGTTCCGGAAAAATCAGGGCAGAGCGCTCACCTGCATCTTCGGGCTGTCGAGAAGGATGGTCGAGCGCAGCGCCTTGATCTCGCCGATGCGCTCGAACTCGCTCCACAGGAGCCGCCGGTAGTCGGCGACGTCCTTGACCGCGATCTTCAGGAGGAAATCGAAATCGCCCGCGACGGTGTGGCACTCCACGACCTCCGGCATGCGCCGCACGAGGTCGATGAAACGCTCGCCGACTCGGGGCGCCGTGCGCTCCAGCGTCACCTCCAGGAAAGCCTGGAAGCCGATGCCCGCCGCGCGCGGATCGACGATCACCGTATGGCGGATGACGCCGCTCGATTCCAGCCGCGCCAGCCGGCGCGAGAGCGGGGCGGGCGAGAGGCCGACCTTTTCGGCGAGCTGGTTGTTGGAAAGGCCGGCGTCCTCGACGAGCAGGCGGATGATGCGCCGGTCGGTCTGGTCCAGCACGATGTCGTCGCCGGCTTTCTTCTCCATCTCCGCCCCTCGCGCAAAAACCTGCATTAATCTAGCGGGTACCGGCAAGAATGCAAAAGCTTCTTGCGCTTGCCCCGCAATATCATGGTCGATTTTGCGGGCGCTTTGGCCTAAATCCGTTCCACGCTCCACCCATACAGGAACCCGGCCATGTTCGATGCCCTCACCCGCCAGCCCGACGATCCGTTGCTTGCCCTCATCGGCCTTTTCCGGGCGGACGAACGCGCCGGCAAGGTGGACCTCGGCGTCGGCGTCTACCGCGACGAGACCGGCGTGACGCGCGTCTTCCGCGCGGTCAAGGAGGCCGAGCGCCGCCTGGTCGAGACCCAGCAGACCAAGGCCTATGTCGGGCCGGAGGGTGATCCCGTCTTCCTCGAACGCCTGTGGGCGCTGACGACGGGCGAGGCCGGCCGCGGCCGCGCCACCGCCGCGCTGCAGACGCCGGGCGGCTCCGGCGCGCTCCGCCTTGCCGCCGACCTGATGGCGCGCATGGGCACCAAGGGCGTCTGGCTCGGCCTGCCGACCTGGCCGAACCACGCCAGCATCTTCAAGGCCGCTGGCCTGGAGGTGATCACCTATCCCTTCTTCGACGTCCCCGCGCAGGCCGTTCTCTTCGACCGGATGATGGAGGCCCTTTCGGGCGCCGCGCCGGGCGATGCCGTGCTGCTCCATGCGAGCTGCCATAACCCGACCGGAGCCAATCTCAACGCCGAACAGTGGCGCGCCGTCTCCGCCCTCGTCGCCGAGCGCGGCCTGCTGCCGGTCGTCGACATCGCCTACCAGGGCTACGGCCGCGGCCTCGACGAGGACGCGGCGGGCCTGCGCACGCTGCTTGCCGCCGTGCCGGAAGCGCTCATCGCCGTCTCCTGCTCGAAGTCCTTCGGCCTCTACCGCGAGCGCACCGGCGCGATCTACGCCGCCTGCGGCAGCGCCGACACGGCGCTTTCGGTGCGCACCAACCTCGCCGCGCTCGCCCGCACCAGCTACTCGATGCCGCCGGACCACGGCGCTGCCGTCGTCGGCATGATCCTCGGCGACGAGGCGCTGACGGCGGACTGGAAGGCCGAGCTCGAATCCATGCGGCTGCGCATCGCCTCGATCCGCGAACGGCTCGCCGCCGGCCTTTCGAAGCGCTGGCAGGTGCTGACCGCCATCCGCGACCAGGAGGGCATGTTCTCGCTGCTGCCGCTGGACGAGGCGGACGTGCTGAAGCTGCGCGCCGAGCATGCCATCTACATGCCGACCTCCGGCCGCATCAACATTGCCGGCCTCAAGACGGCTGAAGTCGATGCCGTGATCGAGAAATTCCTGAGCCTGTGAGGACGCCATGCCGGCCGGCACCGCAGCGCAACCCGCGCGCCATTCCGCCTACGAGGACCTGATCGCCATCGTCGTCGGCACGATGTTCGTGGCGCTTGGCGTGGCGATCTACACCAAGGCCGTGCTGCTCACCGGCAGCACGGCGGGCCTTGCGCTGCTCCTGCAATATGCGAGCGGCATCGGCTTCTGGTGGCTGTTCTTCGTCATCAACCTGCCGTTCTACGTGCTCGCCGTGAAAAAGCTCGGCTGGGCCTTCACGCTGCGCACCTTCGCCGCCGTGACGCTCGTCTCGGTCCTTACCCGGCTCACGTCCGGGCTCGTATCCTTCTCCCATCTCGATCCGCTTTACGCGGCCGTGATGGGCGGGGCGCTCTCCGGCACGGGCCTGCTCATCCTCTTCCGCCACCGCACGGGGCTCGGCGGCATCAATGTGCTGGCGATCTACCTGCAGGACCGCTTCGGCCTGCGCGCCGGCTATTTCCAGCTCGCGGTCGACCTTGCCATCCTCTCGGCCGCCTTTTTCGTCATTCCGCTCGACCGTCTCGCCCTCTCCGTGCTCGGCGCCGTCGTCGTCAACATGACGCTCGCCATCAATCACCGCCCCGGACGCTATCTCGGGGTGACGTGACGGGCACGGCGCTTTATGAAAGCCGGAAACGGCATGAGGAGGAAGACGTGACCGTCACGATCTACGGCATCAAGACCTGCGACACGATGAAGAAGGCGCGGAACTGGCTCGATGCCCGCGGCATCGCCTACCGCTTCCACGACTACAAGGCCGAAGGCATCGACGCGGCGAGCCTGAAGCGCTGGGTCGACGCCCTCGGCTGGGAAACCGTGCTCAACCGCGCCGGCACCACCTTCCGCGCCCTGCCCGACAGCGACAAGCAGGATCTCGATGCCGAAAAGGCGATCGCGCTGATGCTCGCGCAGCCCTCGATGATCAAGCGCCCCCTCCTCGACCGCGACGGGCAATTTACCGCCGGCTTCAAGCCGGACGTCTACGAGACGCTGTTTTAAACCGGCCGGCGATAGCCCGTCGGCTGCTGGTAGAGATAGCCGGTGCGCTCGATGGCGGCGGCGAGCGGCTCGCGGGCGACGCTCATCGTGTGGCCGTTGGCGTGGATGATGGTCGCCTCGTCCTCCATGATCGCCACATGCCCCTTCCAGAAGACGAGATCGCCGCGCCGCAACGCGCCGTGTTCGATGGGCGTGCCGAGGCCGGCGGCCTGCATGTCGGAATCGCGCGGCACGCTGCGGCCGGCCATCATCATCGAAAGCTGCACGAGCGCCGAGCAATCGAGGCCGAAGCCCGAGCGGCCGCCCCACAGATAGGGCGTTTCGAGGAAGCGGCCGGCAATGGCCACGTAATCGTCACCGGCCGTCTCGCCGGCCGGCAGGCAATGGCCGGCGACGACCGACTGCCCGCCTTCCAGAGTGAAATAGCGCGTCCCGCGCGTCTCACTCTCGCCTACGACCGTCAGCCGGCTTCCGATGGAAAGGGCGAAGGCGGCGGGGGTTCTGAGATCCGCCCCGCAATAGGCGAAGGTGCGGGGCACGGCGACGACATGGGTGGCTGGCGTGACGGCCATGTCCAGCGCCGTCCCAGGCAGGTAGCCGACATAAGAGTCGAAATCCGACTTCACCCAGGCCCAGCCGTCCGCGCGGTCGAGCACGCGCACGCGCTCGCCGAACAGCACCTGCGTGTCGATGCCCGCGGCCTCGTCCGGCCGCGGCCGGAGCGCGGCGACGGGCGCGGCCACGCGCGCGGGCGTGCCGGTGACGTAGCGTTCCGCCGTGACGGCGCCTTCGAGGGTCGCTTCGGCAAGGTCGGGGCGGTAGGCGTTGAGGCGGCGGTCCGGCAGGGCGTTCATCGGCTTCTCATGAAGTTTGGGCGCGTCCCCGGGCGATTATAAGGTCGCCGAGGCGTTCGAGATAGAGGGCGCCGTCCACGGTGCGCTTGATGACGACGTTGCGGCGGTCGCGTTCGTCGCGCATGCGGGTGACGAGGCCCTGCTCGCCCATCGTGTCGAGCGCGCGGGTGATCACCGGCTTGGTGACGCCGAGCTTGGCCGCGAGCCCCCGCACGGTATGCGGCGGCGGCACGAGGTAGATTTCGAGCAGGATGGCGAGCTGGCGGAGCGTCAGGTCCCGCCCGTCCTGGTGCACCTGCTGCAAGGTCACCTCGTGCCAGAGGCTGAGCGCCTGCGATGGGGTCAGATCTACCGGCACGGCCGCCTCCGGGTGTTCCCTTGCATTTCGTTACGCTACCGTATCGTTCATGCGAAGGAAAGCGCCCCTCAGGCCGCCACGCCGCGCAGGTGATGGTAGAGCGCGCGGATCGCCTGCGCCTCGCCGCCGACCGGCGAATGCGGCCGCTCGGCCTGCGCCCAGGCATAGATGTCGAAATGCGCCCAATGCCGGTTGCGCGTGACGAAGCGCTTGAGGAAAAGCGCCGCGGTGATCGAGCCGGCCATGCCGCCGGAGGGCGCATTGGTGAGGTCGGCGATGCGGGCGGAGACATCCTTGTCGTAGCCCATGTAGAGCGGCATGCGCCACATCGGGTCATCGACCGCAAGGCTCGCCTCGGTGAGGTGGTGGGCAAGGTCGTCGTCATCGGTGAAGAAGGGCGGCAGGTCCGGGCCGAGCGCGACGCGGGCGGCGCCCGTCAGCGTCGCCATGTCGATGACGAGGTCGGCGTCCTCCTCGTCCGCATAGGCGAGCGCGTCGGCAAGGATCAGCCGGCCCTCCGCATCCGTATTGTCGATCTGGACCGTCAGGCCCTTGCGGCTCCTGTAGATGTCGCCGGGGCGGAAGGCATTGGCCGAGATCGAGTTCTCGACCACCGGCACGAGCACGCGCAGGTCGACCTTCAGCTTCGCGTCCATGATCATAAGCGCAAGGCCCATGACGTTCGCAGCGCCGCCCATGTCCTTCTTCATCAGGAGCATGGAGGCGGCCGGCTTGATGTCGAGGCCGCCGGTATCGAAGCACACGCCCTTGCCGACGAGCGTCACGCGCGTGTGACCCTTCCTGCCCCAGCGCAGTTCGAGAAGGCGCGGCGCCTGCTGCGAGGCGCGGCCGACCGTGTGGATGAGCGGGAAGTTCTCCTTGAGGAGATCCTCGCCGGCGATGACGGACACCTTCGCCTTGTAGTGCTCGCCGAGCGCGCGGAAGGCGTCCTCCAGCGCGTCCGGGCCCATGTCGTTGGTCGGCGTGTTGATGAGGTCGCGTGCAAGGAAGACGCCGGCGAGCTGGCGCTTGATGTCGGCCGCGTCCGCGTCCGTCGGGATGAGCAGCGTCGGGGCTTCGGAAGCGGAGGCCTTGTAGCGCTCGAAACGGTAGCTGCCGAGGCCGTAGCCGAGCGCGAGGCGGTTGGCCGTCAGCGGCGCGGTCTCGACATGCCAGTCGCCGGCCGGAAGGCTGCGCGCCAGCTTGCCCGTCAGGAAGGGCGCGTCGGACGGGTTCCTGCCGAGGCCGAACAGCGCGCCGCCGAGATGGCCGTCCGCCGTCGGCACGAGGAGGAGCGCGCCGGACTCGGCCTTGAAGCCGGCCTTCCTCGCCCAGTCGAGCGCGATCGGGTCGATCGTCCCGGTCTCGATATGGGCCGGCGTGATCGCGAAGATCGGCAGCGTCCTGCCGCCTTTCGTGCTGAAGGGAGAGGGCCGGTCGATGAACTGGAAGGGGG
The DNA here is from genome assembly GCF_021401195.1 of Shinella sp. NM-101. NCBI lineage: Bacteria > Pseudomonadati > Pseudomonadota > Alphaproteobacteria > Hyphomicrobiales > Rhizobiaceae > Shinella > Shinella sp. NM-101. Next base: position 343,954 of record NZ_JACBFT010000003.1, on the reverse strand, counting down.
CCATGGCGGAACCTTTGAAGCGAGTCTCGGAATCAGACGAATTAACACTCTGTTAGGGTTAACAGATTATTGCTGGAGTGGAGATTGCGGCGTGATTCTTGACCGCCGCGGGGATGCGGAAATCGCTTCGGGGACTGATCATGGCCGCTTGCGTTACGTCACTTCGCCCGGCGCTCCTGAGGGGTGCCGCACTGGTTGTCATCGCCCTTGCGATGGCGGGCTGCGCCGCTAAGAGCAACCTCACCACCGGCTCCATCGCCAGGACGTCGAAGCCGGTCGGCGAGATGAACGCGACGGAACTGCGCAACGCCGCCGACAACATCGGCAAGGCCTATGAGAAGAACCCGCGGGACCCGCAGACCGGCATGAACTATGCCAGCGTGCTGCGCATGAACGGGCGCAACGACCAGGCGCTCGCCGTCATGCAGCAGGTCGCCATCGGCAATCCGAACAACCGCGAGGTGCTCGCCGCCTACGGCAAGGCGCAGGCCGCCGCCGGCCAGCTCCAGCAGGCGCTCGACACGATCCTGCGCGCCCAGACGCCGGACCGGCCGGACTGGAGGCTGAAATCGGCCGAAGGCGCCATCCTCGACCAGCTCGGCCGCTCGGGAGAGGCGCGCCAGCGCTACCGCGAGGCGCTGGACATCCAGCCGAACGAGCCCTCCGTGCTTTCCAATCTCGGCATGTCCTATGTGCTGGCCCGCGACCTGAAGACAGCCGAGACCTATCTGCGCTCGGCCGCTTCCCAGCCCGGCGCCGACAGCAGCGTGCGGCAGAACCTCGCCCTTGCCGTCGGCCTGCAGGGCCGCTTCCAGGAGGCGGAGACCATCGCGCGGCAGGAACTGACCGCCGCGCAGGCAGAGGCCAACGTCACATATCTGCGCGCCATGCTGACCCAGCAGAACGCCTGGAAGAAGCTCGCGGCCAACGACAGCGGCAATACCAACTGAACCCAGCGTCCTCCCAAGACGCCAACGCCCCGGTAGGTTATCCCGGCCGGGGCGTTTCCTTGTTCGTCTTGCCGCAATCAGAACGTATCGGCGACCTGGATGCCGGCCGGACCGAGAATGACGGCGACCAGCACCGGCAGGAAGAACAGGATCATCGGCACCGTCAGCTTGGGCGGCAGCGCGGCGGCCTTCTTCTCGGCCTCGTTCATGCGCTGGTCGCGGCATTCCTGCGCCAGCACGCGCAGCGCCTGGGCGAGCGGCGTGCCGTAGCGCTCGGCCTGGATCAGCGCCTGCGTCACCGACTTGACCGTATCGAGGCCGATGCGGATGCCGAGGTTCTCGTAGGCGACGCGCCGTTCCTGCAGGAAGGAGAGCTCGGCCGTGGTGAGCACCAGTTCCTCGGCCAGTTCCGGCGAGGACATGGCGATCTCGTCCGCCACGCGCTTGAACGCGACCTCGATGGAGATGCCCGATTCCACGCAGATCAGCATGAGGTCGAGGGCATCCGGCCAGGCCCGGCGGATCGATTTCTGGCGCTTGCCCACCTTGTTGGAGACGAAGATGTTGGGCGCGTAGAAGCCGATATAGCCGATGACGACGGTGGCGAGGATGCGGATCGGCAGCGGCTTTTCGCCGAGAAAACCGAGGTAGAAGATGTAGAATGCCGCCAGCGCCAGGAACACGAAGGGCAGGACGAAACGGGCGAAGAGGAAGATGTTGAGCGCGTTCTGCGACCGGTAGCCGGCCTGGCGCAGCCGGTTCATCGTGTTGGCGTCGACCAGCGCCTCGCGCAGGTTCAGCCGCTCGACGACCTGGCGCACGGAGGTGTTGTGCTGGGCGCGCAGCGAAGCCTTGCTCTGCGCGGCTTCCGCGCTGAGGCGCGCGCGCTCGCGCGCCCGCATCTGCTCGCGCTCCAGCGCCACCGCCTTCATGCGCTTGTCGAGATCGCCGCGCTCGAAATAGGGCGCCGCCAGCGTATAGAAGGTGGCCAGCACCGCGATCATCACGAAGGCCGGCAGCAGGATGGCGGGGTCGGTAAGCGTGGCGACCATGGTTCGTGCCCTAGATGTCGAAGTTGATCATGTTGCGCATCATGAGGATGCCGATGGACATCCACACGCCGGAAAGACCGAGGATGAGGTGGCCGCGCGGATCGCGGAACAGGACCATGATGTAGTCCGGCGAGGTCAGGTAGACGAGGAGGGCGACGATGAACGGCAGGGCGCCGATGATGGCGGCCGAGGCCTTGGCCTCCATCGACAGCGCGTTGACCTTGGCGCGCATCTTGCGGCGCTCGCGCAGCACGCGGGAAAGGTTGCCCAGCGCTTCGGAGAGGTTGCCGCCCGCCTGGCTCTGGATGGCGATGACGATCGAGAAGAAATTGACTTCCTGCAACGGGATGCTGGTGAACATGCGCGCGCAGGCATCCGGCACGCTGAGGCCGACCTGCTGGGATTCGACGACCTTACGGAACTCGGTCCTCACCGGCTCCTGGCCTTCGGCCGCGATGAGCCGCAGCGCGTCCGTCAGCGGCAGGCCCGACTTGATGGAGCGCACCATGACGTCGAGCGAGTTGGGGAACTCCTCGAGGAACTTGTTCAGCCGGCGCTTGACGAGGAAGCCGACGAACCAGCGCGGCGCTCCGGCGCCTGCGATGAAGGCGGCGCCGAGTGCGACCAGCGGCCCGGCACCGGAGATAAGCGTGACAACGAAGACGAAGAGGCCGAAGATCGCGCTGAAGACGTAGAACTTCGCCGGGGTGATCGAAAGGCCCGCCTGCACGAGCCTCGCCTTCAGCGTGGTGGCGACGCGCCTGGTCTGCTCCTGCTGCTTCTTCTCAAGGTCCTTGAGGGATTCCTGCACCGACTTGCGGCGCTTGGACAGCTCCTGCATGCGGTCGCGTGCTGCCTTCGCCTTGCCCTGGTCGGTCTCGGCGGCCTGCACGCGGCGGACACGGCTTTCCGCCTTCTTCTGGGTCTCGATGCGCGAAAAGAGCACGCCATAGGCAAGGCCGGCGGTGGAGAGCGCCGCCAGCGCGAAGATCGCCACGATGGTGATATCCATTCCGAACATCCTTGCCCCCGCCCTGCCCTTACGGCTTCTCCATGGCGTCGAGCGTTGCCGCCAGGCGCTGTTCCTCGTTGAAATAGCGGGCGCGATCCCAGAAATGCGGCTTGCCGATGCCCGTGCCCGTGTGCTTGCCGATGATGCGGCCGTTGGCATCCTCGCCCTGGATGTCGAAGCGCATCAGGTCCTGGGTGACGATGACGTCGCCTTCCATGCCGATCACCTCGGTGATGTGGGTGATGCGGCGCGAGCCGTCGCGCAGGCGCGAGGCCTGGATGATGATGTCGACCGAGCCGGCGATGATCTCGCGCACGGTTTTCGCCGGCAGCGTGTAACCGCCCATGGCGATCATCGATTCCATGCGGGAGAGGCACTCGCGCGGCGTGTTGGCGTGGATGGTACCCATCGAGCCGTCATGGCCGGTGTTCATCGCCTGCAGGAGGTCGAAGACCTCCGGTCCGCGCACTTCGCCGACGATGATGCGTTCGGGACGCATGCGCAGGCAGTTCTTGATGAGGTCGCGCATGGTGATCTCGCCCTCGCCCTCGATGTTCGGCGGGCGGGTTTCGAGGCGCACCACATGCGGCTGCTGGAGCTGGAGTTCGGCCGAGTCCTCGCAGGTGATGACCCGCTCGTCCCGGTCGATATAGTTGGTGAGGCAGTTGAGAAGCGTCGTCTTGCCCGAGCCCGTGCCGCCGGAAATGACGAGGTTGCAGCGCACGCGGCCGATGATCTGCAGCAGCGTCGCGCCCTCGGGCGTGATGGAGCCGAACCGGACGAGCTGGTCGAGCGTCAGCTTGTCCTTCTTGAACTTGCGGATGGTCAGCGCGGTGCCGTCGATGGCGAGCGGCGGCGCGATGACGTTGACGCGCGAGCCGTCGGGAAGGCGCGCATCGCAGATCGGGCTCGATTCGTCGACGCGGCGGCCGACCTGGCTGACGATGCGCTGGCAGATCGAGAGAAGCTGGGCATTGTCGCGGAAGCGGATTTCCGATTCCTGCACCTTGCCGCCCACTTCGATATAGGTCTTGCCGGCGCCGTTGACCATGATGTCGGCGATGTCGTCGCGGGCCAGCAGCGGCTCCAGCGGACCGTAGCCGAGGACGTCGTTGCAGATGTCGTCGAGCAGTTCCTCCTGCTCGGAGATCGACATCGCGAAGTTCTTGATCGTGATGATGTCGTTGACGATGTCGCGGATTTCCTCGCGCGCGCTTTCCGTGTCGAGCTTGGCGAGCTGCGACAGGTCGATCGTGTCGATGAGCGCGGAGAAGACCTGGCTTTTCGTGTCGTAGTAGTCCTCGGTACGGGCCACGCGGCGGCGCGCGGCGGGTGCCGGGGCGGCGGCCGGCGGAGGCGCCGGCTCGAAGACGGGCTGCGGCGCAGGCGCGGGCGGGCGCTCGGCGGTCACCGTCGCGGCGGCCGCAGGCACGGCATGGGACGCCTGGCCCGTCGTGCCGCTCTTGCCGAAACCCTCATTGCCACGTTTGCCGAACATGCCACGTCATCCAGTCTGTTGCACCGCCCTTTCGGGCCTACTTGCGTCCGATCAGGCCGAGCATCTTGCCGAGCCCGGCCTTCTTGGGTTTCTTCACCGTCGCGCGGCCCGTCACGAGATGGGCGATCTGCGAGAAGGTCTCCGCGGTCGGCGACTTGCGATCCATCTCGGCGATCATGCGCCCGCTGTTGGCGGCGGTGCCGAAGAGCTGGGCGTCGAAGGGAATGATCGCGGCGGGCTCGATGCCGAGCGGGTCGCAGAAGTCGGCGGGCGCGATTTCCGGCCGCTTCGGCATCCCGACCTGGTTGAGGATCAGGTGCGGCGGCTTGTCGTTGGGCCGCAGCTTCTTCAGCGCGTCGAGCATGTTCTTGGCGTTGCGCAGGTTCGCAAGATCCGGCACGGCGGTGATGATCAGCTCGTCCACCTCGGAAAGCAGCGTGCGCGTCCATTCCGACCAGGCGTGCGGCACGTCGAGGACCGTCACCGGCGCGCTGCGCTGGAGCACTTCGAGGACCGGCTGGAAGGAGCCGCGCTCGAGATCGTAGGCGCGGTCGAGCATGGAGGGTGCCGCGAGCAGCGAAAGGTGCTCGGAGCACTTCGTCAGCAGGCGGTCGAGGAAGACCTCGTCGAGACGCTCCGGCGCGTAGATCGCCTCGGAGATGCCCTGCGGCGGGTCCTGGTCGAAGTCGATATTGGCTGTGCCGTAGGGCAGGTCGAGATCGGCGAGGATTACCTCGGTCTGGAAGAGGTTGGAGATGTCGAAGGCGCAATTGTGCGCGACGGTCGAGGAGCCCGAGCCGCCCTTGGCGCCGATGAACGCAATGGAGCGGCCGAGCGGCTCGGCTTCCGGATCGATGAAGATCGCCGCCATGGCGTTCAGCACCTCGGCCATGCCGACGGGGCCGACCATGTATTCGGAAATGCCGTTGCGGATCAGCTCGCGATAGAGCGAGATGTCGTTGTAGCGTCCGACGACGATGACCTTGGTGGACGGATCGCACACCTCGGCGAGCGGGGCGAGCTCGTCCATGATGGCGCTCGGCTCCGTCGAGGTTTCCAGGATCAGGAGGTTCGGCGTCGGGGCGCTGGCGAACATGTTGGCCGCCGCCGCGACGCTCGCGCTCGAAATGCGCAGGCTCACCTTCGCCATGCGGCGGTCCTGGCCGCACCGCTCCATGGCGTGCACCATTTCCTCGCTCTCGCAGAAGGCGTGCACGGAGATGCGCGGCAGCGGGCGCACGGCCTCGAGGTCCGCCGGCCGGACCGCCTCGTCCGCCGGCCCGCGCGCGGTCTCGTTCGTGAAGGTGTAGTCGACCGTGCTCATGGCTTTACCCGGCTTTGGCTGGAGGAAAGGTGGGGCATCGTCAGATGTTGTCCTTCAGTTCGGTATAGGCGCCGCGATAGCGCTCGAGCGCCTCGCCGCGCTGGGTGGCGTCCGCCGGCGTCATGCGGCGCGGGCCGAGAAGATCGTTCGGATCGGCGATCTGGGCGGCGAGGTTGTTCTGCGTGGCGCAGCCGAAATTGTAGTAGTTCTTGTTCTCGAAGGTGTTGAGCGCGAGATCCTCCGGCCACTGGCCGCAGGCCTGCGTCGAAGCCGTGATGGCGAAGTAGCTGAGGCGGATCGGCGCGGCCTCGGCCGGATCGCCCGCCGAATAATTCTCGATCATCACCTTGCGCGCGGGAATGCCGTGGCGCGCGAGCAGCTTGCGGATCTGCCGGCCGGCGAGCGAGGTCGCCGCGTCGTTGCGCGCGCCGCGCGGCAGGATGATGCGGAACATGCCCGACGATTCGGCCGAGTAGCCGGAGGCGAAACCCGCGATCACCTCGCTCTGGCCGCGCGTCAACTCGCTTGCGCCGGTGGCGACCGGGATGTCGATGGTGCGCTCCTGCTCGCCGACGACGATCGGATGGCGCGTGCGGTAGTCGTCGGGCAGGGAGCCCGTCGCCCTGCGGTCGGCGCAGCCCGCAAGCGCCACGGTCAGCGCCGCCATGGCGGCAAGGGCGAGGATGCGGCCGTTCTTTGCGCGGGTGGTGTGCTTTTCGTTTGCCATTGGCTGGGTCCGTCCCTTCGTCACGTCGCACCCGATCACTTGTAGATGAACCCGACGCTGCCTTCGTAGCGCTGGGCGGGCAGTGCGTTCTTGCTGCCGTAAATCTGGTTGACCTGGCCAAGGAAGACGCTGGCGGCATCGTTGACCGGGTTGAAATTGTCGTCGGGCCGCGCCAGCGCGTTCCGGCTCACCGGCTTGACCAGATAGGGCGTGGCGATGATCACCAGTTCCGTCTCGTTGCGCTTGATGGTCTTCTGGCGGAAGAGTGCGCCGAGGACCGGCACCTTGGAGGCGACCGGCGTGCCGGACATGGTCTGTTCCACGTCGTCGTTGATGAGACCCGCCAGCGCGATCGAGCCGCCCGAGGGAAGTTCGACGACGGTTTCGGCGGCGCGACGGCGATATTCCGTCCCGGTCGTCGATGTCACGGGTTCGGAAACCTTCGTCTGGATGCGCAGGCCGATGCGGCCCGAGGAAAGCACGGTCGGCGTGAAGCCGAGCGAAATGCCGTATTGGTAGGTTTCGATCCGGACACCACCGTTGCCGTCGGGAACGGAATAGAGCCGCTCGCCGCCCGAGTTGAACGTCGCCGACTGGCCGGATACGGCCGTCAGCGTCGGCTCTGCGAGGGTGCGGATCGCCTTTGCCTGTTCGAGCGCGCTCAGCGCAGCCCGGATGCCGAACTTCCCGACATTTCCCGCGACCGTGCCGGACAGACCATCCTCGGCGGCGTTGAAGATCAGGGTGTCGAGGTTCGAGCCTGATTTGTTGACGCGGCTGAACGTGTTGTCGAAGCCGAGCTGCTTGAGAACCTCGCGGCGGATTTCCGCGACGGTCACCTTGAGCGTGACCTGGTCCTCGCCCTCGATCTTCAGCATGTTGACGACCTGGGAGCTCTGGCGCCCTTCGCCGAAGATCGCCGCATCGCCGTTGTTGCCCTGCGACACGACGGTGCGTGTCGTCGCCTCGCCGCCCTTGAGGAATATCTGTGCAAGGTTCACCGCTTGGGTGGCGTCCTGCGGGGTGCGCACCGAGCCGCTGAGCACGATGTTGTCCGAGATGATCTCGACCTGGATGTCGGATTCGGGGATGAAGCGGCGTAGGTTCGCCTCCAGCCCGCTGACGTCGCGTTCGACGTTGAGGTCGATCGAGACGATCTCCTCGCCGTTGGGGCCGAAGACGAAGATGTTGGTCTGGCCGACCTCCTTGCCGAAGAGATAGATCCGGCGCGAGGTGCGGGTGACGGCATCCGCCTTGACGGGATCGGCGACCAGGATATCGTGCGCGTCGGCGGGCAGGTCCACGACGAGCGCCTTGTTGAGGCCGAGCCGCACCGTCTTGCGCGCGCCGGGGCCGCTTTCCTGGATGCGGAGGATCGACGAGGTCGCCGCCTCTGCAGCAGCGCCGGTCACGGCGGCGACGGGCAGGCCGGAAACCGCCAGGCAGAAGCTCAGCCCGCCGGCGACAGAAGCCCGAAAAGTCCTTGCGATTCCAATCACGGTCAGCTCCTGGTCACTGCTTTGCTGCGGCGGCGGTCGTGCCGTTGACGATTGCGCCCGTCTTGATCACCTGCACCTGCGGCCGGCCGTCTCCGCCGCTGAGCAGGTAGTCGGCCGCGCCGGTGTCGGGCTCCTGGGCATCGGCGATGCTGCGCAGCGCCAGCGACAGGCGCTCGGCCATCTGCTGGGCGACGGCGATCACCTTGGTCTGGTCGGGGGTCAGCTCGAGCGTCGCGGTGGTGCCGACGACCGCCTTGGAGCCATCGGGATTTTCCTGGATCTGCTGGTCGATGGCGAGAACGCGGACGTTCGACAGGATCGTCTCGGTGAGGTAGGCGCCCGCATCGCCCTTGCGCACCATGTTGACGTCGACGCGGTCGTTCGGCAGGATGAAGCCGCCGGCGCCGGTCGCGACCGAAATCTCCGTCGCGACGGCGCGTTTGCCCGAAGGCAGCAGCGACGACATGATGCGGTTCGACGAATCGGCGATCTTTTCCTGCCGGATCGGCTCGCCGTTGAAGATGGGCATGCGGGCGATGGCGCCGTTCAGGGTCTCCACCGCGTCCGGCCGGTTCTTGTCGGTGATGAACCCCTCGACGATGGATCCTTCCGGCCAGGCCGCCCAGGCGACCGAGTCGGACGTAAGCCGCGCGCCGACCGGCAGGCTTTCCTTCGCGACGAGCACGTTGGTGGTGGGCTCGCGCTCGACGACGGTCTGGGTCTCGACCACCGAGCCGCCGCGGGCGACCTGCAGGGCAAGGACGCCCGCGACGCCCGCCGAAACGACGGCCACTGCCAGAATGATGATTCGCGCCGGTTTCATGTGGTTTCCCTGAGCTGCGGAGTCTCCTATCAGCCCACATTGACCGGCAATGGTATAATTATGGTTAACAGCCGCCTTACGGGTATGGTTAACGCCCGGTTGACGGCGCCGTCAGCCGCCGAGCGCGGCCAGCATCAGCGGGGAGGACGGGTAGGCCATGAAGGCCGCAACACCGATGGCGATGCCATAGGGCACCTTCTTGGCCATGACGAGGGAGTCCGGCACCGGCAGGCCGCTGGCGAGAATGGTATTGGTGTGCGCCCGCAGCGACAGGATCGCCAAAGTCAGGACGCCGCCTAGGAATGACACGTAGACAAGAAATTCGACTAGCGAGAATGTCAGGCCGAACCACACGGCGCTCGCCGTCAGGAGCTTCGCATCGCCGCCGCCCATGACATTGAAGGCGAAGAGCGCGAAGCACGCGGAGAAGACGATAAGGCCTGCCGCGAGATGCACCGCGATGTCGATGAGTCCGAGGCCGACAAACGGGGCAACGATGAGGAAGGACGCCAGCAGGATTGCTGAGACACGGTTGGGGATCGTCATGGTCAAGAAATCCGAGCAGGCCGCGATGGCCACGCAAAGAGGAAAGACCACGAAAATGACGGCATCTGTCATTGCAAAGACCTCGTTTGGAACGACCCTAGCTGCTGGTACTTAATGAATGGCAAAGTCGAAAACGAAAGCCGCCTCGCTAGCGAGGCGGCTCGTCATATCTAACCGGTCAATTTCAGAGGCTTACGGCGTGATTGTGCCGTCTGCCTTGACTTTCAACTGCTTCGACAGACCCGTGAACTGGTTGTTCAGCGAGCCGCCGAGAGCGGTGGCACCGGTGATGAGGGCGACGGAAATCAGGGCTGCGATCAGGCCGTATTCGATGGCGGTTGCGCCAGACTCGTCCTTCATAAGGCGAGCGAAAATCTTGGTCATGGTATTCTCCTAGCTCCACGATGTTGGTTCAGCACGTCCGCCAACTGTTTCCGTTGTTCGGATGACTGCAACCTACAGGCAGGCCATTTCCATCGGCTTAAGAAGTTAAGTTAACGAAGCCCTAACGGCACACTCCCGGATTTACGGTTACCCGGGCATGAATTTGCCCGTATCGCCGCCTGATCCCGGCCTTTCGCACGCTTTTGCCCTGCACACCCGCAATGAGCGCCAGGGTTGAAATGAGAATGTCCGCGGCCGCCTTAAACCTTCATTCACCATTCGCGGCGATGCTATCGGTACTTTCTTGTCGGGATGACTGTTTATGGGACGCGACCGGACCTTCGCTGCGACGGCAGCAACGCTTGCAACGACCGCCCTCGTCTTGCTGACGGCCACCGCTGCCGTCGCGGAGGAGCAGTTCCTGCGCGTCTATATGGACCATGCCCGCGTGCTGCGGCTCGACCGGCCCGTCAGCAAGGTGATCCTCGGCAATGCCGAAGTCGCCGATGCGACCGTCGCCGACGCACAGACGATCGTCCTGACCGGCCGCAACTTCGGAACGACCAATCTCGTCCTGCTCGATGCCGACGGCAATGCCATCGTCGACGAGCGCATTCTCGTGTCGATCGACGAAGGCAACACGGTGCGCGTCTTCCGCCAGACCGACCGGTCGGTGCTTTCCTGCACGCCGAACTGCGAGCAGCACGCCTCCAAGGCCGGCAACGGCGATTGATGCGGCCTTGCCTCTCTTCCGTCTTGATGCGGGAAACCCTTTAAATCTTCGCGGTCCCGCATACGAAATATAAACGGTCTGTCGCCTAATCTGTCCGTCTCAAGGACTTGGGAACGGATCGCGATGTCGCTCGATCATGACGCAACTACCCGCCGACGGCCTATGAAGGGCCTGTTCGGGCGCTTTTTCGCTCGCCGCGACGGCGCGACGGCCATCGAATTCGCCATCCTCGTCATCCCTTTCTTCGTCATCCTCTTCGCCTCGCTCGAGACCTTCGCGGCCTTCATGGGCGATCAGTTGCTGGCCACCGCCACGGACACGATGGCGCGCAAGATCCGCACCGGCGAAATCCGCCCTGGCCTCGCCGAGAAGGATTTCCGCAAGGCGTTCTGCGAGGAGATCAAGATCCTGATGCCGTGCTCGGCGGCCGAGATCATAACGCCGAACAAGCTGCTGCTCGACGTGCGCCATTTCAACAACTATGCGGACATCCCGCAAACCGTTCCGCTGGTCGACGGCGATCTCAGCACGAAGGACTTCAAGTTCGATCCCGGCGGCAAGAAAACGATCAACATCGTGCGCGCCTATTATCGCTGGGACATCATAACCGACCTCGTGCGCCCGCTGCTCTCCAACATCCGCTCGGCCGACGGCTCCCGCCAGAACTACCTGATGGTGGCGACCGTCATCATGCAGAACGAGGACTATCCGTGATGCGGGGACACGCTTCGTCTGCGACGGCCGGAAAGGACGCAACCTTGCGGGGCAACGGGGTGCTATTGCGGCTGCGCCGTTTCGTCGAGGATCGCCGCGGCGTCGGCGCCATCGAATTCGCCATCGTCGCGCCGCTCTTGATCATGACCTATATCGGCGCCTTCGAGATCACCGTCGCGGTCACCATGTCGCGCAAGATCGGCCGGGCCTCAAGCACCGTCTCCGATCTCCTGACGCGCAACGAGACGACGAACACGGCGACGCTGGATTCGATGAAGGACGTGACCAAGAACATCATCGCGCCCTTCTCGCAGGACGGCTACACGCTGAAGGTCACCGGCATCGCCATCGATGCCGCCGGCAAGGCGACCATCGCCTGGTCGCGCGACCAGAAGGCGGCCACGCCCTACACCAAGGGAAATTCCGTAACCCTGCCCTCGGACATGGATGCCAAGAGCACGTTCATCGTGCGCACGGAGCTCACCGTACCGCATACGATCCTGCTGATGGCGCCGGGGCTGACCTCGAACCTCAACAAGCTCGACCTCTCCAAGACGAGCTATTTCCGCCTGCGCAGCGGCACGGCGGTCACCTGCAGCGATTGCTGATACGGCGGCGCGATTTTTCTTGAACGCCTCGCGGCGCCCGTGTCATGTCAGACAGTCAAGCCGTCCCGCTTGCCGGGGCGGACGCGACCAGACGACAGGTGATCCATGGCGCGAGCCTTTCTCTTCGTTCTCGATTCCTTCGGCATCGGCGGCGGCCCGGATGCGAAAGCCTTCGGCGATCTCGGCGCGAACACGCTCGGCCACATCGCCGAATTCTGTGCGGCGGGCGCCGCCGACCGGGCGGGCCTGAGGCAGGGGCCGCTGCGGCTTCCCAACATGTCGGCGCTCGGCCTTCTGCATGCCGCCCGCGCGGCGACCGGCGCCTTTCCGCCGGGCATGGAGGTGCCGCAGCGCGTCTTCGGCTATCACGGCGCGGCGAGCGAAGTGTCGAACGGCAAGGACACGCCGTCCGGCCACTGGGAGATCGCCGGCACGCCCGTCACCTTCGACTGGGGCTATTTTCCTTCCGATGGCGATGCCTTCGAGCCTGATCTGGTGGAGGCGATATGCTCGGCCGGCAAGGTGCCCGGCATCCTCGGCAACTGCCACGCCTCCGGCACCGACATCATCGCCCGGCACGGCTTGGAGCACATGCGCAGCGGCAAGCCCATCTGCTACACCTCGTCCGATTCCGTCTTCCAGGTCGCCGCGCACGAAGACGCCTTCGGCCTCGACCGGCTGCTCGCCTTCTGCGAGACCGTCCGCAAGATCCTCGACGAGCGGCCGGGCGGACGCATCGGCCGGGTCATCGCGCGCCCCTTCACCGGCGAAACGCCGGAGACCTTCGAGCGCACCGGCAACCGGCGCGACTATTCCGTGCCGCCGCCGGAGCCCACCCTGCTCGACCGGCTGACGGATGCCGGCCGCACCGTGCACGCCGTCGGCAAGATCGGCGACATCTTCGCCCACCGGGGCATCGGCACGCTCACCAAGGCCAACGGCAACATGGCCCTTTTCGACGCGACGCTGCGGGTGATGGACGACGCCCGGGATGGCGACCTCGTCTTCACCAATTTCGTCGACTTCGACATGCTCTACGGCCACCGCCGCGACGTGCCCGGCTATGCGGCGGCGCTCGAGACCTTCGACCGGCGCCTGCCGGAGATCGACCGCAAGCTCAAGCCCGGCGACATCGTCCTCCTGACCGCCGATCACGGCTGCGACCCGACCTGGCGCGGCACCGACCACACGCGCGAGCGCGTGCCGATCATGAGCTTCGGTCCCGGCATCCGCTCGCGCCGCATCGAGACGCGAACGACCTTCGCCGACATCGGCGAGAGCATCGCCCGCCATCTCGGCATTCCCCCCGGCCCGCACGGAAGGAGTTTCCTGTGACAGGACGCATGGCCAAGGCGGAGCTCCACTGCCATATCGAAGGCGCGACGCCCCCTGCCCTGGCGCTTGCCCAGGCGGAGCGCTACGGCATCGACACGTCGCGCTTCATCCGTGACGGGCAATACGCCTGGGAGGATTTCACCAGCTTCGTCGAGAGCTATGACGCGACCGCCAACCTCTTCCGCACGGAGGAGGATTATGCGCTGCTCGCCGAGACCTACCTCACCGGGATCGCAGAGGACGGCGCGATCTACAGCGAGCTGATCGTCTCGCCGGACCAGGGCGATGCCGTCGGCATCGGCGCGGATGCCTATATCAGCGGCCTTGCCGAGGGCGCGCAGCGGGCCAAGGTAAAGACCGGCATCGAAACGCGGTTCCTCGTCGTCGGCATCCGGCATTTCGGGCCGGAGCGGGTGGTGAAGGCGGCCGAATATGCCGCGCGCCGCCCGCACCCGCTGGTCACGGGCTTCAACCTTGCCGGCGAGGAGCGCATGCACCGCGTCGCCGACTTCGCGCGGGCCTTCGACATCGCCCGCGATGCCGGCCTCGGCATCACCATCCATGCCGGCGAGCTTTCGGGCGCCTTCAGCGTGCGCGACGCGCTCGACCATGTCCGCCCCTCGCGCATCAGCCACGGCGTGCGCGCCATCCAGGATGGCGACCTCGTGAAGCGGCTGGCGGACGAGGGCGTGGTGCTGGAGGCCTGCCCCGGCTCGAATGTCGCGCTGAAGGTCTTCCCGGATTTCCAAAGCCATCCGCTGCGGGCGCTCCACGCGGCCGGCGTGCGCGTCACGCTCAATTCGGACGACCCGCCCTTCTTCCACACTTCGCTCGCGCGTGAATACGAGGTCGCCGCGTCGATCATGGGCTTCAGCGACGCGGAGATCCTCGGCATGACGCGAACCGCCATCGAGGCGGCCTTCGTCGATGCGCCGACGCGGCAGAGGCTGCTTTCCGCCCTCTGAGGCCAAAGCCGGCTGGGGATGTCGCCTCCGGCCGCCTGTCTTCTCTTGCGGGCTTCTGCCGTTCCGTGGAAAAAGAAACGTTCGGTTATTTTTCGGAAGGTTGGCCATGGACGGCGTTACAGTCATCGATCACCCGCTCGTGCAGCACAAGCTGACCATCATGCGCAAGAAGGAAACGTCGACCGGCAGCTTCCGCCGCCTGCTGCGCGAAATCTCCACGCTCCTGTGCTATGAGGTCACGCGCGACCTGGAGCTGACCACCGAGCGCATCGAGACGCCGCTGGAGGTCATCGACGCGCCGGTCCTGGAAGGCAAGAAGCTGGTCTTCGCCTCGATCCTGCGCGCCGGCAACGGCCTTCTCGAAGGCATGCTGGAGCTGGTGCCCTCGGCCCGCGTCTCGCATATCGGCGTCTACCGCGACCATGAAACGCTGGAAGCCGTGGAATATTTCTTCAAGGCGCCCGACAGCATCGACGAGCGCCTCGTCATCGTCGTCGATCCCATGCTGGCGACCGGAAACTCGGCCATCGCCGCCATCGACACGCTGAAGGAACGCGGCGCGAAGAACATCCGCTTCCTCTGCCTGCTGGCGGCGCCCGAGGGCATCAGGAGCTTCCGCGCGCATCACCCGGACGTGCCGGTCTATACCGCCTCCATCGACCGCCAGCTCAACGAGAAGGGCTATATCGTGCCCGGCCTCGGCGATGCCGGCGACCGCATGTACGGCACGAAGTAGCGGGCAGGCCTTAACGCCTTCTTTACCAAGCCGAGCGAAGATCGTGGAGGGGCGCGCCGTCGAGCGCCCCTTTTGCCGTTCGTTAGCCGGACGCGTGCTATTTCGGGACAAATCCTTCCGGAGACCTGTCCCATGTTCGTTCGCAGCCTCGTTCTTCTCGTCGGTTCGGCCATCGCCGCGGCCACCTTCGTGCCGGGCCTTGCAACCCGCTATCTCGAACACGCCGGCGCCGCGCCGCAGGCGAAGGTCGAGAAGGCATCGGCACCGGCGGCACAGGATGCCGCGCGCTATACGGGCAACCGCAGCGCCGTGATCGGCGCCGATGCGAGCGGCCATTTCACCGGACTCTTCTCCATCAACGGCCGCAAGGAAGAAGGCATGGTCGACACGGGCGCCAGCATGGTCGCCCTCAACGTCTCGACGGCCCAGCGCATCGGCATCGACAAGGCCGGCCTCGACTTCCGCTATGCCGTCGAAACCGCGAACGGCAAGGCGCGCGCCGCCTATATCCGCCTGGACCGGATCGAGATCGGGCCGGTGAAGATCGAGAATGTCGGCGCCATGGTGCTCGACGACGCGGCGCTTTCCGGCACCCTGATCGGCATGAGCTTCCTGAAGGGACTTTCCTCCTACAAGGTCGAGGAGGGGCGCCTGCACCTCACGCGCTGATGCGCGCGCGTATTTCCGGCGCCGCCGCCGGTGCTTCCGGCGTGATCCGGTAGAGGCCGGAGAGCCGCTCCGCGGCGCGTGCCGCATCGGCCTGCCCGGCCGCGTGCACACGGCCGATCTCCTCGCCCTTCTCCACCTTCGTTCCGAGCGGCCGGAGCCGGTCGAAACCGACGCGGTGGTCGATCCCGTCGCCGGGCCGGCTGCGCCCGCCGCCAAGCTCGATGACCGCAAGGCCGACGCCGCGCGTGTCGCAGGCGGAGAGATAGCCGGCTGCGGAGGCAAGGACCGGCCGGACGACCGGGGCCGGCGCCAGATAGGCGTCCGCCTTCTCCACGAAATCAGCGGGCCCGCCGATCGCATGCACCATGCGCCCGAAGGTTTCCGCCGCCGCGCCGCTGGAAAGCGCCCTACCCGCCTTCGCCTGCGCAGCCGCAAGGTCCGTTTCGAGCCCCGACAGCACCAGCATCTCCGCCGCGAAGGCGAGCACGATGCGCTGCAGGCGCGTCCCGGCCTTCTCGCCCTTCAGGAAGGCGATGCAGTTCGCGACCTCGACCGCGTTTCCGGCGGCATCCGCAAGCGGCTGGTTCATGTCGGTGATGAGCGCGGCGGTCTTCACGCCCGCCCCGTTCGCAACCTCGACCAGCGAGCGGGCAAGCGTTTCGGCTTCCGGTGCCTCCGCCATGAAGGCGCCGTTGCCGACCTTGACGTCCAGCACGAGCGAGCGGAGACCGGCGGCGAGCTTCTTGGACAGGATCGAGGCGGTGATCAGCGGCACGGAATCCACCGTCGCCGTGACGTCGCGGATCGCGTAGATGCGCTTGTCGGCCGGGGCGAGATCGGCGGTCTGGCCGATGATCGCGCAGCCGACGTCCCTAACGGTGCGGCGGAAGAGGTCCGCCGGCGGCATGATCGCGTAGCCCGGGATCGATTCCAGCTTGTCCAGCGTGCCGCCGGTATGACCGAGGCCGCGGCCGGAGATCATCGGCACGGCAAGGCCGCAGGCGGCCGCGATCGGCGCCAGCATCAGGGACACGTTGTCACCGACGCCGCCCGTGGAGTGCTTGTCGGCGATCGGCCGGTCGATGCCGGACCAGTCGAGCACGTCGCCCGAATCGCGCATGGCCAGCGTCAGCGCGACGGTCTCCTCGCGCGCCATGCCCTTGAACCAGACGGCCATGGCGAAGGCCGCGACCTGCCCTTCGGAGACGCTGCCATCCGTGATGCCGGAGACGAAACGGGCGATCTCCTCCGGTGCGAGAGGCTCGCCGGCGCGCTTGCGGCGGATCGTCTCCTGCGGCAGCATCTCAGTAGCCCGCGGTCGCCGGAGAGGCGGGCTGGTCGGCGAGCACGGAAAGGACGTCTCCCAGCAGGGCGGAGGCGCCGAAGCGGAACGTCCGCGGCGTCGCCCAGCCTTCGCCGAGGATCGAGGCGGCAAGGGCGAGGTATTCGCCCGCATCGACCACGGTCCGCACGCCGCCCGCGGGCTTGAAGCCGACCGGCCTGCCACTTTCCCTGATCGCGGCCAGCATGATCCGGGCGGCAGGAAGCGTGGCGTTGACGACGGCCTTGCCGGTGGAGGTCTTGAGGAAGTCGCTGCCGGCGGCGATGGCGAGGTCGGAGGCCTCGCGGATCAGCGCGGGGTCCTTGAGTTCGCCAGTCTCCAGGATGGCCTTCAGGATGACCGGCGGCGTGCAGGCGGCCTTCACCGCCGTCACCATCTCCGTCACGGCCGCTTCGTCGCCTCTGATGAAGGCGCGGTAGGGAATGACGAGGTCGATCTCGTCCGCGCCGTCGGCAATCGCCTGCCGTGTCTCGGCAACGACGTCGGCAACCGGCAGGTCGCCCGCGGGAAAGTTGACGACGGTTGCGATCTTCACCGAATGCCCCTTGCCGAGAAGTCCGCGCGCCTGCGCGACGAAACGCGGCCAGATGCAGATGGCCGCCACGGTGCCGAAGGGTGTCCTGGCCTCTTCGTAAAGCCTTTCGATGGCCGCGGCGTCGCAGGTCTCGCCAAGATCTGTCAGGTCGAGCAGGGAGAGCGCCTTCCTCGCCGTCTCCTTCGCGCCACGCTCATGCATGGTCCCTGCCCTCGCCCGCGATCACCTCGGAGAGGATGGCGGCGAGCCGCTTTCCGCCGATGGGGGCCATGTCCTTGGTTTCGTGATGGCTGAGTTCGGCGCCCGTCATGCCGGCGCCGAAATTGGTGATGACCGAGGCGGCCGCGACCTTGAGGCCGAGATGCCGGGCGATCAGCACCTCCGGCACGGTCGACATGCCGACGGCATCGGCGCCGAGGACGCGCGCCATGCGGATTTCCGCCGGCGTCTCGAAGCTCGGGCCGGAGAACCACATGTAGACGCCGCTCGAAAGCGGAATGTCGAGCTTCGCCGCCGCAGCCTCCATGCGCGCGGCAAGGTCGCCGTCATAGGCGTTCGTCATGCCGACGAAGCGGTCGTCGCTTTCGAGGCCGATCAGCGGGTTGGTGCCGGAGAAGTTGATGTGGTCGGCAATGCGCATCACCGAGCCGGGCGGCATGTCCTCGCGCAGCGAGCCGGCCGAATTGGTGAGGATCAGCGCGGTGACACCGAGTCCCTTCAGCACCTCGATCGGCGTGCGCATGGCATTGGCGTCGCCCCGCTCGTAATAGTGCACGCGGCCGGAGAGCATGACGACCGGCACGGCACCGAGGAAGCCGATGACCATTTCGCCGGCATGGCCCGAGACGCTGCTCTGCGGAAAGCTCGGCAGGTCGGAATAGGGGATGCGCAGCGGATCGCGCACGGTCTCCACCAGCGTGCCGAGGCCGGAGCCGAGCACGATGCCGTAGCGCGGCGCGACGCCGCCGAGGCGGGAGATCAGGAGGTCGGTGGTTGTCGTGCTCATCCGATCGTGTCCGTCGCAAAGCTGCTTGGCAGCAATTCTTCCATGGTCATGGTCTTCTTCACGCCGGTCTCGTCGCACAGATAGATCGGCGTCTTCGCCGCGGCGAATTCCGCGATCTTCTGCCGGCAGCCGCCGCAGGGCGGGCAGAGCGGCAGCTTTTCCGCGATGACGGCCATCTCGACGATCCTCTTCGCCCCGCCCATGATCATCTGGCTGATCGCGGTCGGCTCGGCGCACCAGCCCTGCGGGAAGGAGATGTTCTCGATATTGGCGCCGGCATAGATCTTCCCGTCCTCGGCGCGGATCGCCGCGCCGACCGGGAACTTGGAATAGGGCGCATAGGCGAGGCGCATGGCCGCGCGCGCCGCCTCGAAGAGGTCGTGGGACATTTCATCGCTCCTTGACGTAGGGCACGCCGCCGGCCTTGGGCGGAATGGCCTTGCCGATGAAACCTGCGAGCAGGATCACGGTCAGGATATAGGGCAGCGCCTGCATCAATTGTACCGGCACCTTGCCGATCAGCGGGAAGGCGTAGCCCTGGTAGCGGATGGCGAAAGCATCGAGGAAGCCGAAGAGCAGGCACGCGAAGAGGATGTTCTTCGGCCGCCACTTGGCGAAGATGAGGGCAGCGAGCGCGATATAGCCCTTGCCCGCCGTCATGCCCTTGGTGAAGCCGGCATTGGCGGCGAGCGACAGATAGGCGCCGGCAATGCCGCACAGGATGCCGCAGCAGATGACCGCGCGGTAGCGCAGCCAGATCACCGAGATACCGGCGGTGTCGACCGCGCCCGGATTCTCGCCGACGGCGCGCAGGCGAAGGCCGAAGCGCGTGCGATAGAGGATCCACCAGCTCACCGGCACCATCAGGAAGGCGAGATAGGTGAGCGGCGAATGGCCGGAAAGAAGGCCGGAATAGAACGGGCCGAGGAACGGCACCTCGCGCAGCGCATCGGCGAAGGGAAGCTTGATCGTGCCGAAGCGGCCGTCCGCCGAAAGCGCCGGCGTGCGCCCGCCCTGGCGGAACCACGCCTCGCCGAGGATGACGGTCGAGCCGGCGACGACGAAATTGATGGCGACGCCCGAGACGATCTGGCTGCCGCGCTGGGTGATCGAGGCATAGCCGTGCACCAGCGAGAGCAGCACGGAGACGAGGACGGCGGCAAGCAGGCCCATATAGACGGACTGGGTGATGTAGGCGACGGAGCCGGCGGCAAAGGCCGCGCCCAGCATCTTGCCTTCGAGGCCGATGTCGAAGACGCCGGCCCGCTCGGTGAAGAGGCCGGCAAGGGCGGCGAGGATCAGCGGCGTCGAGACGCGGACGGTCGATTGCGCCAGCTCGATGAAGACCTGAAAGAATTCCATGGCGATCAGGCTCCCTTGGTGGCGGCGACGTCGCGCGCCTTCGGCGAAAGGCCGAGGACGATGCGCGTGATGGCCGGGCGGAACATGTGCTCCAGCGCGCCGGCAAACAGGATCACGAGCCCCTGGATGATGACGATCATGTCGCGGGAGATCGACGGCATCTCGAAGGAGATCTCCGCCCCGCCCTGGTAGAGCATGCCGAAGAGAAGGGCGGCGGGAATGATGCCCGCCGGATGCGAGCGGCCCATCAGCGCCACGGCGATGCCGACGAAGCCGGCGCCCTGCACGAAATCGAGCTGCATGCGGAACTGTTCGCCCATGATCGGGTTCAGCGCCATCATGCCGGCAAGCCCACCCGAGATCATCATGGTGATGATGATGATCCGCGACTCCTTGATGCCGGCATAGCGCGCGGCGGCGGGGCTGTGGCCCATGGTGCGCATCTCGTAGCCGAGCTTCGTGCGCCAGATCAGCACCCAGACGCCGAAGGCGGCAAGGAGCGCCAGCAGGAAGGAGATGTTGAACGGCGCCGAGCCGACGGAAAGGCCGAAGATCGACATCAGCCAGTCGAGCTTGGGCAACTGCCCGCCCGTGTCAAAGGTGCGGGTTTCCAGCGACATGGAGCCGAGCGGCTTGAACACCTTGTTGAGCAGGTAGTTCATCAGGCTGGCGGCGATGAAGTTGAACATGATCGTCGTGATGACGATGTGGCTGCCGCGCCTGGCCTGCAACCAGCCGGGGATGAGCGCCCAGAGCGCGCCGAAGAAGGCGGCGCCGGCAATCGCGATGGGGAAGACGAGATACCAGGGCAGCGTTCGGTCGAAGGCAAGGCAGGCGAGCGCCACGCCGATGCCGCCGACATAGGCCTGCCCCTCGCCGCCGATGTTGAAGAGGCCGCAATGGAAGGCGACCGCCACGGCAAGGCCGGTGAAGATGAAGGTCGTCGTGTAGTAGAGCGTGAAGCCGATATATTCGCCGCGCCCGAAGGCGCCGTTGATCATGTGATAGGCGGCCTCCAGCGGGCTTTCGCCGACGATTAGCACGACGAGGCCGGAAATCAGGAAGGCGACGGCGAGGTTGACCAGCGGGATCAGGCCGTATTCCGCCCAGGCCGGCAGTTTCGCGTGAGGGACACTCATTCCGCGGCCTCCTTGGGGCCTTCCACACCGGCCATCAGCAGGCCGAGTTCTCCTTCGGTGGCATCGGGCGTGCGCTCGCCCACCACGCGGCCGGCGAACATCACGAGGATGCGGTCGGACAGCGCGCGGATCTCGTCGAGCTCGACCGAGACGAGCAGCACCGCCTTGCCCTGGTCGCGCATCTCGATGATGCGCTTGTGAATGAATTCGATGGCACCGACATCGACGCCGCGCGTCGGCTGGCCGATGATCAGCACGTCGGGGCCGCGCTCCATCTCGCGCGCCAGCACGATCTTCTGCTGGTTGCCGCCGGAAAAGTTCGCGGTCTTCAGCCGCGGGTTCGGCGGGCGGATGTCGTAGGCGGCGATCTTCTCCTCCGCGTCGGCGCGGATGGCGTCGATGTCGAGCAGCAGGCCCTTCCGGTACTTCGGATCGTCGTGATAGCCGAGGATGGCGTTCTCGCTTTCCTCGAATTTCAGGACGAGGCCGACATGGTGCCGGTCTTCCGGCACATGGGCGAGGCCGCGCTTGCGCAGTTCGGCCGGATCGGCATTGCCGATCACGTCGACGGGGCTGCCGTTCAGCATCACGGTGCCGGATGCGGCGCGGCGGATGCCGGAGATCGCCTCCAGCAGCTCCGACTGGCCGTTGCCGGCAACGCCGGCGATGCCGACGATCTCGCCCGCGCGGATATCGAAGGAGACGTCGTCGACCATGGTGACGCCGCGGCTGTCGCGCACGGTGAGGTTCTTCACCGAGAGCTTGACGTCGGCGGGCCTGGCCTCGCCCTTCTCGACGCGAAGGAGGACGCGGCGGCCAACCATCAGCTCGGCCAGCTCCTCGACGGACGTCTCCTTCGTCGTGCGCGTCGCCACCATCTCGCCGCGGCGCATGACCGAGACCTCGTCGGTGATCGCCATGATCTCGCGCAGCTTGTGGGTGATGAGGAGGACGGTCTTCCCCTCCTCCTTCAACTGCCGGAGGATGCGGAACAGATGGTCGGCCTCGGCCGGCGTCAGCACGCCCGTCGGCTCGTCGAGGATGAGGATGTCGGCCTTGCGGTAGAGGGCTTTCAGGATTTCCACGCGCTGCTGGATGCCGACCGGCAGTTCCTCGATCACCGCGTCGGGATCGACCTCCAGCGCATATTCCTTCTCCAGGCGCTTCAGTTCGGCGCGCGCCTTGGTGATGCCGGCATTGAGGATCTGGCTCTCCTCGGCGCCCAGCATGATGTTCTCCAGCACGGTGAAGTTCTCCACCAGCATGAAGTGCTGGTGCACCATGCCGATGCCGGCCGCGATGGCCGCGTTCGGATCGCGGATGTCGACCTTGCGCCCGTCGATCACGATGTCGCCGCGGTCGGCCTGGTAGAAGCCGTAGAGGATCGACATGAGGGTGGACTTGCCGGCGCCGTTTTCGCCGATGATGCCGTGAATGGTGCCCTTGCGGACCTTCAGGTCGATGTTCCGGTTGGCGTGGACGAGGCCGAAGCTCTTGTCGATGCCCTTCAGTTCGATTGCCAGTTCGTTCATGACGATCCACTCTTACGGGGATTTGCGGCCTGCCGGTCCCAGTCTTGTTGCTTCCGGAGCGCTTGTCCAGTCCGATTGCGGGCCACGGCGCCAGCCGCTATAGCTCGTCCCCGGCTGATCGAAGAGGAGAGCCAGACCATGTCCGACCTTCCCGAAGCGGCCCGGCGCATCGCCCGGCTGGAAGAGCACGTCGCCCACCAGGCCCAAACGATCGAGGAACTCTCCGACCAGCTTGCCGAGCAGTGGCGCGTCGTCGAGCAGCTCCGCTCGAAGCTCGACCGGCTGACGGAACGTTTCCTAGTGCTGGAAGAGGGATCTCTCGAGGCCCCGGCCGTTACCCGTCCCCCGCACTACTGACGCGCCGGGACGGAATCGGCCCGCCTGCCATGGCAGACGGGCCGCCCGACGCCCTTAGTAGGGGCAGGTCTCGTCGGACATGTAGTCGTGCACCTTGACCGCGCCGGAGATGATGTCGGCGCGCGCCTTGTCGACGGCGGCCTTCATTTCCGGGGTGATGAGCGGCGCGTTGTTCTCGTCCATGGCGACGTCGACGCCGTTCTCCTTGAGGCCGAAGACGTTGACGCCGGGCTCGAACTTGTCGTCCTTGGCCGACATGAAGGCATCGTAGACGGCGACGTCGACGCGCTTGACCATCGAGGTCAGCACCTTGCCGGGATGCAGGCCGTTCTGGTTGGAATCCACGCCGATGCCGAGCTTGCCGGCATCGACCGCGGCTTGGAGGACGCCGACGCCCGTGCCGCCGGCGGCGTGATAGACCACGTCGGAGCCCTGGTCGAACTGGGACTTGGCGATCTCGCCACCCTTGACCGGGTCGTTCCAGGCGTCCGGCGTCGTGCCCGTATAGGCTTCGAGGACCTTGTAGTCCGGGCCGAGCGACTTGGCGCCGCCGATATAGCCGCAGGCGAACTTGTGGATCAGCGGGATATCCATGCCGCCGACGAAGCTGACCGTCTTGGTCTTGGAGGCCATGCCCGCCAGGATGCCGGCAAGCCAGCCGCCCTCTTCTTCCTTGAAGACGACCGAGCGGACATTCGGCTTGTCGAGGACCATGTCGATGATGGCGAACTTGGTGTCCGGATATTCCGCGGCGACCTTCTCAAGCGCTGCGGACCAGGAGAAGCCGGCCATGACGATCGGGTTGTTGCCGTCGCCGGCGAAGCGGCGGAGCGCCTGTTCGCGCTGCGCGTCGTTGGCGATCTCGAAGTCGCGGTATTCGATCCCGGTCTCGTTCTTGAACTTCTCCGCGCCGTTGAAGGCCGCTTCGTTGAACGACTTGTCGAACTTGCCGCCGAGGTCGTAGATGATCGCCGGCTTGATGTCTGCG
Organism: Shinella sp. NM-101; assembly: GCF_021401195.1. NCBI lineage: Bacteria > Pseudomonadati > Pseudomonadota > Alphaproteobacteria > Hyphomicrobiales > Rhizobiaceae > Shinella > Shinella sp. NM-101. The sequence goes on along the minus strand of NZ_JACBFT010000003.1, from coordinate 320,118 downwards.
GCGAACGCGCTCGCGGACATCGCGGCCGTGGCAAGGAGAGTGAGAAGGGTTTTTTTCATTGTGCAGCCCTGTTCGCTATTGATCTTATAGGGACCTTCCGCGTGGGCGCCCGGAGAAGGCGCGCGCCGGAGCCACCGACCCTTTCCCTTGGGTCAGGCTGGCGGCATCCTTGCATGCCTCCGGGAAAAATTCACCAGAAATTTTTCAGTTGGTAAAAAATATGAACCGCCGCGATCGACGGTGGAGAACCTCGTTCGCGGCGGCCCCAGCCTGCTTGAAAACAGGGCGGCGATCAGCCGATGGCGCAGGCGACGCCCGTGCCGCGCAGGCCGCAATAGCCGCCCGGATTCTTGGCGAGATACTGCTGGTGCACCTCCTCGGCGAAGTAGAACGGCCCTGCCGCGGCGATCTCGGTGGTGATGCGGTCGGTGCGGCCGGCCGCATGGAGCGCGGCCTGATAGACGTCGCGCGCGCGGCGCGCCGTTTCGAGGTCGGCCTCGTCGCCGAGGTAGATCGCCGAGCGGTAGGTCGTGCCGATGTCGTTGCCCTGGCGCATGCCCTGGGTCGGGTCGTGCGCCTCGAAGAAGGCCTTCAGCAGGGTTTCCAGCGAGACCGCGGCGGGATCGTAGACGACGAGCACCACTTCCGTGTGACCCGTCAGCCCGGTCGTCGTCTCGTGGTAGGTCGGGTTCGGGGTGAAGCCGCCGGCATAGCCGGCCGCCGTCACCCATACGCCGGGGATCTGCCAGAGCAGGCGCTCGGCGCCCCAGAAGCAGCCCATGCCGAGCAGCACGGTCCTGAACCCCTCCGGATACGGCCCCTTCAAGGGCCGGCCGTTGACGAAATGGGTCGCGGATGTGGGGACGGGCTCGTCGCGGCCGGGCAAGGCCGCTTCGGGCGCGGGCATGGCAGTCTTCTTGTTGAACATGTCGATCAGGAACATCGTGGCCTCCGGGCCGGAACGGTAAAAGGAATCAGACGGTGAAGCGGCCCGCGACGGGCGGGCGCTTGTAGGCAAGCGTCCAGAACAGCAGCGAGACGGCGAGCAGCACCGCGAAGGCGGGCTGCGAGAGCACCCACATGGCCGCCGGGTCCCAGGCATAGGGGAAGTTGCGCATGATGCCGTCGGCGACGAGGGCGATCGTGCCCGGGCTTGCCGTGCTCCAGGCGACGGCGAGCGGCGTCAGCACCGGCTCGGACGCCGAGACCGACTGGATCGCATCGATCGCGCCCGCCATCACGGCGACCACGAGGGCGAAAAGACTGAGGGTCCTCAGGACGAACCGTATCATCGCACCCTCCCGGTGCCGCCTGCGCGAGCCGAAATCCGCTCCGCTTCATTGCTGCCTTAAGATAGGAAGACGGCCCGCCCTGCGCAATCCTTCGCGCCGCCGCGGAACATCCTTCAAAAATCTGTCAGAAAGCGGTTGATCCTGCGGCAAACCTCGGTATATATCGCGCCGTCTCGCCGGAATGGAAACAGGAAAGCGACCCGCGCCGGACTGACCACCGGCAGCGAGCGGACGGACAGGTGGCCGAGTGGTTGAAGGCGCACGCCTGGAACGCGTGTATAGGGGAAACTCTATCGAGGGTTCGAATCCCTCTCTGTCCGCCATAACCTTTGATTCATTGCATTTTTTTGACGCTTTAACAGTTGCCGCATCCTGGAAAGCCGCACGCCCCATGGTGAGGGCGAGCGGTTGAGCACGACGTGCGGCAAAGGGTTGCGACCGGACGGTGCTCATGCACGTCTCAAGCGCCGACGGCTGGCCCTTGTGTCTTACCAGGACTGACGGCCGTACCAGTCGTCGATGTCCTTCTTCGTCTGGTCCTTTGCGTAACCGTAGCGCTCCTGGATCTTGCCCTCGAGCTGGTCGCGCTTGCCGTCGATCACATCAAGATCGTCGTCAGTGAGCTTACCCCACTGCTCCTTGATCTTGCCTTTGACCTGCTTCCAGTTACCTTCTACTCGGTTCCAATCCATTGAAATATCTCCTGATTGTCCAGCGCAGAGATAACGTCGGGCACAAAGGATGGTTCCAGGTGGATCGGAAGCGGGTCAGGCGTCCGCTGTTTGCCCTTGCCCCACGTGGCCATCGCTATAACTTTACCAGAGGTCTCAGAAAGAGGCCCAAACGAGAAGGACGCACCATGGGTATTTTCAGCTCCATCAAGGAAAAGCTTTTCGGCAAAGCCGCCGAACCGGCTTCGGTCGAAACCGCATCGGCAAAGACGATCGGGAGTGCCGGCGTGGCGCCGGCGACCGCCGACATGTCAGGCACTCCTTCTTTGAAGGATGAAGCCAACGCTACGCTCGCGGGAACACCTGCAGCGACGCCGCAGCCGGCCCCGGCAGGCAATGTCGACGTGGCCGCCATTCTCGACGCCGCCGTCAAGAAGAACGGCCAGAAGCTCGATTGGCGCAAGTCCATCGTGGATATGATGAAGGCGCTCGGCATGGACGCCAGTCTTCAGGAGCGCAAGGAACTGGCCGACGAACTTGGCTATACCGGCGACAAGAATGATTCCGCTGCAATGAATATCTGGCTGCACAAGGCGCTGATGAAGGCTCTTGCCGATAACGGCGGCAAGGTTCCGCCCGAATTGCTGACGTGATCCCCGCCATCTGGCTGTAATCATCCCCGGCTATACCCCGCGGCACGGACCGGAAGCCGCGATTCGGCTTCCGGTCTGGCAGGATCAACGCGCGTCGACGGGGTCGCCATGGTCAATATCGCGGTTGCCGGCATCGGTTATGTCGGGCTTTCCAATGCGGTGCTGCTGGCCCAGCACAACGGGGTGACCGCCTATGACATCGCCCCCCACCGGGTCGATGCGCTGAATGCCGGCATCTCCCCCATCGCGGATGCCGAGATCGAGGACTACCTGCGCGAAAAGCCGCTGCGCCTGCGCGCGACGACGGACAAGGCCGAAGCCTTCGCACACGCCGATTTCGTCGTCGTCGCAACGCCCACCAACTACGACCCGGAATACAACCATTTCGACACGAGCAGCGTCGAGGCCGTGGTCGAGGATGTGCGGCAGGTCAATGCGAGCGCCACGATCGTCGTCAAGTCGACGATCCCCGTCGGCTATACGGCGTGGCTGCGGGCGGCGCGGGGCGACGAGCGCATTGTCTTCTCGCCGGAATTCCTGCGCGAGGGCAAGGCGCTCTACGACAACCTCCATCCCTCCCGCATCGTCATGGGGGCGGATACGCCGGAGGCGCGGCAGTTCGCGGGGCTCTTGCAGCAGGGCGCGGTGAAGGAAGACGTGCCGGTGCTCTTCACCGGCTCGGGCGAGGCGGAGGCGATCAAGCTTTTCGCCAATACCTATCTCGCCATGCGCGTCGCCTATTTCAACGAACTCGACAGCTACGCGATGACGCATGGCATCGACACGCGCCAGGTCATCGAGGGCGTGGGGCTCGATCCGCGAATCGGCGGGCACTACAACAATCCCTCCTTCGGCTATGGCGGCTATTGCCTGCCGAAGGATACGCGCCAGCTGCTCTCCAATTTCAGCGACGTGCCGCAGAACCTCATCCGCGCCATCGTCGATGCCAATACGACGCGCAAGGATTTCCTGACCGCCGACATCGTCGGGCGCGATCCTGACGTCGTCGGCGTCTACCGGCTCGCCATGAAGAAGGACTCGGACAATTTTCGCGAGTCCTCCATCCAGGGCATCATGAAGCGCATCAAGGCGAAGGGCATTCCGGTCATCATCTACGAGCCGGATTTCGGGGAGGAGACGTTCTTCCGCTCCGAGATTGTCCGCGACCTTCAGGACTTCAAGCGCCGCGCAGACGTCATCCTCACCAACCGGCATGCCGAAGAACTCGATGACGTTGCGGACAAGGTCTATACGCGCGACGTCTTCGGAAGGGACTGATCAGGAAAGCCAGGCCGGCAGGCGCGGCGGCACGCGGCCGGTCAGCGCCGCCTCGATGCAATCGGCAAGATTGCCGAAGCGCACGCTGCGGCCGGAAAGGCCCGGGCCGTAATGGGCATACTTGCCGGAATTGGTGATGAGCGTGCGCGTCTTCGGCGGGAAGACCGGCTCGGAGATCGAGCACCAGCAGAGATCCGGCAGGACCTCGACGCCGCTTTCCCTTAGCCGACTAAGCACATCGCCAGCCCCCGCCATGACGTCGCGGCCCGCCGTGACGATCACGGAAATGCTTTCGTGCCGCTTGCGCCCGCCGAGCGCGTCGGCCAGCGCCCGGCATTCGGAGGCCGAGGCATGCGGGCTGCCGATGGCGACGAGTTCCACCTCGGCCGGGCCGTCGTTGAACATCGTCCAGACCTCGACCATGTCGGCGCGGGTGATGGACACCTTGTCGGCGTCAGTGGCGGCCGCATCGTCCGCCTCGGGGGTGACGCCCTCGATATGCAGCATCGGTGCGGCGGAGGTCGTGCCGAAGGCGGCGCAGAGGGCCTTCAGGTCGTCGCGCGTCGGCCTTGCGGCGGCAAGGCCGGTGAGCAGCGGAATGCGGTCGGGCGCGGCGCGGCCGGCGAGATAGCCGACGAGCGGCCAGAAGGCGTCGTCCACATTCTCCGGCAGTTCGACGTCGATGATGCGCTTTGCCTTGCGGTGCTTTTCGAGATAGACGCCGGACAGCGGCGTGCGGCCGGTCAGCGCGATGCAGAGGTCGAGGAAATCCGGGTGCTTGGCCGTGCGCGCGCCAAGCACGGTATTGGCGAAGATCACGGCATTGGATTCCGCCCAGGCGATGGCCTCGCCGGTTTTTGGCGCGCTTTCCAGAAGGTAGGGGGAACAGGTGAAGGTCGGGCGGCAGCCCATGCGCACATAGGCGTCGGCAAGACGGGCGGCCGGATCGCCGAAATCGTGCGGCACGCCCTGCTTTTCCCAGTTCGCCCGGTCGACGGAAATGGCGTTCATCGTGGTCGGCACGCGCACCTTCGCGCCCATGTCGGCCATCTTCTCCGCGAAGGTGAGGTTGGCGGGGCTGGCATAGATGCAGCCGTCGATATGGCCCTGCACCACGTCGACCAGTCTCGTCGCGCCCTGCTGCGCGGCCATGGCGGCGGTGATGCGCAAGGCGAGCTGCACGGCGATGCCGTCGCGGCCGTCCAGCATGGCGCGGTCGTCCTCGGTGAGGTCGAGCGCGGCGGTGGCCGGCGGTGCGACGGGGATGGTGAGGCCGTCCGCCTCGATGCTCGTCTCGCCGATCCTTGCCGTCTTCGCGCGACAGAGCGCGTCGAAGGCGTCATGCGACAGGCGCAGCACCGGCAGCGAGTTGCCGAACATTTCCGCGGCGATCAGCGCGCCGAGCGTCAGCACGTCCTCGGCCTCGCTGAAGACCAGCGCTGCGGGCGCGCGGCCGGTCAGCGCGAGGTCCAGCAGCACGCCGGAGCCGGTGCAGGAACCGCGGCTCGACGGCATCATCAGGATGCCGCCGGTGATCGTCACGCCATGCAGCGGGTGGTGCACGTCGATGACGCGGCCGGTCGCCGGATCGACGCCGCCCCAGAAGCTCAGCGCCTCCCCGGCGGCGATGATCGGGCCGGAGGCTGTTCCGGCGAGGATGCTGCGGGCGGAGAGGTCGGCCATGGCGTTGTCCCTAGGGGTTGTCAGGGAAAAGGGGAATCCGGTTTTCCCGAAAAGACAACCGAAAACAGAGATCCAGAGTCTGGCCGGTCCATCTTGAACCGGACAGATTCTAGAAGCGTTGCGGCGAGAAGGGGGCGATGTCGATCGCCGTCCTGCCGTCGGTGAGGAGTTCGGCGACGAGGCGGGCCGTGCCGGCCGACTGGGTGAGGCCGAGATGGCCGTGGCCGAAGGCATAGACCACGCGCGGCGTTGCCCGGGCGGCGCCGATGGCCGGCAGGCTGTCCGGCAGCGAGGGGCGGAAGCCCATCCACTGCACGCCGCCCTCGGGCTTGAGACCCGGCAGGAAGGCGCGGGCCCTTTCCAGCATGGCTTCCGACCGGCGGAAGTTCGGCGGTAGCTTCAGTCCGCCGAGCTCCACCGCGCCGCCTACGCGGATGCCGGTCGAAAGCCGGGTGACGACGAAGCCATGGCCGCCGAAGGTGACCTGCGTTCGCAGGTCGAAGGCGTCGGCCGGCAGCGTCGTGTTGTAGCCGCGCTCGGTTTCGAGCGGGATGTTCTCGCCGAGCGAACGGGCGACCCGATGCGAGAAGGCTCCGGCCGCGAGCACGACCTTCTGTGCCCGCAACGTGCGACCATCCGTCGTGCGGATTTCGACGCCGCCCTCGATGGGATGCAGGCTGGAGACCTCGGCGCGCTCGATCTTGCCGCCCCTGGCGCGGAAATGATCGGCCAGCGCCAGCGTGTAGAGCTTGGGATCGGCGATGGAATACCAGCCGGGCGTGAAGGTGCCGTGGGTGAAGCGCGGCGCAAGGCCGGGCTGGATCGTCGCCATCTCGGCGGCGTCCATGTGGCGGAACGCGATGCCGTGTTCGGCGCGCGCCTTCCAGCCGGGCAGCGAGGCGTCGAGCTCGGCCTGGCTTTCATAGACTTGGAGATTGCCTTCCTTGCGCAGCATGGATGCCGTGCCGGTCTCGGCGAGGAACGGCTCCAGCTCGGCCCTGGAAAGGTCCATCAGCGCGGTCTGCGCGGCGGTGGAATGGGCGACGCGGCTTGCCGAGCAGGCACGCCAGAAGCGGAACATCCACGGCGCGATCTGCAAGGCATAGGAAGGCGGCACGGAGAGCGGCCCGAGCGGGTCGAGCAGCCATCTCGGCGCCTTCTTCAGGATGCCGGGAGACGCGAGCGGCAGGATGTCGGTGAAGGCGAAGGCGCCCGCGTTTCCAGCGGACGCGCCGGCGGCGGGTTCTTCGCGTTCGAGGACGGTGACGGCGAGGCCGCGGGCCTGCGCCGCGATGGCGGCGGAAAGGCCGACCACGCCGGCGCCGATGACGACGACGCCGGGCTCGATTTCAGTCTGCATCTTTGCCTCAGTGGGTGGCGGCGAGGAACGCCTGCAATTCCGGGTTCTTGGGTGCGCCGAACAGGTCCTCCGGCGGAGCGATCTCGGCCATCACGCCCTTGTGGAAGAAGGCGACGCGGTCGGAGACCTCGCGGGCGAACTTCATCTCGTGCGTGACGCAGATCATCGTCATGCCCTCGGAGGCGAGCATGCGCAGCGTGTCGAGCACTTCGCCGACGAGCTGCGGGTCGAGCGCCGAGGTCACTTCGTCGAACAGCATGTAGGCCGGCGACATGGCGAGCGCGCGGGCAATCGCCATGCGCTGCTGCTGGCCGCCGGACATGCGGCTCGGATAGACCTTGAGCTTGTCGCCGAGGCCGACATGGGTGAGCTGCTTGACGGCCATCGCCTCGGCTTCCGCCTTCGACTGGCCGAGCACCTTCACCGGCGCCAGCATGACGTTCTCCAGCACCGTCAGGTGCGGGAAGGCGTTGAACTGCTGGAAGACGATCCCGAGCTTGCGGCGCAGCTTGTTGAGGTCCGTGCCCTTGGCATGGACATCGGTGCCGTCGACGACGATGCGGCCGGCGTCGATGGTCTCCAGACCGTTGATGCAGGTCAGCAGCGTCGACTTGCCGGAGCCCGAACCACCGATGATGGTCAGCACCTCGCCCTTTTCCACGGTGAGGTTGATCCCCTTCAGGACCTCGAGCTGGCCGAAGGATTTGCGGACGTTTTCGATCTCAATCATTGGACCACCGTCTTTCGAGATACCCGCCCAGCCGGGCGATGGGGAAGGAGATGAGGAAGTAGATGGCGCCGCAGATGAACAGGATGAACAGCGGTTCCTGCAGGCGCGTGACGAGGATCTGCGAGGCGCGCAGCAGCTCGATCAGGCCGAGCCAGAGCACGAGCGCGGAATCCTTCATGACGCCGAGCGTCAGGCCGATCCAGGCGGGCAGCGAGACGCGCGTGGCGAGCGGGGCAACAATGTAGCGCATGTCCTGCCACCAGGTCATGCCGAGCGAGCGGGCGGCGCGGCGCGTCGTCGGCGGAACGGAGGAGATGCCGCCGCGCACGATCTCGGTGCAATAGGCCGCGGTATAGAGCGACAGCACCACGCAGGAGGTAGTGAAGGGCGCCCAGCCGAGCTTCATGATCGACTGCGCCGCATTGCCGAGCACGAGCTGGATGAGCAGCGGCACGGAGCGGAAGATGTCGAGCAGGAAGGTGAGCGGCATCGACCAGTAGGGGCCGGCCTGGTTGCGGATGACGCCGAAGACGATGCCGAGCACGGTTCCGGCGAGGACGGAGACGGCGGTGACGGCGAGCGTCATCGCCGCGCCCTGCGCGAGGAAGGCGAGATCGGCCCAGGTGAGAGCGGTATCGAACATGGCTTCCCCTCTCAGTAGCGGAACATGCGCGCGGCGGCGAGGCGCGCCGCCAGCGTCACGATCTTGGCGATGACGTAGTAGATCACCGCCGCGAGCGCGAAGAACTCGAAGGTGCGGAAGGAGACCGCGTTCAGTGCCTGCGTGACGCCGGCAAGGTCCGTGTTCATGCCGACGGTGACGCCGAGCGAGGTCATCAGGATCGCCCAGACCATCTGGTTGGTGACCGGCAGGAAGGCGATGCGCAGCATCTGCGGCAGCACGACGTAGCGGAAGGCCTGCAGCGGGGTCATGCCGAGCGAGCGGGCGGCGCGTGTCTGCGTCTCCGGGATCGCCTTCAGCGCGCCGCGGAAGTTCTCCGCGAGGTAGCCGGCATTGTTGAAGGCGATACCGACCAGGAGCGCCGTATAGGGGCTGAGGTGGATGCCGAAATTGCCGAGGCCGAAATGGGCCATGTAGATCTGGAAGAGCGCCGGCGTGTTGCGCGCGATCTCCACCCAGGCCGTGGCGAAGCCGCCGAGGAAGCGGTTGCCGGACAGGCGGAAGAGCGTCAGCGCGAGCGCGACCGCGACGCCGATGACCATCGACAGGATGGCGATCTGCAGCGTGACCAGCGCGCCGTCCAGCATCTGCGGCAGGGCCTTGAACGCCTGGTTCCAATGAAAGGAGTAACTGAACATTGCCGTCTCACCCTTTGAAACGACCGGCGGCGCGGAACGGGATGTTCCGCGCCGCCGGGCAAGCGGCAGATTAGCGATAAACGCCGTTCACGGACAGGTCCGGCACGTCGCCGCCGACCCACTTCTCGTAGAGTTCCTTGTAGCGGCCGGTGCGAACCTGCTGGTTGATGAAGAGGTTCAGGTAGTTGATCAGGCCGTATTCTTCGCGGTTGGTGAAGAGCGCGACATAGTCGATGTCGTAGGGCGCCTTGCCGACGACCGAGATGCCGGCGAACTTGCCGCTCTTGACGTTGGACTGGGCGACCGTGGAGGTGGAGACCGTCGCGTCGATCTGGCCCTGGCTGAGCGCGAGGAAGACGTCGGCCTGGGTCTGGTAGGGACGGAACTCGCCGGTGCCCCATTCCTTGACCGACTTTTCGAGCGCGATGGCCTCGAACGTGCCGGCGGTGGCGCCGACCGTCTTGCCCTTCATGTCCTCGAAGGACTTGACGCCCGACTTGTCATTGGCCGTGACGGCCATTTCGAAGGCGAAGTAGGGGATCGTCATGCCGACGGTCTTGGCGCGCTCAAGCGTGTCGGAGGTCGAGGCGACGCCGACGTCGACGCGGCCGGACATCAGGGCCGGGATGCGTTCCGGGAAGGGCGTCTCGACGATCTCGGCCGTGACGCCGAGCGCCTTGGCGAGGTCGTTGCAGTAATCGACGTCGAAGCCGATCGGGTTGTTGCTCTCGTCGCGCGCGCCCATCGGCGGGAAGTCGAGGACGACGGCGCAGCGCAGCGTGCCGGACGAGATGATGTCGTCCAGCTTGTCGGCCTTGGCCGGGCTGGTCAGAGCGGTGGCGGCAACGAGGCCGAAGGCGAGGACCGAGGTCTTCTTCATAACTCTCTCCCTGGATTGGTCTGGCAGTTCACGCGGGCGAAGGCCGTCCTTCGTCCGAGGCGCAAACCGGGCCACAAAATACAATTAATATACAAAAAGTATATACCCGAAAGGAGAAAAAAGCAGGGGCCGGGCCCTCCTTGCGGAAAACCCGGCCCCTGTCCACCTGACGGATTGAATCAGTTGAGGAAATCGTCCGGGAGCAGGCCTTCCGGCATGTTCTGGTAGCTGACGGGACGCAGGAACCGGCGGATCGACATGGTGCCGACGCTCGTCGCGCCGAAATTCGTCGAGGCCGGGTACGGGCCGCCATGCACCATGGAATCGACCACTTCCACGCCGGTCGGGAAGCCGTTGACCAGCACGCGGCCGGCCTTGCGCTCGAGGATCGGGCGCAGGCGCTTCGCATCGTCGAGGTCGCCTTCATCCATGTGGATGGTTGCCGTGAGCTGGCCTTCGAAATTGCGGGCGAGTTGCTCCATCTCACCGACGGAACCGACGCGCACGACGAGGCCGAGCGGGCCGAAGACCTCCTCGGAGAGCGCGTGGTCGGCGAGGAACTGCTCGCCGGAGATCTCGAAGAGGTTCGGCAGCGCGTTGCGGCCGGTGGATTCGGTGGTGAAGAGCGGCTTGACGGTGTTGCGGCTTGCAAAGCGCGCCTGTCCGTCCTGATAGGCCTTGGCGATGCCGTCGGTCAGCATGGTCTGCGCGCCGACCTTGCCGAGGGCTTCGACGGCGGCGGCCGTGAAGCGGTCGGCATCCGGACCGTCGGCGACGATGGCGATGCCCGGATTGGTGCAGAACTGGCCGGCGCCCATGGTGAGCGAGCCCGCCCAGCCCTGGCCGAGGCCTTCGGCGCGGGCCTTCATGGCCTGCGGCAGCAGGAACATCGGGTTGACCGAGCCGAGCTCGCCGAAGAACGGGATCGGCTCGGGCCGGGCGGCGCAGAGGTTGAAGAGCGCGCGGCCGCCGGCAAGCGAGCCGGTGAAGCCGACGGCCTTGATCAGCGGATGCTGCACCACGGCCTCGCCGACCTTTCGGTTGCCGCCCTGGATGAGCGAGAAGACGCCCGGATGCACGCCGGTCTTCTTGATGGCGGCCAGCACGGCCTCGGCGACGATCTCGCCGGTGCCCGGATGGGCCGAGTGACCCTTGACGACGACCGGGCAGCCGGCGGCGAGCGCGGCGGCGGTGTCGCCGCCGGCCGTCGAGAAGGCGAGCGGGAAGTTGGAGGCGCCGAAGACGGCGACCGGGCCGAGCGGCCGCTGGATCAGGCGGATTTCCGGGCGCGGCAGGGGCTGGCGATCCGGCAGGGCGGCATCGCGGCGGCGGTCGAGATAGTCGCCCTTCTCGATATGGTCGGCGAAGAGGCGGAGCTGGCCGGTGGTGCGGCCGCGCTCGCCCTGGAGGCGTGCGACGGGCAGGCCGGTCTCCTCGGTACCGATCTCGGTGATGGCATCCGCCCGGGCCTCGATCTCGTCGGCGATGGCGCGCAGGAACGCGGCCCGTTCGGCGCGCGAGGCATAGCCGTAGCTGAGGAAGGCGTCTTCCGCGGCCTCTGCGGCCTTGTTCACCAGCTCGACCGTGCCGACGGCGAAGTCGTGCGCCGGGCCATGCGCCGGCGAGGAGGCGAACGTGCCGTTGCCGTCCAGCCATTCGCCTGCGACGAGGTGTTTACCGTTCGGGGTGAAAGCCATTTGACGTCCCTTTCTTGCGGAATGATGCTCGCCCGATATAGGAAACGGCGGGGCGAATTGCACTTGTGGAAATCTTGTATACTCTATGTATGCAAATGTTCAATCGCCAACCTGCCCCGGGGTCGGCACCAGCCTTTGAAGAGACGAAAGATGACGCAAACCACCACTCTGTCGATTGCCGCGCTTCAGGAGCGGGTCGAAGCCATCTTCCTCAAGGCCGGCCTCAACGCCGTGCAGGCCGGCGCGCTTGCCCGCGTCATCGTCGCCGGCGAGCGGGATGCCTGCAAGTCGCACGGCATCTACCGCATCGAGGGCGCGTTGCGCACCGTCAAGGCCGGCAAGGTCAAGCCGGACGCCGTGCCGGAACTCGACGCCAACGAGGGCTCGGCCATCGTCAAGGTCAACGCCAAGGGCGGCTTTGCCAACCCCGCCTTCGAGCTCGGCGTCCCCGCCCTTGCCGACCGCGCCCGCAAGCTCGGCATTGCCGCGCTGGTCATCAACGACTGCACCCATTTCTCGGCGCTCTGGCCGGAAGTCGAGGCCGTGACGAAGGCGGGCCTTGCCGGCCTCGTCATGTGCCCGAGCTATGCGACGGTCGCACCCACCGGCGGCAACAAGCCGCTGCTCGGCACCAATCCCTTCGCCTTCGGCTGGCCGCGCCCGAACGGCGCGCCTTATGTCTTCGACTTCGCCACATCCGTCGCCGCCCGCGGCGAGATCGAGCTGCACCGCCGCGCCGGCAAGCAGCTCCCGGAAGGCTGGGCGATCGACGCCGACGGCAACCCGACGACCGATCCGGAAGCGGCGCTTGCCGGCGCCATGCTGCCCTTCGGCGGCCACAAGGGCTCGGCCATCGGCACGATGATCGAGCTCCTCGCTGGCATCATGATCGGCGACCTGACGAGCCCGGAAGTGCTCGACTATCTCGGCACGACGACCCTCGCCCCCTTCCACGGCGAACTCATCATCGCCCTGTCGCCGGAAGCCTTCGCCAAGGGCCGCCCCGGCGATCCCTTCGCCCGCGCCGAAACCCTCTTCGAGGCCATCGTCGGCCAGGGCGCGCGCCTGCCCTCCCAGCGCCGCTTCGTCGCCCGCACGAAGTCCGAGGCGGAAGGAGTCACGCTGACGACCGCCGAGGTGGAACAGCTCGACCGCCTGCTGGACAAGGGGCTGGACGCGATCGCCTGAGCGAAAGAGCGCTCATCGGCCGGCCAACAGGGCCGGCCTTCACGCTCGGCGCCCTCGGGCTTGAGCGGGGATCCAAACCGCGCCGCGCCCCTCACTTCCCGGGGAAAAACCCGCCGCATTTTCCCCGCCCTCTCCTTCCGTGCCTATAATCTCCCCATCCCGTCATGGATACACCGCAAGGCGTTGCGGCGAGGCGGGGTCGGCGCGGGGCATCGAGGGAAGGACGCGAAATCTCATGCACCGGGTCCGTGGAAAATGGTCTCCCTCCGGCGATCCGGGGGAAGCAGCAGGGCGTCGGGCCGATCCCGCTGTTTCTCCTGATAAACTCGGCGGGCGTGCCTGTGTGGCACACAAAGGGGTGGGGTCGCGCCAGGGTGACGTCCGAGGGTCGAAAGGCCCGGCTTACCCGAAGCAGTGGAAGACGGTGCCGACCGGCAGCCATGGCTGCGGCGCCGTAAGCCTGAGGGCGTGCATGGCTTCCTTGAAAGAGGAGCACGCTACTGTTCCCATAGATAGCCACCCTCCCAGAGAGACCGAAGTCACGGGCAGAAACCGTCGAACGGGGCACCGGAAGGGGCCATGTAAAAACTCTTCAGATGAGGCACCGCCGGCGCCCCGTCCAATGTTCATTGACAAGCCACGGGCGGGTTTCCGCCGCGGGATCGATCTCGCATGGCCGCTTCCGCTAACAAAAAGGCTCTCCTTGCGGAGAGCCTTTCTCATCAGGATGCACGCGGCGTCAGACCTTGTATTTCTGCACGGCGCCCGGCAGCTTGCTCCATTCGGCATACCAGGTGTCGAAGAGCTTGAGCTGGGATTCGACGTAGCCGCGCTGGCTCTCGGAGAGGGCGTCGGTTTCGTTGAAGTGCAGCGTGTATTCCTTGTCGCCCTTCAGGACCATCATGTGCTTGAAGTAGAGGACGAGGTCCGGGCCTTCGTCGAAGGACGAGAGGACGGCGAGCGCCGATTCCAGTTCCAGCGCGCGGGCGCGGGCATCCGCATCACCCTTGGCGGCGCCCTGGGCGAGGGCGCACATGTGCAGCACTTCCTTCGGCAGAACGCAGCCGATGCCGGTGATCGCACCGACGGCGCCGCAATCGACAAAGCCGGTGAAGACGCAGGTGTCGACGCCGATCATCAGCGAGACGTCGTCGTCGCGGCTGGTGATGTTCTCGGCCGCATAGCGCATGTCGGCGGCGCCGCCGAATTCCTTGAAGCCGACGAGGTTCTTGTGGTCCTGGCGCAGGGCGAAGAACAGGTCGGCGCGGGTGGCGAAGCCGTAATAGGGGCTGTTGTAGATGACGGCCGGCAGGTCCGGGGCGGCCGACAGGATGGCCTTGAAGTGGTTCTTCTGGGCGGCGACGACGGAGCCGCGGGAAAGGACACGCGGGATGACCATGAGGCCCTGCGCGCCGACCTTCTGGGCGTGGGCGGCGTGCGCGACGGCCGAGGCGGTGTTGACGGCGCCGGTGCCGACGATGACCGGGATGCCGGCCTTGACCAGGCGCTCGACGCCCTCCATGCGCTGCTCGTCCGTCAGAAGCGGCCAGTCACCCATGGAACCGCAATAGACGACGGCGGACATGCCCTTCTCGTTGAGTTCCTTGCCCTTGCGGACCAGCTGGTCGAAGTCCGGCGTGCGGTCTTCCTTGCAGGGGGTCATCAGGGCGGGAATGACACCGGAAAAAATCTTGGCCTTCATGTCGATCTCCTATGGGCGGTTCGGGCGGTCGGCCGGCGCGGATGTCCTCAGCCTCCCCTCACGGCAATGTATAACAACTTGTATTTTATTTGTCGACAAGAAAAATACAACGCATCACAGCGGGATGTCCAGCCGGTCGTCGCGGCTGAAGAGCTTCTGCACCTGCGTGACGATCTGCTCGGCATGGGCCTTGCCGAGGCGGTCGGCCTCCTCGATGTCGCGCGCCTCGATCGCCGCGACGATCGCCGCGTGCTCGTCCACGAAGCGCCGCGGAAACTGCTCCTGATAGGACTGGTAGTAGAGGCGCAGGATGCGCCGCGCCTCGTCGAGCAGCCGGCGGAAGAGGCTCGTGAAATACGGGTTGCGGCCGGCCTCGGAGATGGCCGCATGGAAGGTCGCATTGGTCGCGATCATCGCCAGCATGTCGCGCGCCTCGACGGCCTTGGCATAATCCTCGTGAAAACCGCGGATGACGGCGAGGTCCTCCGCACGATGGTTCTGCGCTGCGAGCCGCGTGGTCACGCGATACATCAGAACCAGCGCGTCGAAGAGGGTGTGGAGGTTGAGGAAATCGATGTTCGACACCATGGTCGAGCGGTTCGGCAGCGTCTCGATCAGCCCCTCGCCGGCAAGCCGGACCAGCGCCTCCCGGATCGGCGTTCGCGACATCTTGAACCGCTCGGCAAGCTGCACCTCGTCGACCGGGCTGCCGGGGGCGAGCTTGAGGTCGAGGATCTCGTCGCGCAGAAGGTCGTAGACCATTTTGACGCCGGAGCCGCGCTTGCGTTCGGGCAGGATACTGGAATCGGTACCGGTCATCGGAAATCCTCTTGTCGACAAAAGAAATACAATTGTATGCCTGCACTATCAATCGCTTAAAGTGGGCATTTTGACGAAAGCGCCGTCAAGCCGCTCCGGGCGCCGATCGAAAAGAAAGGGCGGGAAAACCCGCCCTTCTCATGTCCGCTGCTGCCGGAGGAACGTCATCAGCGATTGCCCGGCGTCGAGAACATGATCGCGGGTCAGTCGCGAGGCGAGGTCCGCATCGCCCTTCTCGCAGGCCGCAAGGATCGCCTCGTGCTCGCGGCCGGCCCGCGGCATGCCGTGGGTGAAGGTGAGCTGGGCGCGCAGGTAGCGGTCGATGCGGTCGAACGACAGGCCGACATTATGCAGATGATAGGGGCGGTGCGAGGCCTCGTAGAGCGTGGTGTGGAAATGCCGGTTGATCTCGCCCCAGCGGTGCGGGTCCGTTTCCCGGTCGAAGGCCTCGCAATAGCGCCGCGCGCGGTCCAGCGCCTCCCGGTCGAGATTGGGCACGGCAAGGCGCATGACCTCGGCCTCGATCAGCGCGCGGAACTCGAAGATCTCCGCGATCTCCTCGATGGAAAGGCCGGCGACGACGGCGCCCCTGTAGCGCCGGGTGGTGATGAGGCCGTGCTGCTCCAGCCGGGACAGCGCCTCGCGCACGGGGATACGGCTGGTATTGAACATCCGCGCGATCTCTTCCTGCCTGAGGCTCTCGCCCTCGGCAATGTCGCCCTCGATGATCGCCTTGCGCAGGGACTCGTAGACGATGTCGGCCGCGGAAGCGGCCTGCCTGACATCGACGGCGGCAAATCTCATCACGTCCAACCCCTGATAATGCAGGCCATGGTCATAGGTCGAAACCGCAAACGGGGCAACCGAGCGGCTCCGCCGCGTGCGAAAGCCGTATTGTATATTGGATCCAATCTTTCTATGAAAGGGCCACCGCGCCAGCGGTGAAGCAGCCAGAAACCGGAGAGAAAGCCATGCGCAGCAGCAAGGTCATCCACATCGTCTCCTGCCACGCCGAGGGCGAGGTGGGCGACGTCATCGTCGGCGGGGTCGCGCCGCCGCCCGGCAGGACGCTTTGGGAGCAGCGCAATTTCATCGCCGAGGACAAGACGCTCCGCAACTTCGTGCTGAATGAGCCGCGCGGCGGCGTCTTCCGCCATATCAACCTGCTCGTGCCGCCGAAGGACCCGCGCGCCACGATGGGCTTCATCATCATGGAGCCGGAGGATACGCCGCCGATGTCCGGCTCCAACTCGATCTGCGTTTCCACCGTGCTGCTCGACAGCGGCATCGTGCCGATGGTCGAGCCGGAGACCCGCATGGTGCTGGAGGCGCCGGGCGGCCTCGTCGATGTCGTCGCCGCCTGCCGCAACGGCAAGGCCGAGCGCATCACCGTGACGAACGTCCCGTCCTTCGCCGACAGGCTGGATGCGACGCTGGAAGTGGAAGGCCTCGGCACGCTGACCGTCGATACCGCCTATGGCGGCGACAGCTTCGTCCTTGCCGATGCGCGCGCGCTCGGTTTCGCCGTGACGCCGGACGAGGCGCGGGAACTGGCCGAGACCGGCATCCGCATCACGAAGGCGGCCAACGAGCAGCTCGGCTTCACCCATCCGGAAAACCCGGAATGGAACCACATCTCCTTCTGCCAGCTCACGCTGCCGGTGGAAGAGCGCGACGGCGCGCTGCACGGCCGCAACACGGTGGTCATCCAGCCGGCCAAGCTCGACCGCTCGCCCACCGGCACCGGCTGCTCGGCCCGCATGGCCGTGCTGCACGCCCGCGGCCAGATCAAGGTCGGGCAACCCTTCTCCGGCTATTCGATCATCGATTCGCGCTTCGACTGCCGCACCGTCGGCGAGACCACCGTCGGCGGCCGCCCGGCCATCGTGCCGGAGATCTCCGGCCGCGCATGGATCACCGGCACCAGCCAGGTGATGCTCGATCCCGACGATCCGTGGCCAGCCGGCTACCGCCTCGCCGACACCTGGCCGCGCAAGCGGTAACGGCCGACGCGGCCGGCCGGGAAATAAATCCGGCGCCGCTTCTCCCGTCCATGCCCGGAGCTATCGCCTATCGAGCCCGACGTTGCCGCACTTCCCTTCTCCCCCGCGGGGAGAAGGCGCCGGCAGGCGGATGAGGGGGACGCCGGAGGCAGAAAAAATCAACGGTTTTATTCGAGATGCCCCTCATCCGACCCTTCGGGCCACCTTCTCCCCGTGGGGAGAAGGGAAGAGCGGCAACGCCCAATCCCATAGGCGGCAGCTCAGCGTCCATGGCGGACGGACCATCGCTCAGGAAAGGAAACCATTGCCCTACCCGCGAGGGGAGAGGGAAACTTCGGAACAGGCAGAATGGCTTTGACCTTTCCGCACAATCGCGATAATCACCAAGTCATCAGATGATCTGGTGATTATCCATGCAATCCCTGAGCAAGACCAATCTCGCCGACACGGCGGCCGAGGCGATCCGTGCCGAAATCCTCGGCAGCCGCTGGGCCGTCGGCGACAAGCTGCCGAACGAGGCGACGCTTTCGGCGATGCTCTCCGTCAGCCGCGGCACCGTGCGCGAGGCTGTGCGCGTCCTCGTTTCGCAAGGCATCCTCGAAACCCGGCAGGGCTCCGGGACCTATGTGCTTTCCGCGGCCGACACCACCCGTCCGCTCACCATGGCCCGCCGCGCGGGCCTGCGCGACCAGTTCGAGGCGCGTCTCGCGCTCGATGCGGAGGCGGCGCGGCTTGCCGCTCTCCGCCGGACACCCGCCGTGATCGCCGGACTGCGCGCGCGCCTTGCCGAACGCGGCAACTACGAGGGCGGCGACAAGGCGGCCTTCATCGCCCGCGACCTCGCCTTCCACCAGGCCGTGATCGCCGCCTCGCAGAACGCGGTGCTGGCCGGCATGTACGATTTCTTCTCCGCGCTGATCTCCGAAACCATCGAGGCGAGCCTTCGCGCAGACCTTCCCGAACCCGACATGGCGGCCCACGCCGCCATCGTCGACGCCATCGAAAGCGGCGATCCCGACGCGGCGGATGCCGCCGTGCGCCGCTTCATGGCCCCCGTCCTTTCCGCTCTCGACCGGTTGCTGCTCTCATGACCCATCCCCTCCCCGACGATCCCGGCTCCATCGACCTGATCGACGCCGAAGCCGACAGCGTGCCCGCACCGGAACCGCATCGCCCGCCCGGCACGGCGGCGCGCATTCTGCTCGGCGCCAGCCTCGTGCTGATTGCCTTCAACCTGCGGCCGGTCTTTTCCAGCGCCTCGGCGCTGCTGCCGGAGATCCGCGCCTTGCTCGGCCTTTCGCCGACCGGCGCCAGCCTGCTGACGACGCTGCCCGTCGTCTGCCTTGGCCTGTTCTCGCCGCTCGCCCCGCGCCTTGCCCAGCGCTACGGCACGGAGCGCACCCTGCTCGGCGTCGTGCTCATCCTCGCGCTCGGCACGGCGCTGCGCGGCCTTTCCTCCATTCCGCTGCTCTTTCTCGGCACGGCGCTGGCCGGCGGCTGCATCGCCGTCGGCAACGTGCTGCTGCCGGGCCTCGTCAAGCGCGACTTCCCGGACCGGGCGGCGCTGATGACCGGCTGCTACACGATGGCGCTCTGCGCGGGCGCGGCGAGCGCCGCGGGGCTGACGCTGCCGGTGGAACACCTGCTCGGCGGCTCGCTCGGCGGGGCCTTGGCGATCTGGGCGCTGCCGGCGCTGCTGGTGGCGCTGCTCTGGCTGCCGCAGGTCCTTGCCAGCCGCCGGCAGGTCAAGCGCACCGGCTTTCGCGTGGAGGGCCTATGGCGCGACCGGCTCGCCTGGCACGTCACGCTCTTCATGGGCCTGCAATCGGCACTCGCCTATTGCGTCTTCGGCTGGCTGGTGCCGATCCTGCGCGAACGGGGGCTGGACGGCGTGACCGCCGGCGCCATCGTCTCCGTCTCCGTCATGGTGCAGGCGGCCGCCTGCCTCGTCGCGCCGCATCTTGCCGTGCGCGGCAAGGACCAGCGGGTGATCAACGTCACGCTCTGCGCCCTCGCCGTCGTCGCGCTTCTCGGCCTGCTCTTCGCGCCGCTCTCCACCGTCTGGTTCTGGGCCGTGCTGCAGGGCATCGGCCAGGGCGGGCTGATCGCGGTGGCGATGACCGTGATCGTGCTGCGCACGCGCGATCCGCACATGGCGGCGCATCTTTCCGGCATGGCGCAATGCGTCGGCTACCTGCTTGCCGCCATCGGCCCGCTGATCGTCGGCCTCATCCGCGGCTGGACGGGCAGTTTCGGCTGGAGCGCGGTGCTCATCGTTCTGCTGGGCATCGGCGCCGCCATCAACGGATGGTTCGCCGGAAGGGCGCTCTACGTCAATGCGCGCACCGTGGAAACGTCTCCCTGACGGCGGACGGTCCCGGTCTCCGTCACGATCAGGTCCATCGGGATGTCGTGCATCTGCGGATAGATCGTCGGGACCCTCGCGGCGCTGTAGCCGATGCCGATGACGCGGGGCCGCGCCGGCATGGCGGCAAGCGTGCGGTCGAAGAAGCCGCCGCCATAGCCGAGCCGGTAGCCGGCCGGATCGTAGCCGACGACGGGCGCGATCACGATGTCGGGCAGGCACGGCCGGCTCTCCGCCGGAACAGGGATGTTCCAGACGCCGCGCGACAGCGCCTCGCCCGCCTGCCAGAGATGGAACTCCAGCGGTTGCCCCTTGCCGGTCACGACCGGCAGCGCGGTGCGCCCGCCCCGGCGGGCGACCGCCTCCAGGAAAGGGCGTAGATCCGGCTCGCCGCGAAACGGCCAGTAGGCGCTGACGACGCGTCCCGCGACATCGCCGATTTCCGCGAGCACCCCGGCGGCGATGGCATCTGCCCAGCCTGCCCGCGTCTCTGCGGGCACGTCGAGGCGCGCGGCGATCAGCCGTTCCCGCTCGGCCTTGCGCCAACGGTTCACATCCGTCCATGCCTGCAGGTCGAGCGGTCCGGGCAGGCCGGAATAGGCCGGATCGACCTCGTGCAGGAAACAGGCCGGCGAGGCGAAGGTGCCGGGAATGTCGTCGTCGGCCATTGCATCCCTTTCTGGTTGCTCAGCAGGCCGAAAGGCCCGCATCGAGCCCGGCCAGCAGATCATCGACATGCTCGAGCCCGACGGAAAGCCGCAGCAGCCCGTCGCTTATGCCGGCCCGGGCGCGGGCGTCGGCGCCCATGTCGACATGGGTCATGGTCGCCGGATGCGCCACGAGGCTTTCGACGCCGCCGAGCGACTCGGCGAGCGTGAAGATCCTGACCGCCCGCACGAAGCGCCGCACCGCAGGCTCGCCGCCGGCAAGTTCGAAGCTCATCATGGCACCGAAACCCTGCTGCTGTCTTGCGGCAAGCGCGTGATCGGGATGGCCGGCAAGGCCGGGATAGTGCACGCGAGCGACGGCGGGATGGACGACCAGCCGTTCGGCGATCGCCATCGCGTTCCGCTCCTGCCCCGCCATGCGGGCGAAAAGGGTGCGAAGGCCGCGCAGGGTCAGCCAGGAATCGAAGGGCGCGGCGATGGCCCCGGTGACATTGGCCCAGTGGCGTAGCGCCCGGGCCTCCCCAGCATCCGCGGCGATCACCGCGCCGGCGATGACGTCGGAATGGCCGTTGAGGAACTTCGTCGTCGAATGCAGCACGTAATCCGCGCCGAGCGACAGCGGCTTCTGAAGGGCCGGCGACAGGAAAGTGTTGTCGACGGCGACGCGTGCGCCCGCCGCCCTGGCGAAGGCGGAAAGGGCCGCGATATCCACGACGCGCATCAGCGGATTGCTCGGCGTCTCGATCAGCACCAGCGCCGGATGGTCCCAGAGCCGCGTCCTGAAGGCTTCCATGTCGGACTGGTCGACCAGCCGCAGCCGGATCTGGCCGAGCCCGGCGCGCGCCTTCAGGAGCCGCATCGTGCCGCCGTAGCAATCGTGCGGCGCCAGCACCAGGCTGCCGACGGGAAGCCGCCCCACCAGGAGATCGACGGCGGCCATGCCGCTCGGCGTCAGCACCGCGCCCGCGCCGCCTTCCAGCTTCGCGATCGCTTCGGCCAGAAGGTCGCGCGTCGGGTTGCCGACGCGGCCATAGTCATAGGCGCGCGGCGTGTCGAAATCGGCGAACTGGTAGGTGCTGGAGAGATAGAGCGGCGGCGCGATGGCACCGAAGGCCGTATCGTCGGCCACGCCATGGGCCGCGGCGACGGTCTGCGGTTGAACCTCGTTCGCCGTCCGCTCGGGCATCGATGCTGCTCCTCTTTCACAATCGTGAAAATGGCGGCGATACGTACTTGTGACAAATGAATTCTATTGCGGTTTGACTACAAGATTCTTGCAGTCAACCGGAAAGCGCTATGCCGGCTTCGCCAGGAAGTCGGCAAGCACGGCGGCGTGGTTGTATTGCCGGTCGCGCGAACCGTAGAGCAGCGTGACCGTTCCCGCGGCGACCCGCTCGCGCAGCGCTTCCACCGCAGGGTTTTCCCGTAGCTCCTCGCGGTAGCGTTTCCGGAATTCCACCCAGCGTTCGGGCCTGTGGTCGAACCATTTGCGCAGGGCGGGCGTCGGCGCGATGTCCTTCATCCAGTCATCGAGCGCCGCCTTCTCCTTCGAGATGCCGCGCGGCCAGAGGCGGTCGACGAGGATGCGCTGACCGTCGTCAGGCCCCGGTTCGTCATAGACACGCTTGATCTGCACGGCCATGGCTCAGCCCTTCCGCCTGCCGCTCACCGTGCACTGAAGATCGGAAAGCAGGCCGTCCTTCAGGCCGTAGACCCAGCCGTGGATCGAAACGTCGCGGCCCGCCTGCCAGGCCGCCTGCAGGGTCGGCGTGCGGGCGAGGCGCTCGACCTGCGCGGCGATCGAGGCCTCGCAGAGCCGGTCGAGGTCGGCATCGCTCCACCCCTCGCATTCGCGGCATTCGAAGCGGCGGTCCGCCACGTCGCGCACCGGCTGCAGCCAATGGTCGATCAGCCCGAAGCGCTCGCCGCTGACCGCCGCGCGGATGCCGCCGCAGCCATAGTGCCCGCAGATGATGATGTGCTTCACGCCGAGCTGGTGGACTGCATATTCCACCACGGAGAGCATGTTGAGATCGGCCGGATGGATGAGGTTGGCGACATTGCGATGGACGAAGACCTCGCCCGGCTCCAGCCCGGCGATCACATTGGCCGGCACGCGGCTGTCGGAACAGCCGATCCACAGATAGTCCGGCTGCTGCAATTGCGTCAGGCGCTCGAAATAATCCGCCCTCTCCGCCTTGCGCTCGGCGGACCACGCCTTGTTCCTGGCAAGAAGGTCTTCGATCATCGCGGGGCCTCGCTCGTTCGGGATCGACGAGCTATCCGCGCCTATCTGGCTTCTGTCAAATCGACACGGCGTCGCACGGGGCGTTCGGCCGCATCGGCGCCGGGCGGCTTGACTTTCCCCGTCCGCTCACCCCATCATAAGGGCATGATGACCACGCACGACCTTGCCCGATTTCTGAAACGGTTGTTTCCTCTCGCAGGATACTAGCCCCCGGCTTGGTCGCGTCGCGCCCCGGCCGTGGGGCGATAGCGGTTCCGTGAAAAAACGAGAACCGCGCCAGACCAGCGCGACATGACCCTCACATTTCCATTTTCCGCGTGCCCTTCGGGCCGCAAGACCTATGTCGCGAGAGTGCCATGACCACCAAGACCAAGGCCGTTCGCCTGCCCGCCATCACGATCGCCCGTTCCGAATACGCGCGCCTTTCCAACCTTGCCGACATGCTGGCCGAGCGCGATCCGCATGCCGCCGAGCAGCTTGCCACCGAGCTCGACCGGGCGAAGGTCGTCGATGACGCCCGCATGGCGCCGGGCGTCATGCGCATCGGCGCCACCGCCGAATTCCAGATCGACGACGAGGCGCCGCAGACCGCCGAGCTCGTCTTCCCCGGCGATGCCGACATCTCGCGCCAGCGCATTTCCGTGCTGACGCCGGTCGGCGCGGCGCTCCTCGGCCTTTCGGCCGGCCAGTCAATCGAATGGGCCGCGCGCGACGGGCGGGTGCGGCGCCTCAGCGTCATCGCCGTTCACGCCGGCGCGCCGGATGCCGCCCGCGCCTCCTGAGGGCCGCGTGATGAAATTCCTGTCCTTCTCCCAGTCCGGGCGCATCGGGGGCTGCCTCGTCGCAGGATCGTGACCCCCTGCGCCGCACGCGCGGCCAGGGGGCCTCTCCACCACGAACCTTGCAAGCCCCGCCCGAAACGGCGGGCAGGATGGAGAATGACGATGAGACGGGATCCCGGGATGCTCACGGCGCGCGACAGCTACGTGCTGGAGAAGCTGCTGAACGGCTGGCCGCCGCTGACGGAGGAATGGCTGGCGCTTCTCAGGCGCAAGCTTTCGACGGCACGCCTGCCGCTCGGCGCGCCGATACCGGCTGGGCTGGCGACGGTCGATGCGCGCGTCGCCTTCCGCTGCGCGAGCGGGCTGACCGACAGCCGCACCCTCTGCCTTCCCGGCACCTACGCGCCCGGCAGCGCCTTCCTGCCGGTCACGACGTTCTACGGCCTTGCCCTGCTGGGGCTGCGCGAGGGCGAATCGCTGCGCTTCGACCGGCCGGAGGGACGGAGCGACTGGATCGTCCTGGAAAAGGTGCTGTTCCAGCCGGCCGCGGCGAAGGCCGCGACGGAAGAACCGGCATCCGAAGCCCGGCCGACGTTCCGGCTGGTGGCCGGCGGCCTCGACGGGCGGGCCTTCGTCGCCGCCAACGAGAACGGCCCCGGACCGGGTCCGGGGCCGTCGGTGGCCTGAAGCGAAAGGACGATCAGATCACGCCCTGGGCGCGCATCGCCTCCGCCACGCGGATGAAGCCGGCAATGTTGGCGCCGAGCACGTAGTTGCCCTTGGCGCCGTATTCCTCGGCCGTCCCGGCGCAACGGTCATGGATGCCCGCCATGATCTGGCCGAGCCGCTCGCGGGTCTGTTCGAAGCTCCAGCTATCGCGGCTGGCGTTCTGCTGCATTTCCAGCGCGGAGGTGGCGACGCCGCCGGCATTGGCCGCCTTGCCGGGGCCGAAAAGCACGCCCGTCTCCTGGAAGGCGCGCACGGCTTCGGGCGTCGAGGGCATGTTGGCGCCCTCGGCGACGGCGATGACGCCGTTCTTGATCAGCGTGCGGGCATCCTTGCCGGTAAGCTCGTTCTGCGTGGCGCAGGGCAGCGCGACATCGCAGGGCACGTCCCAGATCGACCCCTTGCCGGTGGCAATGAAATGCGAGCCCTTCTTCGCACGGGCATATTCGGACAAGCGTTCGCGGCGCACTTCCTTGATCTCCTTGACGAGATCGAGGTCGATGCCCTCCTCGTCGAGGATGTAGCCGCTGCTGTCCGAGCAGGCGACGACCCTGGCGCCATAGGCGATGGCCTGTTCCATGGCGTAGATCGCGACATTGCCCGAGCCGGAGACGGTGACGCGCTTGCCGGAGAAATCCGTGCCCTTCGTGGAGAGCATGGCCTGGGTGAAGTAGACCGCGCCGTAGCCGGTCGCTTCCTTGCGCACCAGCGAGCCGCCGTAGCTGAGGCCCTTGCCGGTGAAGACGCCGGCTTCGAAGCGGTTGGTCAGGCGCTTGTACTGGCCGAACATCCAGCCGATCTCGCGGCCGCTGACGCCGATGTCGCCGGCGGGCACGTCGGTGTACTCGCCGAGGTGGCGGTGCAGCTCGGTCATGAAGGACTGGCAGAAGCGCATGATCTCGAGGTCGGACTTGCCCTTCGGGTCGAAGTCCGAGCCGCCCTTGCCGCCGCCGATCGGCAGGCCCGTCAGCGCGTTCTTGAAGATCTGCTCGAAGCCGAGGAACTTGATGATGCCGAGATTGACGGAGGGATGGAAGCGAAGGCCGCCCTTGTAGGGACCGAGCGCCGAGTTGAACTGCACGCGGAAGCCGCGGTTGATCTGCACCTGGCCCTTGTCGTCGACCCACGGCACGCGGAAGATGATCTGGCGTTCCGGCTCGCAGATGCGCTCGATCAGCGCGTCCGCCAGGTAGCCGGGATGCTTGGAGACGACCTGCCCGAGGCTTTCCAGCACCTCGCGCACCGCCTGGTGGAACTCCGGCTCCGCCGGGTTGCGCTGCAGCACCTGGGCAAGGATGGGTTCAAGCTTCTCATCGACAGTCGCCATGGCGACACTCCTTTCGTCTCTCGGTCTCACATTTCCTGGATGGGGCGGCCGGTCTGGCGCCGGCCGGCCGGATGACATCGTCCGGGCATTTTCAGATACCCTGCCCGTGGCCGCCCATCAGGCCGGCCATACCGGTCCGGGAAAGGCTTCGTGCGAGCGTGGCCAGAAGATCGGTCTGGGAGATGATGCCGGCGACGCGGTTCGCCTCGTCGAGCACCACCACGGCATGGATCGTGCCGTCCGTCAGGCGCGGCAGGAGACCGATCGCCGGGTCGGCGGGCCGCACGGTCGCCGCCTCGGAAACGGGAAGGGGGGCGGACGGCGCCATGGCGGCAAGCTCGCGCAGGCCCACCGTGCCCAGCAGCCTCTCGCCGTCGAGCACCGGCAGCGTGCGGATATCGTGGCCGAGCAGCAGCGCCCGCGCCTCGTCCGCGCTTGCACCAAGCTGGATCGTCACGACGTCGCGCGACATGATGTCGGCGCAGGTGAGATCCCCGCGTTCGCGCAGCAGCGCCTGGAGCTCGACCTGCCGAAGCAGCGTGTCGAGGTCGGCGCGGCTGATGTCGAGCGTCTCGTTGAGGCTTTCGATGGCCGCGTCGATGTCCTGCGTGTTGAAGCCGACGCGGAAGGCGGGCGGCGGGTCGGCCGTGTTGTGCGCATTGACCGGGGCGACCGACTGCAGGTGCGGATACTGCCGGCCGGCGAGCCGATGGAACAGCATGCCGACGCCGACGAGGATGAGCGAATTGATCGCGACCGGCACGAGCGGGAACCAGAAGCCGGCGCGCGTGACGGCGGCCCCGCCGATGACGGCGGTGAGCGCGGCGGCGCCGCCCGGCGGATGCAGCGAGCGTGTGAGCGACATGGCGAGGATGGCAAGCGCCACGGCAAGGCCGATGGCGATGGCGGGATCGCGCACGAGCGTCAGCACCGCGACGCCGACGAAGGCGGAGATCGTGTTGCCGCCGACGATCGACCAGGGCTGGGCGAGCGGGCTTGCCGGTACCGCGAAGAGCAGGACGGCCGAAGCGCCGATGGGCGCGACGATCAGCGGAAGATGCGCATCGTTGCCCATGACGAGGCCGCAGACGAGACCGGTGATGCAGATGCCGATGAGGGCCCCGAGGCAGCCGATCAGGCGCTCCTTGAGCGTGGCGCCGGCCAGAATGGGGGTAAACAGCCGAAATTTGGACAGAATGCCCGTTTTCCGGGCATCGTGCTGCGATGGGGCCACGATAATCCTGATAAGAAGAAGGCAGATGATTATTTTCTAGGCTTATGTGCCGATCGCGCCGATCACGCAAGGGCGCAGCCGGAAGATTCTGTCTTGCCGGAAAAGAAGCGGGATGACGCTGTCCGCAGGCAACAAAAAAGCCCGGCAAGGCCGGGCTTTTTTTGGCATGTTCCGGAAAGTCCGGAACGGGAATTTGGTGCCCAGAAGAGGACTCGAACCTCCACACCCTTTCGAGTACCAGCACCTGAAGCTGGCGCGTCTACCAATTCCGCCATCTGGGCGACGGAGAGGCATGTAGAAGGAGCGCCCGCCGGTGTCAACAGGCTTTTTGAAGTTTTCGCAACAGCTTGGCGAAAAGCGCATGGCGGGCGAAAGTGCGCGGCGGCGGCAGACGCCCCAATGCGGCCGTCAGCGGCTCATCGCCCATTCGCGAATGCGTTCGAGGCCGGCCTCCAGCAGTTGTGCGGCCGCGGCCTCGTCGGCGGCCTCCACGTAGCAGCGCATTTCCGGCGCGTTGCCGGAGGGGCGGAAATGGATGACGCTCCCGTCTTCCAGCGTCACGCGCAGCCCGTCGACATCGCTCGTCTTCTGCGGCACGCCGATGGGCGCGAGGAAGGCGGCCAGGCGGCCGGCGCCCGAGCGCAGTTCGGCCATCAGCGCGGCGCTCGTCTCGACCGGGAAGTTCTCCAGCCGGTCGCTCGCGGCGGCCGGAAGGGAGAAGTCCGCGACGACCTGCGAGAGCGGCCGCTCCGCCGCCGCCAGCGCCAGCACGGCCAGCACCGGCATCAGGCTGTCGCGGGTCGGCAGCGGCGCGAGCGCCGCACCGTTCACCGTGAAGCGTGTCGCCGTCAGCGTGCCGCCGTTCGCCTCGAAGCCCGCGACGGCCGTTTCGCCGGCGGCGACGGCCTCGTTCATCGCGGCGATGACATAGGGCGAGCCGACCCTGGTGCGCAGCACGCTGCCGGCGACCGCCGCCTCGATGCCGGAATTGGACGTGACGGGCGTCGCGACGGCCGTCGCGCCGAGGAAGCGGCTGGCGACGAGGCCGACGAGATCGCCGCGGATCGGCGTGCCGGTCTCGTCGGTGATGAGCGGCCGGTCGCCGTCGCCGTCGGCCGAGACGATGGCGTGCAGGCCGTGCTGGACGGCCCAGCCCTGCAGCAGCGCGACGGTCTCGGGCGAGACGGCTTCCGTGTCCACGGGGATGAAGGTCTGCGAGCGGCCGAGCGCGACCACGTCCGCGCCGTAATGGGCGAGCACCGAGACGAAGAGATCGCGCGCCACCGTCGAATGCTGGTAGACGCCGATCCGCAGGCCGGAAAGGCTGCCCGCCGGCAGGAGCGCGCGGTTGCGCTCGCCGTAGAGTGCCATGGCCGCTTCGTGGAGACCGTCTGCCTCCTCCTGCGCGCCGTCGAAGACCACGCCCTCGGCGCCGAGCGCGTCCGCGGCGGCGGTGATGGCGGCTTCGTCCGCCTTGTCGATCTCGCCGTCCGGGCGGTAGAACTTGATGCCGTTGCGGTCGGCGGGAATGTGCGAGCCCGTCACCATCAGGCAGGCTGCCTTGCGGCGGAGGCAGAGCAGCGCAAGCGCCGGGGTGGGCAGTTCGCCGCAATCGCGCGGGGCAAGGCCCGCCTTGCGCAGCGCGGCGATGGCGATGGCCGAGATCGCGGGGCTCGAGGCGCGGAAGTCGCGGCCGATCAGGATCTCGTCGCCCGGCTGCGCGAGGCCCGCCGAAAGGAGATGGCGCGCGAAGGCCGTGGCATAGAGCGCGCTCGCCGGCCCCTCCAGATCCACCGAAAGGCCGCGCAGGCCGCTGGTTCCGAATTTCAGGCTCATGCTGTCCCCTCATGCCTCTTGCGGATCGAGAATCCGGCGCTACATCCCGCCCAGGCGCGGTTGCGACCATCAATAAAACAAAATGCGTGAACGTAATGCAAAGCAGGGACGTGTCAGGGAAATATCCCGCCAGGAACAGTGAGGATCACATGTCGAAGATTCGTAATCTCGTTTTTGGGTGCGCGATGGGCATCGCCTCCGCAGTTGCGCCCCTGGGGGCGGCCGAGGCCGTCCCGCTCGCCGTGCCGGACATGAAGCTTCAGACGAGGAGCGACGTCACCAAGGCGCAGGTGGATTTCTGCATCGGCTATGACTGCGGCTGGGACCGCCCCTATTATCAGCGGCGCCACTACCGGCCGTATTACGGCTACGAGCGCCGCTACTATCGTCCGCGCTACGTGCAACCACGCTATGAGCATCCGCGCTATGAGCAGCCGCGCTACTATGGCGGCGGGCGGAGCGCGCATGTGCGCTGGTGCCTCAACCGCTACCGCACCTACGATCCCGGCACGAACCGCTACCATGCCGGCGGCGGCATCTACCGGCTCTGCTACTCGCCCTACCGATAGGCCGGGCGACCTTACGGCCATCATGGCGGCGGCGGGCTTGCCCGCCGTTCGCGTCTCAGCCGGCAGGTTCGCCCGCCCTGTCGGTATGGCCGAGATCGCGGCCGGGCTCGATTATGTCGCGCACCCGCTGCTTCAACTCCTTGGGACCGGGAAAACCGCCATCGCGCTTGCGCTCCCACACGAGCGCCTCGCCGACGCGGATCTCGAAATTGCCGCCGGTGCCGGGAATGAGCGCCACTTCCCCGAGCGCATCGGAAAAGGTCGACAAAAGCTCCTGCGCCATCCAGCCGGCGCGGAGCAGCCAGTTGCACTGGGTGCAGTAGAGAATGGAAACGCGCGGCTTTTGCCCGGACATGGCGACCTCCCTTGTCGAGGCGAAGCATATAGCAGGCGCCGCGGTTTGGCACGCGCCGGATCGCGGCCGGCTCACGGAAATGTCAACTCATTTCATCATGTTTTGTCGCCGGACGCCTTGCGGCCTCCCGATTCCTGAAACACAGGAGACGGAACGCAACATTCCGACAGGAGCATCGATGACCGAGCTTGCCCCCAACCGTCCCCGCCTGATCATTCCCTCGCTGGGCGGCCTCTATTCGGCGCTGCATGAAAGCGCGGAAACGATCCTGCGCGTCGTGACCGGCCTGCTTCTCGTCAGCCACGGCTACGGCAAGATCCTCGACCCCTTCGGCGCCAGCGGCATGGTCGAGAGCCTCGGCTTCTATCCCGGTGCCTTCTGGTCGCCGCTGCTTGCCGCCACCGAATTCTTCGGCGGCATCCTGATCGCGATCGGCCTCTTCACCCGCCCGGCCGCCTTCGCGGCGACGATCGTGCTCGCCGTCACCGTCTATTTCCACGGCATCGTGCAGGGCGAGGGCGTGATGGGCGCGGAGAAGTCCATCCTCTGGATGCTCATCCTCTTCTTCTTCGCGGTCCGCGGCGCCAACAGCCACTCCGTCGACGCCAGGCTCGGCCGTCAGTTCTGACCGGCCTGCCCGGGCGGCGTCGGGCCGCGCCGCAACCTTTGCTTCACGAGGGCGACCAGCGTCTCGCCCTCGTAGGGCTTCGTGACGACCGGTATGATCTCGAACCCCTCGACACCGTCGCGGTGGACTTCGCAGACGGTGGTGAAAAGCAGGGGCACGCGCTCGGCGATCAGCCGCGCGATCCGCGGGGCGATCTCGGCCAGGCCGAGCGGCACGTCGAGCAGGCACAGATCGACATCCGCCAGCGCGGCCGCATCCCACAGGTCCACCTGCTCGGGCCGCAGCAGCGTAATGCGGCATTCCAATGCCGACTTGATCAGATATTCCGCATCGAGCGCGATCAGGAACTCGCGCTCGGCAATCAAGATGTGCGGAATAGAAGGTTCCATGGTGCCGCACTCCTCATCCATGTGAAATCGCCGCGAAGGACGATTCGGGAGGCGGGACTGTGAGGCCGGGGCCGGCAGGCGTCATTTAAAAAAGACATAGTGCGAACGCGCGGGGAACAATTGCGGATGCGGCGCATTGTCCACGCCAGCCAAGCCAGCCGGTCCTGGCCGAAGACACGGAGGTCAGATGGCGAGCGGCACCACGGCCAACCAGCATTCGAAATGGCGCACGCCCTGCCAGCAATGTCCGTTGCGAAGCCTTTCCACGTTCCGGGACTTTTCCGCCAAGGAGCTCGAATTCGTCGCGCAGTTCAAGAGCGGCGAACTGTCGATCGAGCGCGGCGCGACGATCCTCGTCGAGGGCATGCACAGCGCCCATCTCTTCACCCTGCTCTCCGGCTGGGCCTTCCGCTACAAGCTGCTGCCGGACGGGCGCCGGCAGATCATGAACTACGTCCTGCCCGGCGATCTCGTCGGTCTCCAGGGCAGCCTGATGGACGAGATGGACCACTCGGTCGAAGCCCTGACGCCGGTGACGCTCTGCGTCTTCGAGCGATCGAAGCTGGAGAAGCTTTTCGAGCGCCATGCCTCGCTGGCCTACGACGTCACCTGGATCGCCGCGCATGAGGAACGCATCCTCGACGAGCACCTGCTCAGCGTCGGCCGGCGCACGGCGCTGGAGCGCACCGCCTACCTGCTCTCCTTCATCCACCAGCGCGCCCATTCGGTGGGCCTCAACGGCGGCCGGCGCGTCATTCCCATCACCCAGCAGCATGTCGCCGACACGCTCGGCCTCTCGCTCGTCCATACGAACAAGACGCTGCGCAAGCTTGCCGACCGCAAGCTGATGCGCTGGCACGACAGGGGCTGCGAAATCCTCGACGAGGACGGCCTGCTGGCGCTGGCCGACTGGGAAGGGCTGCGGGGCGGATTGCGGCCCTTCATCTGATCTTTCGGTGCCGTGCGTGCCCGGCGGCTTCTCAGGCGACGTCCCAGTGCAGCGGGAACATCGGGTCGAACACCGTCACCGGCCCCGCGCCCGTCTCGATCTTCGCGGGGAAGGACACGGGCGCCTCCCGCCTGACGAGGCGGATCGTCTCCTCGTTTACCGGCAGGCCGTACCAAGCCGGGCCGTTCAGCGAGGCGAAGGCTTCGAGCCTGTCGAGCGCGCCCTCCTCCTCGAAGACATGGGCAAGGCAGCTCATCGTGTTGATCGAGGTGTAGATGCCGGCGCAGCCGCAGGCGCATTCCTTCAACGGATCGACATGCGGCGCGCTGTCCGTGCCGAGGAAGAAGCGCCTGTCGCCGGAGGTCGCGGCGGCGCGCAGCGCCAGCCGGTGCTCCTCGCGCTTGGCGACGGGCAGGCAGTAGTAATGCGGCTTGATACCGCCGACGAGGATGGCGTTGCGGTTGATGATCAGGTGATGGGTGGTGATCGAGCCGGCGAGGTTGTCCTTCGCCGCCCTGATGTAGTCGATGCCGTTCCGCGTCGTCACATGCTCCATGGTGACGCGCAGCTCGGGCAGGCGCCTGCGCAGCGGGTCCAGCACCGTCTCGATGAACACGGCCTCGCGGTCGAAGATATCGACCTCGGGCGTCGTGACCTCGCCGTGCACGCAGAGCGTCAGGCCGATCTTCGCCATTCGCTCCAGCACCGGCATCGCCTTGTCCATGTCGCGCACGCCGCCATGGGAATTGGTCGTCGCGCCGGCCGGATAGAGTTTTACCGCACGGATCAGGCCGCTTTTGTAGCCGGCTTCCACGTCGTCGGGATCGGTGTGCTCGGTGAGGTAGAGCGTCATCAGCGGCTCGAACCGGTCGCCCTTCGGCACCGCGGCGCGGATGCGGTCGCGGTAGGCGGCCGCGTCCGCCGTGGTGACGACCGGCGGCACGAGGTTCGGCATGATGATGGCGCGGGCGAAATGGCGGCTGGTGTCGGCGATCACGCCTTCCAGCATGGCCCCGTCGCGCAGGTGCAGGTGCCAGTCATCGGGCCGGCGGATGGTGAGTTCTGTGGTCATCGGCGTCTCTCCCGCGTCTTTGCGGCTGCGATAGCATCCGCGCGCCGCAAGGACAATCGCCTCAAAAGAGGTCGATATGGAGATCGGCGGGGCGGGAATTCTCCAGGATGCGCTTTCCGTTCGGCAGGTCGTTGCCGTAGAGCTTCCAGCCGATCTGGTCCTCCGGCAGCGCATAGCCCAGCCAGCGCTGGCGCAGCCGCGCCTCCAGCACAGGATAGGGCGGGCCGACGAAGATGGTGAAGTCGAAGACGCCGTCGAGCCTGTCCCACGGCGAATCCTTGAAGAGCAGGTAGTTGCCCTCCGCGATGATGAAGCGCGTTTCCCCGGGAATGGCGCGCGCGGCATTGATGGCAAGCTCGCGCGCGCGGTCGAAGACCGGCACGAGCACCTCGCCGTCCGCCTTTTTCAGCGCGTGGACGATGTCGATGAAGCCGCGGCCGTCGAAGCTCTCCGGCACGCCCTTGCGCTGAAGCAGGCCGCGCGCCGCGAGGATGCCGTTGTCCATGTGGAAGCCGTCCATCGGCAGGATCTCGGCGCTCTCGCCGCGGGCGAGGAGGCCCTCGCGCAGCGCGTCCGCCAGCGTCGACTTGCCGGCCGCCGGCGGGCCGGCGAGGCCGACGAGGAAGCGGCGCGCGTCTCCCGCGCGCCGCAACACCGCATCCACGATCGTGGCAGGCGAGATCATGCGGCAATGGCCTCCGGCACCTTGGCCCCCGTCATGAAGGCGACAGCATCGGACATGGTGTAGTCCTTCGGGTCGATGACGGTCAATCGCCGGCCGAGGCGGTGGATATGGATGCGGTCCGCCACCTCGAAGACATGCGGCATGTTGTGCGAGATGAGCACGATGGGGATGCCGCGCCGGCGCACGTCGAGGATGAGCTCCAGCACGCGCCGGCTCTCTTTGACGCCGAGCGCCGCCGTCGGCTCGTCGAGGATGATGACCTTCGAGCCGAAGGCCGCCGCGCGGGCCACGGCCACGCCCTGGCGCTGGCCGCCCGAAAGCGTCTCCACCGCCTGGTTGATGTTCTGGATCGTCATCAGGCCGAGTTCGGAAAGCTTGTCGCGGGCGAATTTCTCCATCGCGCTCCGGTCGAGCTTGCGGAAGACGCTGCCCATGACGCCGGGCTTCCTGATCTCGCGGCCGAGGAACATGTTGTCGGCGATCGAGAGCGCCGGCGAGAGCGCGAGGTTCTGGTAGACGGTCTCGATACCGGCTTTCTGCGCGTCGATGGGCGAGCGGAAGCTGACCGGCTGGCCCTCCAGCCTGATCTCGCCCTCGTCCGGCGTGATGGCGCCGGAAATGGCCTTGATCATCGACGACTTGCCCGCGCCGTTGTCGCCGATCACGGCGAGGATCTCGCCGGGATAGAGGTCGAAGTCGGCATTGTCGAGGGCGGTGACGCGGCCGTATCGCTTGACCAGACCGCGTGCGGTGAGAATGGGTTCGAGAGCCATCAGCCTGCTACCTTTCTGATCCACTGGTCGATTGCGACGGCCGAGATGATGAGGACGCCGATCAGGAGGTAGGTCCATTGCGGGTCCGTGCCGATGAGGCGAAGGCCGAGCGAGAAGACGCCGACGATGAGCGCGCCGAAGATCATGCCGAGGATCGAGCCGCGCCCGCCGAACAGCGAGAGGCCGCCGATCACCACCGCCGTGATGGATTCGATGTTGGCGAACTGGCCGGCGGTCGGCGAGACCGAGCCGATGCGGCCGATGAGCGCCCAGCCGGCGAGCGCGCAGATGAGGCCGGACAGCGTATAGACCGAGACCAGCATGCGCTTGACGTTGACGCCGGCCAGCTCCGCCGCATCAGGGTCGTCGCCGACCGCATAGACATGGCGGCCCCAGGCGGTGTGGTTCAGCACGTACCAGAGGACGGCGACGAGCAGCACCATGGCGATGACGCCGTAGGTGAAGACGGCGCTGCCGAGCTTGAGGTTGTTGCCGAAGAACTGCAGCAGCGGGGCCTGCGTGGCGATGTCCTGCGAGCGGATCGTCTCGTTGGCTGAATAGAGGAAGTTCGAGGCGAGGATGACCTGCCACATGCCGAGCGTGACGATGAAGGGCGGCAGCTTCATGCGGGCGACGAGCAGGCCGTTGATATAGCCGCAGAGCGCGCCGCAGGCCAGGCCGCAGGCGACCGCCACAGCTGGCGGCAGGCCGTAGCGGAAGGTGAACTGGCCCATGACGACGGAGGAGAGCACCATGATCGCGCCGACCGAAAGGTCGATGCCCGCGGTCAGGATCACCAGCGTCTGCGCCGCGCCGACGATGCCGACGATCGCCACCTGCTGGAGGATGAGCGTCAGCGTGAAGGCGGAGAAGAACTTGCCGCCGAGAACGGCGCCGAACACCGCCACCGAGAGCACCAGCACGATCAGCGGCACGGCCGATGGGCTGCCGTGCAGGAAGTGCTGGAACTTCTGGAGGGGCGTCTTGTCGTTGGTATCGAAGGATGCGACCTGCGTCGAGCTGCCCGATAGCACCTTCTCGAATTCCTGCGATGGCTGCGAGGCCGTCGTTGTCTCACTCATGATCCTGGTCCTCCCCTTCCGGTGCCGACCGTCGCGGCGTTTCCCGGATGAAATGGTGCACGGACGCATCGATAGGGCGCCTTGCGCACCTGCCGCCGTCTTCGGGCGGCCTCCTCCCGCAAGCGGTCCCGGCTCTCGCCGCCGCCTGTAGAAGAAAGGTGCCCATGTCTTTTCGCGATTGTCAAAGCAGCAGGGGTGCGCCTTGCGTCACCCGGTCCGTCCGTGGCGGATGGCCGGCCCGGTCAAGCCGGGCCGGCCGGGAGCTCTCAGCCCCAGCACTTTTCCTTGCCGGCCTTGGTGTCGATCGATTCGACGCCTGCGGCCGGCTTGTCGGTGACGAGGGCGACGCCCGTGTCGAAGAAGTCCTTGCCTTCGGTCGCCTTCGGCTTCTCGCCGGTGTCGGCGAAGGTCTTGATCGCCTCGATGCCGAGGGCGGCCATCATCAGCGGATATTGCTGCGAGGTCGCGCCGATGACGCCGTCGATGACGTTCTGGACGCCCGGGCAACCGCCGTCGACCGAGACGATCAGCACGTCCTTTTCCTTGCCGACGGCCTTCAGCGCCTCATAGGCGCCGGCGGCGGCCGGTTCGTTGATCGTGTGCACGACGTTGATGGACGGATCCTTCTGCAGGAGGTTTTCCATGGCGGTGCGGCCGCCTTCCTCGTTGCCGTTGGTGATGTCGTGGCCGACGATGCGCGGATCGTCCTCGTCGCCGATCTTGTTGATGTCCTTCACGTCGATGCCGAAGCCCTTCATGAAGCCCTGGTCGCGCAGCACGTCGACCGACGGCTGGGAGGGCGTCAGGTCGAGGAAGGCGACCCTGGCATCCTTGGCAGCATCGCCGAGCGTGGCGGCGGCCCACTTGCCGATCAGCTCGCCGGCCAGCAGGTTGTCGGTGGCAAAGGTCATGTCGGCGGCATCGATCGGCTCGAGCGGCGTGTCGAGGGCGATGACGAGGAGGCCCGCGTCGCGCGCCTTCTGCACGGAGGGAACGATGCCCTTGGTGTCGGAGGCGGTGATCAGGATGCCCTTGGCGCCATCGGCGATGCAGGTCTCGATGGCCGCGACCTGGCTTTCCGAGTCGCCGTCGATCTTGCCGGCGTAGGATTTCAGCGTGACGCCGAGTTCCTTGGCCTTCGCCTCGGCGCCTTCCTTCATCTTGACGAAGAAGGGATTGGTGTCGGTCTTGGTGATCAGGCAGGCGCCGACATCGGCGGCAGAGGCCGGCGCGGCAAAGGCGACGCCGAGCGCAAGCGCGCCGAGAGCGGCGGAAATCATCGTCTTCTTCATGGTATCCTCCCAAGGACGAAACGGGACGCGCCCCACTTGCGGGACCGTCCGGTCGCAGGGGCCGGGGGCTCCTCCGCCGGTCAACCTTGCTTCCGGCCATGATGAGATCATCAAAGGAAATGCGTGTCAATAAATAAATCGAATTGAATTATTAATCCGATGTGGCATGCTCCGCAGGATCGGGCCAGAACCCGGCGGCATCGTTTCCGGTGGAAGAGCGGAGCGCCAGCCGATAAGAGGACCGGAAGGCCGATTTGCGCCCAACCGGCATGGGAGGAGACGATGACAAAGAACGCCGCGGCGGCATCCGCGTCGCCGGCCGAGATTCTCGACCCGTCCGGGGGCGCCAACCAGGTGCGCGTGCGCGCCTATAACGAGCGCCTGGTCATGTCGCTGGTGCGCCGGCACGGCAGCCTTTCCAAGGCGGAGATCGCCCGGCGCAGCGGGCTTTCCGCCCAGACCGTCACCGTCATCATGCGGGCGCTCGAGGCCGAGGGGCTGCTGATGCGCGGCACGCCGATGCGCGGCAAGGTCGGCCAACCCTCGGTGCCCATGCTGCTCAATCCCGACGCCGTCTATTCCTTCGGGCTGAAGATCGGCCGCCGCAGCGCCGACATCGTGATGATGGATTTCGTCGGCGGCATCCGCCGACGGGTGCGGCGGACGTTCGCCTATCCCATGCCCGGCCCGCTGCTCGCCTTCGTCGAGGAGGGGCTGGCGGAACTGGAGGCGGCGATCACGCCGGAGGAGCGCGCCCGCATCGCCGGCTTCGGCGTCGCCACGCCCTTCGAGCTGTGGAGCTGGGCGAGCGAAGTGGGCGCGCCGCAGGCCGACATGGACCAGTGGCGCGGCGTCGACCTGGAGGCGGAGATCGCCCGGCGCGTGCCCTATCCCGTCGTGCTGCAGAACGATGCGACGAGCGCCTGTGCGGCCGAGCTCGTCTTCGGCCTCGGCCCGCAATATCCCGATTTCCTCTATCTCTTCATCGGTTCCTTCATCGGCGGCGGCGTGGTGCTGAACTCGGCGCTCTTCACCGGCCGCACCGGCACGGCCGGCGCGATCGGCCCGCTGCCCGTGCAGGGCCGCGACGGCGGGACGGTGCAGCTCCTGAAGATCGCCTCCATCTACCGGCTGGAAAACCTGCTGCGCGAACACGGGATCGACCCGGAGCCGCTCTGGTATTCGCCAGACGACTGGGTCGATTTCGGCGCACCGCTCGACATCTGGATCGAGGATACGGCCGCCGCCCTCGCCCAGGCGGTCGTCGCCTCGGCGTCCGTCATCGACTTTTCCGCCGTGATCATCGACGGCGGCTTTCCAGCCTGGATGCGCGAGCGCGTAGTCGCGGCGACGCAGGCCGCCGTCGCCCGGCTCGACCTCCAGGGCGTGACACTGCCGGAAATCGTCGCGGGCGCCGTCGGCAGCCATGCCCGCTCGATCGGCGGGGCGAGCCTGCCGCTGTTCTCCCGCTATCTTCCCGACCAGAACGTCCTCTTCAAGGAGCTTGCCTGAAATGCTGAAAGGTATCGACCCCATCCTGAGCCCGGACCTGCTCGCGACGCTGCGCGCCATGGGCCACGGCGACGAGATCGCCCTCGTCGACGGCAACTATCCGGGTGTCGAACATGCCCGCCGGCTGGTCCGGCTCGACGGCGTGGCGCTCATTCCCGCGCTGGACGCCGTGCTTTCGGTGCTGCCCGTCGACGATTTCGTCGAGGAGGCGATCTTCCGCTCCACCTACCGGCAGGAGCGCGACCGGCTGGAACCCGTGCATCGCGAGATCATCGACTGCTGCGCCCGGCACGAGCCGGAACGCACCGTTGTGCCGCTCGTCGGCGCCGATTTCTACGACCGGGTGCGCGCCGCCCACACGCTGGTGCAGACCGGCGAGCGGCGGCTTTATGCGAATGTCATCCTGCGCAAGGGCGTGATCCATCCCTGAGCGTTGCCGGGGCACTTGAACCGGGCGATGCGCCGTGGTTGTGTCGCGCGGTATTAGAAGCGGGAGTATCGCATGCGGGTTCTGGTGGTCGAGAACGACAGGGTGACGCTGCTCGGGCAGATCGGCGTCGCGCTCGAAGAGGCGGGCGCGGACCTCGACATCTGCCGGCCCCATGCCGGCGATGCCCTGCCCGCGGACGAGACGGGCCATGACGCGATCGTCGTCATGGGCGGGCCGCAGAACGCGCTGGACGACGAAAGCCATGGCTACCTGCCGGCGCTCGCCGCGCTGATGCGCCGCTTCGGCGATGCGGACAAGTCGGTGCTCGGCGTCTGTCTCGGCAGCCAGCTTCTGGCGCGGACCTATGGCGCCCGGAACCATATCGGCACCGCCCCCGAATTCGGCTGGTGCAGCGTGGCGCTGACGACGGAGGGCACGGGCGATCCGGTGCTGTCGGCCGCCCCGGCCAGCTTCCCGATCTTCCAGTGGCACAGCGACACCTTCTCGCTGCCGGAGGGCGCGGTGCGGCTCGCCACCAACGGCACCGCGGAAAACCAGGCCTTCCGCATCGGCCGCGCCGTCTACGGCACGCAGTTCCATTTCGAGGCGAGCCGACAGGTGGTCGACGAATGGGTGGCGACCTTCCCGGACCAGATCGCTGGCGCGGCCCCCGAATGGTACGAGCGGCGCGCGGCCCTTGCCGCCGAGAACGGCCCGCGCGCCGACGCCACCGGCCTTGCGCTCGCCCGCGCCTGGGTGGCGACGATCCCGCAGACCTAGAGCATTTTGTTTTTATCGCATTATCCGGCGCCGAAGCGATCCCGCTCCGGCTGGAAATGCTCTAGCCGATGGCGGCCGCAAAGCGCGTCGCGGCCGCATGCAGGACCTCCGGCGGGAAGCCGGAAAAGCCGATCACAAGGCCCTGCCGGGGCGGGTTGGTGACGGCCATCGACGACAGGGCGCGCGCGCCGAGCCCGGCTTTGCGGGCGATCTCGACGGCCTCGACATCGTCCAGCCGCGCCGGCAGGCGGGCGACGAGGTGCAGGCCCTGATCGGGAACGTCGACCGAAAGGCCCGGTGCCGAGGCGAGCCCAGCAACCAGCGCGTCGCGCGCGGCCTGCGCCTTACGCCGGGCGCGGCGCAGATGGGCGGCGAAGTGACCCTCGCGGATGAGGTCGGTCAGCGCCGCCTCGGCCAGCGTCGGCGGACTGCGGTCGCTGCGGCCGCGCAGCGCCACCACCGTCTCCAGGAGCAGATCGGGAATGACGGCATAGCCGAGCCTGAGGCCGGGAAAGAGCACCTTCGAGAAGGTGCCGAGGTAGATGACGCGGCTGCTGTCGTCCATGCCCTGCATGGCGGCGAGCGGCGGGCCGGCGAAGCGGAACTCGCTGTCGTAGTCGTCCTCGATGATCCAGCCGCCCGTTTCCCGCGCCCAGTCGATGAGGGCGAGGCGGCGGCGCATGCTCATGGTCACGCCGAGCGGAAACTGGTGCGAGGGGGTCACGTAGACCGCGCGGGCGCCCGGCACCGCCAAGCCGATGTCGGCGCCCTCCGCATCGACCGCAAGGCCGGCAAGGTCGAGTCCGTTGCCGGCGAAGGCGGCGCGGGCGCTGGGATAGCACGGATCCTCCAGCATCACCCGCTCGCCCGGCGACAGCACGCTGCGGATGACGAGGTCGATGCCCTGCTGCGTGCCCGTCGTGATGACGATGGAGCGCGCCTCGCAGCGCACCCCGCGCGCCTGCCGGAGATAGGCGGCGACGGCCTGGCGCAGCGCGGCCCCGCCGCGCGGATCGCCGTACTGGAAATGCTCCGGGCCGGGCCGGACGAGATGGCGCGAGAGCAGGGTGCGGAAGAGATTGAGCGTGCGCGCGTCGGCCATGGCGACACCGAGCGTTCCGGGAAGCGGCATTGCCGGTTCGGCCGCCGCCGTCTCTACGGGAGCGGCCGGCTTCATGTTCGGCACCCGGTCGGCGACGAAGGTGCCCGCGCCGGTGCGGGCAACCGCATAGCCCTCCGCGATCAGCATCTCGAAGGCGGCAACCACGCTGCCGCGCGCGGTCCGCAGACGCCGCGCAAGGTCGCGCGAGGGCGGCAGCTTGCTGCCGGGCGCGATGTCGCCGGCCTCGATCAGCCGCCGCAGTTCCCGGTAGAGCGCCGGCGTGCGCCGACCTGTGGCCGGCAGGACGGGGATAAGTGCCGACCAGTCCGATAGATTGGTCCGTGAATTTTCTTCTGAATTGGTGCTTTTTCGATCCAATGCCATGGCGCACCCTGACGTCCCGTTCCCCGAAAGGCAAGACCAGAATGACCGCCGAGACCGAAACAGCCTACCCCGTCACCCCGCGCAACCGCGTCAAGCGCATGCACGAGCGCGGCAGCTACGACCGCGCCGCCGTGCACGCCATCCTGGATGCGGCCATGCTCTGTCATGTCGCCTATGTCATCGACGGCCAGCCCTATGCGACGCCCACCCTGTTCTGGCGCAAGGGCGACACGCTCTACTGGCACGGCTCCTCCGCCAGCCGCATGTTGCGGCACCTGAAGGCCGGCACGCCCGCCTGTCTCACCGTCGCCCATCTCGACGGGCTGGTGCTCGCACGGTCCGGCTTCAACCACTCGGCCAACTACCGCTCGGCCATGTGCTTCGGCACGGCGCGGCTCGTCGAGGACCCGGACGAGAAGATCGAGGCGATGCGCGACGTCGTCGACCGTTTCTATCCGGGCCGCAGCGCGCTGCTGCGCCCCATCACCCCGCAGGAGGCGAAGGCCACGACGAT
Source organism: Shinella sp. NM-101 (assembly GCF_021401195.1). Lineage (NCBI taxonomy): Bacteria > Pseudomonadati > Pseudomonadota > Alphaproteobacteria > Hyphomicrobiales > Rhizobiaceae > Shinella > Shinella sp. NM-101. Next base: position 279,140 of record NZ_JACBFT010000003.1, on the reverse strand, counting down.
CGTCGCCATGCCGATCGACGAGGCGGCCGCCAAGGTGCGCGCCAAGGGCGTCGGCGACGACGAGGAGGATTTCGCGCTGCCCATCTGGGCGGGCGTCATTCCCGTCACGACCGTGCTCGGCGCGGTGGAGCCCTGCCACCGGCTGGTGCCGGGCGTCGGCAGGCCGGAAACGCTGTCCCTCTTCCCCGAGGCCGGCCGGCTGGACGACGCGCTGCTGGCGGGGCAGCACCTTTACGACGCGGGCTGAACCGAGCCGGCGCCCTGTGCTATTCCGGTACGGGGCGGCCGGCCTGCCGTTCACGCAATCGAAAGGGCCGTGCTGTAGGAGACGGGGAGAACAACGGGGGCCTGCAATGCAGATAGCCGGCATCATGAACACCGCCCGCCAGGGCATGGCGAGCGAAACGGCACGCGTGGAGAAGGCGGCGCAGAGCATCGCCAATGCCTCCCCGACGGCGGGCCCGCCCGCGCCTGATATGCTCGACCTCGTTTCGGCGGGGATCGGCTTTCGCGCCAATGCCGCGGCGTTCGAAACGGGCGCGGACCTCTGGGAGGTCCTCGCCACGATCAGGCGGGACTGAGCCCCGCTTCCCTACCGGTTCGCCATCGAGGCCATGCGCTGCGAATAGCGCCCGCCCGCCACCCTTGCCGGCGACAGCAGATCGCCGAGCTGCGCGGCCTCCCCCGCCGTCAGGGCCACGTCGGCGGCAGCGACGTTCTGCTCCAGATGCGGCACCTTGCTGGCCCCGGGGATCGGCACGATGAAATCGCCCTGCGCCAGCACCCAGGCGAGCGCGAGCTGCGCCGGCGCCACGCCTTTTTGCTTCGCCATCTCCTCCAGGAGCGTCACGAGCGCCAGGTTGGCTTCGAAATTCCCGGCCTCGAAGCGCGGCAGCGAGCGGCGGAAATCGTCGGCCGAGAGGCCGTCGAGCGTCTTCAGCGCGCCGGTGAGCGTGCCGCGGCCGAGCGGGCTGAACGGCACGAAGCCGATGGCGAGCTCCCGGCAGGTTTCGAGAACGCCGTTTTCCTCGGGATCGCGGGTCCACAGCGAATACTCGCTCTGCACGGCGGCGATCGGGTGCACGGCATGGGCCCTGCGGATCGTCTCGGCGCCGGCTTCCGACAGGCCGAGCGCCTTCACCTTGCCCGCGCGCACCAGCTCCGCCATGGCGCCCACCGTCTCCTCGATCGGCACGGCAGGATCGACGCGGTGCTGGTAGTAGAGGTCGATCACCTCGACCCCGAGCCGCTTTAGCGACGCCTCGGCGACGGCCCTGACGTTTTCCGGCCGGCTGTCCGTGCCGGTGATCATCTCGGCGGAGGGCTTCGCGTCGTCGATGCGGAAGCCGAATTTCGTGGCGATCACCACCTTGTCGCGCACCGGCTTCAGCGCCTTGCCGACGAGGATCTCGTTGCGGTAGGGGCCGTAGACCTCGGCCGTGTCGAACAGGGTGACGCCGAGATCGACGGCGCGGTGTAATGTCCTGATCGCCGCGGCCTCGTCGCCCGAAGGGCCATAGGCATGGCTCATGCCCATGCAGCCGAGGCCGAGGGCGGAGACGTCGAGGCTGCCGAGTTGTCTGTGTTTCATGGCGAAATCCTTTCTGAAGGCCGGGGCGACGGGCGTGCCGGCCGGCGGCCGCTTCGCCGTCATCCCCGGCAAGGAACACACTAGAATATTGCGCTACGCCTGAAAATTGCTGCAAAAGCCAACGGCTTGTTCTATCTGTTCGAACAATGAACCGCACCCAGCTCTCGCAACTCGCCGTGCTCGCCGTCGTCGCGGAGACGCGTTCCTTCCGCAAGGCCGCCGCCGAACTCGCCATCGCGCCGTCCGCCGTCAGCCATGCCGTCTCGGCGCTGGAGGCGAGCCTCGGCGTGCGGCTCCTTGCCCGCACCACCCGCTCCGTCGCGCCGACGGAGGAAGGCCGGCTGCTGCTCGACACGCTCGCCCCCGCGCTGTCCGACATCGGCAATGTCATGGAAACGCTTTCCGACCGGCAGGGCCGGCCCGCCGGGCCGCTGAGGGTCACCATGCCGCTGATCGCGGCGGAGGACATCGTGATGCCGCGGCTCGGCGCCTTCCTTCTCGCCTATCCCGACATAGAGCTGGAGCTTCGGACCGACGACCGCTTCGAGGATATCGTCGAGAAGGGCTTCGATGCGGGCCTGCGGCTCGGCGAGCACCTGGAGGCGGACATGGTCGCGCTCCGCGTCAGCGGTCCCTGGCGGGGCCTCATCGTCGGCGCGCCCGCCTATTTCGAAAAGCACCCCAAGCCGCTCCAGCCGCGCGACCTCATGCAGCACCGCTGCATCCGCCGCCGCTTTTCCAGCGGTCGCCTCTATCGCTGGGAGCTGGAAAGGGACGGGCGCCAGGTGACCGTCGACGTCGACGGGCCGCTCATCGTCTCGGACCAGCGGCTGATGCGGGCGGCGGCGATGGATGGCGCGGGCCTCGCCTACATCTTCGACCAGCGCGTCGAGGAGGACATCGCGGCGGGCCGGCTCGTCCCGGTGCTGGAGGACTGGTGCCCGCCCTTCGACGGCTTTTCGATCTACTATCCCACGCGCCGGCAGATGCGCCCGGCGCTGCGCGCCTTCGTGGATTTCTTCCGTTACCGCGGTCAGGTCTGAAGCCGGTAGCGGATGTGCCCGTCGGTCTCGACATAGCTGTCGTAGAGTTTTCTCGCCCGCTCGTTGTCGTGGCTGGTGTGCCAGTAGATGCCGCGCCAGCCGTGGCGCTTCGAAATGGCGACCAGGTCGTCGATCAGCGCCCGCCCGACGCCCCTGCCGCGCGTCGCATCGTCGACGAAGAGGTCTTCGAGATAGCCTTCCGGCGCGATGCCCCAGGTGGAATCGTGATAGTGGTGGATGGCAAAGCCCAGCACCCTGCCATTCTCCTCGGCAACGCGCATCGAGACGCGCGAACCGGGATCGAGCACGCGCGCCCAGGTGAAGGCCGTCACCTCCTCCGGCACCTCGGTCTCGTAGAAGGCGAGGTAGCCGGCCCAGAGCGTCCTCCAGGCCGCCTCGTCGCCTTCGACCGCATCGCGGATGACGAGGGCCACCGTCATGCCCCCGCTCTGTCGAGCAGCGCCATCTGCCCCGCGGAGAGCGACAGGCCGGCGGCCTTTGTCAGGCTCTCAAGCTGGCCAACGCTCGTGGCGCTGGCGATCGGCGCGGTGACGGCGGGCTTGGCCATCAGCCAGGCGAGCGCGATTTCCGCCGGCTTCGCGCCGGTCTCGGCAGCGACCTGGTCGAGCGCCGAGAGGATGCGCCGGCCCTTGTCGTCGAGATAGTGCGCGACGCCCTCGCCGCGCGCCCTGCCCTCGGTGTCGGCCTTCGAGCGGTACTTGCCGGTGAGGAAGCCGGAGGCAAGGCTGTAATAGGTGATGACGCCGATATCCTCCCTGCGGCAGAGATCGGCGAGCGCGCCCTCGAAGCTGCCGCGGTCATAGAGATTGTATTCCGGCTGGAGCACGGCGTAGCGCGGCAGCCCCGCCTTGTCGGCGGCCTCGAAGGAGGCCTGCAACTGGCCCGCATCGAGGTTCGAGGCGCCGAAGGCGCGCACCTTGCCGGCCTTCACGAGGCCGGCATGGGCTTCCAGCGTCTCCTCGTAAGGCGTGTCGGCGTCCGGCCAATGGGAGAGATAGAGATCGATATGGTCGGTCTGCAGCCGCTTCAGGGAGGCCTCGACGGCCTCGACGATCCACGATTTGCGCAGGTCGTGCCGGCCCTGGCCCATGTCGGAGCCGACCTTGGTGACGATCACCACCTTGTCGCGGGCAATGGCGGAGCGCTTCAGCCACTTGCCGATGATCGTCTCGGACTCGCCGCCCTCGTTGCCCGGCACCCAGCGGGAATAGACGTCCGCCGTGTCGATGGCGTTGAAGCCGGCGCCGGTGAAGGCGTCGAGGAGATCGAAGGAGGTCTTCTCGTCGGCCGTCCAGCCGAAGACGTTGCCGCCGAAAACGAGCGGAGCGATGGAAAGGCCGGTCTTGCCGAGAGAGCGAAACTGCATGGGATCCTCCAAGGGGTTCGTGCTGAAAAGGGTTTTCGCACCATAGGACGCGGCCCGGCTCTTTGCACGCGGTTCCCTTGGTTTTTTGCGGCGCCGTCGCTTGCGAGGGACGTACCTCGGGACTAGTCTTTCCGCGCAATCAGGGAGAGATCATCATGCTGCGTTTCGGAATCCTGTCGACGGCCAAGATCGGCCGCGAGCTTGTCGTGCCGGCCATCCAGGACGCCGAGAACTGTGTCGTCACCGCCGTTGCCAGCCGCGATCATGCCAAGGCCCGCGCCATGGCGGACCGCTTCTCCGCCGCGCATGCCTTCGGCTCCTACGAGGAGATGCTCGCCTCCGATACGATCGACGCGGTCTACATTCCGCTGCCGACCTCCCAGCATGTCGAATGGTCGATCAAGGCGGCGGATGCCGGCAAGCATGTGCTCTGCGAGAAGCCGATCGCGCTGAATGCCGGGGAGATCGCCGCGCTGATCACGGCGCGCGACCGCAACAAGGTGCTGATTTCCGAGGCCTACATGGTGACCTACAGCCCCGTGTGGCGGAAGGTGCGCGCGCTCCTTGCCGAGGGCGCGATCGGCAGGCTGCGCCATGTGCAGGGCGCCTTCACCTATTTCAACCGCGACCCCGGCAACATGCGCAACGTCCCGGAACTCGGCGGCGGCGGGCTGCCTGACATCGGCGTCTACCCGACGATCACCACGCGCTTTTCCACCGGCAAGGAGCCGGTCCGCGTGCAGGCCAGCACCGACCGCGACCCGGAGTTCGGCACCGACATCTATTCGAGCGTGCGCGCCGATTTCGGCGATTTCGAACTGTCCTTCTACATCTCCACCCAGCTCGCCCAGCGGCAGATCATGGTGTTCCACGGCGACAAGGGCTTCATCGAGGTGAAGTCGCCCTTCAATGCCGACCGCTACGGCGTGGAGGAGGTCGAGCTCACCAACCAGAACCACGGCGAGAGCCAGATCTTCCGTTTCCAGGACGCCCGGCAGTACCGGCGCGAGGTCGAGGCCTTCAGTCGGGCCGCGCGCGGCGAGAAGGAGGAGGTCGTGACGCTGGAAAGCTCGGTGAACAACCAGAAGGTCATCGACGCCATCTATCGCGCGAGCGAGAAGGACGGCTGGGAGGCGGTGTGACGCCTGCCGCGCCGGTACCTGCCGCGTGCATCCTCGGGTCAAGCCCGAGGATGGCGATGGGGAGGCGTGGTTTCCAATCCTGGCCGGCGGCGCGGCACGCGGTACCGGTAAATCGATCGCCAAACATTTCTCTTCGCGTCATCCTCGAACATCGGCGCCGATCCGCTTGTAGAAGAGCGTCGTCGCGCAGAAGCGCCCGTCCGGATAGAGCGCGTAGTCGGGAATGACCCCGACGCGCTGCCAGCCGAGGCGTTCGTAGACCGTTTCGGCGGGGCTGCCGGTGGCGGTGTCGAGCACCAGCAGCGTCTTGCCGTGCCGGCCCGCCTCCGCTTCGGCGGCCGTCATCAGCGCGCGGGCAAGGCCCCGGCCGCGCTCGCTCTCCATGACGAGCAGCTTCTTCACATCCGCCCGGTGCGGCTGGTTCGGCATCTGGCGGATGCCGACCTGCACCGTGCCGACGATGCGGCCGCCGCGCTCGGCGGCAAAGAGCAGCGTCGCGCCGTCGCCGACGGCCGCCGCAACGCCCTCCCAGAAGGGCACCGCATCGGCCGGCCCATAGGGCGCCATGAAGCCGACGGAAGCGCCGCCCGTCACGCAGTCGGCCAGCACGTCCGCAAGTTCGCCGATACGGGCGCGCGCCCCGGCCTCATCGAGCAGCTTGATGTCGCCCATGCCATCCTCTTCCATCAGGAACGGCCGCGGTCGAGAACCACGGCATAATGCGCCGGCTCGTCGCCGGGATTTTCGAAGACATGGCCCTCGGTGATGCTCATGTAGAGGCAGTCGCCGGGCCGGAGATCGTGCACGGTTCCGCCGACCGTCATGCGCAGCGCGCCGGAGAACAGCCAGACATGTTGCGTCATGCCGGCCCTGGCCGTTTCGGGCGGATAGGCGATGCGGGCGCCGGCGGGGAACTCCACCTCGATCACCTCGACGCGCGAGGCGGTTTCGGGCGCCGAGACGGCGCGGCGCTGGTAGCCGGTTTCCGGATCGCGCCAGACGGGCTGCGCCGCGCGCCGCGACAGCGGATCGCCCTTGCCGCCGGAAAAGGCGAAGAAGGCCGACAGCGTCAGGTCCAGCGCCGCGCAGAGGCGGGAGAGCAGTTGCGCGGTCGGACTGGCCTCCCCCCGCTCGATGCGCGAGATCATCGCCCGGCTGACGCCCGAGGCACCGGCGAGATCGTCGAGCGTCTGGTTGCGCGCCGTCCTGAGCAGCCTCAACCGCTCGCCGATGGCGCTTTCCAGGGGATCCGCTTCGTTTTCCATTATAATGGAATATCCATCTCTCATAGTAGAGTCAACCGGCATGACCTCATCCCAAAATAATTCCCGGCCATGCCGCTCCGGCGACAATGCGACATCGGGGAAATCGATATGGTGGCGCCGAGGCAGGTGGAGGGGCAGGCACATGAGGGATGAGACGCAGCGGGCATCGTCGCTCTTTTCCATCACGGCCATCGTCGTCTCGATGACCTTCGTCGCCATCGGCAACGGCATCATGCTCGCCTATGTGCCCTATGTGCTTTCGCGCGCCGATGCCCCGTCGTGGACGCCCGGCGCGGCCGTCACGGCCATCGCCTTCGGCGGGCTGATCGGCTGCGTCATCGCCGGGCCGGTCATCCGCCGCGTCGGCCATGCGCGCGCCTTCTCCTGCTCGCTGGCGCTCGTCATCATCGCCGCCTTCCTCGTCGCGCTCGGCGTGCACCCGATCGTCTGGGTGCTGGCGCGCGGCATCTACGGCATCGCCGGCAACTGCAACTTCATCATCGCCCAGAGCTGGCTGAACCACGCGGCCGACAACCGCTGGCGCGGCAAGGCCATGTCCTTCTTCTACATGGCCTATGTGCTGGGGCTCGGCGTCGGCGCCTGGATCTTCGGCCGCATGCCGGCCGACGGCAACCTCGCCCCGCTCGTCACCATCTTCGTGACCACCGTCGCGCTCCTGCCGATCGGCCTCACCCGGCTGCCGACGCCGCCGGCACCCGCGAGCGTCAGCCTCGACTTTTCCATGGCCTGGCGCAATTCGCCGGTCGCCCTCATCGGCGTGCTCGCCTCCGGCGGGCTTTCCATGGTCGTGCAGGGCTTCACGCCGATCTACGCCGCCACCAACAATGTCGGCCAGAGCGACGTGGCGCTCCTGATGTTCGTCATGCAGTTCGGCCTGATCTTCGTGCAGTATCCGCTCGGCACGCTCTCCGACCGGATCGACCGGCGCGTCGTGCTGGTCATCACCTGCCTGCTGATAACAGGCGCGGCCATCGCCGCGCTCTTCGTTTCCTTCTCCGCCTTCGCCGTGCTGATGATCGTCTTCGCGCTGTGGGCCGGCGCGGTCGAAAGCGTCTATTCCATCGCCAACGCCCATGCCAACGACCGCACGGATCCGGAGGATTTCGTGCCGCTGGCCTCGACGCTGCTTGTCGCCTGGTCGACCTCGGCGACCCTCGTTCCGCTCGGCGTGACGGCGCTGACGCCCGTCTTCGGGCCGCAGACCTTCATCTATGCCGCGATGGGCGTCGCGCTCGCCTATGCCGCCTTCGTCGCCCACCGGCTGAGGCTGCGCGAGACCGTGCCGCCCGGCGCGCGGGAAACCTTCGAGCTGCTGAGCGCGCAGGTGCCCAACGCCGGTGCGTTGGTGGAAGGAGAGAAAGCCCCGGAATAGCGGCGCTTGCGGCGGAGAAACTCTTCATTTACCGCTTTGCGGGAATCTGCGCCGCTGCTATATGGCGCGCATGAGCACCAACAATTCGACGCCCCTCGACCATATCCGCAATTTCTCGATCGTCGCCCATATCGACCACGGCAAGTCGACGCTGGCCGACCGGCTGATCCAGTCGACCGGCGGCCTCGCCGACCGCGAGATGTCGGAACAGGTCCTCGACAACATGGACATCGAGCGCGAGCGCGGCATTACCATCAAGGCCCAGACCGTGCGCCTGCACTACAAGGCGAACGACGGCGAGACCTATGTGCTGAACCTCATCGACACGCCCGGCCATGTCGACTTCGCCTACGAGGTCTCGCGCTCGCTGTCGGCCTGCGAGGGCTCGCTGCTGGTCGTCGACGCCAGCCAGGGCGTGGAAGCCCAGACGCTCGCCAACGTCTACCAGGCGATCGACAACAACCACGAGCTCGTCACCGTCCTCAACAAGATCGACCTTCCCGCAGCCGAGCCCGACCGCATCAGGGAGCAGATCGAGGAGGTGATCGGCATCGATGCCTCCGACGCCGTGCTGATCTCGGCCAAGACGGGCCTCGGCATTCCCGACGTGCTGGAAGCCATCGTCAAGCGCCTGCCCGCGCCGAAGAGCGAGGGCGGCGAGAAGGCGCCGCTGAAGGCGCTGCTGGTCGATAGCTGGTACGACACCTATCTCGGCGTCATGGTTCTCGTGCGCGTCATCGAGGGCCGGCTCTCCAAGGGCCAGACCGTGCGCATGATGGGCACGGATGCGAAATACACCGTCGAGCGCGTCGGCGTGCTGACGCCGAAGATGGTGGCGATGGACAGCCTCGGCCCGGGCGAGATCGGCTTCATCACCGCCTCGATCAAGGAAGTCGCCGATACCCGCGTCGGCGACACCATCACCGAGGACAAACGCCCGACGGCAAAGGCCCTGCCGGGCTTCAAGCCGGCCCAGCCGGTCGTCTTCTGCGGCCTCTTCCCGGTCGATGCCGCCGATTTCGAGGACCTGCGCTCGGCCATGGGCAAGCTGCGCCTCAACGACGCCTCGTTCTCCTTCGAAATGGAAAGCTCCGCCGCCCTCGGCTTCGGCTTCCGCTGCGGCTTCCTCGGGCTCCTGCATCTTGAAATCATCCAGGAACGCCTGGAGCGCGAATTCGACCTCGACCTGATCGCGACCGCGCCGTCGGTCGTCTACAAGCTCTTCATGACCGACGGCACGGAGCGCGAGTTGCACAACCCGGCCGACATGCCCGACGTCGTGAAGATCGCGGAAATCCACGAGCCCTGGATCCGCGCGACGATCCTGACGCCGGACGATTATCTCGGCGGCATCCTGAAGCTCTGCCAGGACCGGCGCGGCATCCAGGTGGAACTCACCTATGTCGGCACGCGCGCCATGCTGACCTACGACCTGCCGCTCAACGAAGTCGTCTTCGACTTCTACGACCGCCTGAAGTCGATCTCCAAGGGCTACGCCTCCTTCGACTACCAGATCACCGACCACAAGGAAGGGCATCTCGTAAAGATGTCGATCCTGGTGAACGGCGAGCCGGTCGATGCGCTTTCGATGATGGTGCACCGCATGGCCGCCGAAAAGCGCGGCCGCGACATGTGCGAAAAGCTCAAGGAGCTGATCCCCAAGCACATGTTCAAGATCCCGATCCAGGCCGCCATCGGCGGCAACGTGATCGCCCGCGAGACGATCTCGGCGCTGCGCAAGGACGTGACCGCCAAGTGCTACGGGGGCGACGCCACCCGCAAGCGCAAGCTGCTCGACAAGCAGAAGGCCGGCAAGAAGCGCATGCGCCAGTTCGGCAAGGTCGAAATCCCGCAGGAGGCCTTCATCGCGGCGCTCAAGATGGGCGACGAATAGGTACGTCCCTGTTGCAGTTGACGAAGGCCGTGGAGCGATCCGCGGCCTTTTTGCTTCAAGGGCCGAATACCTCTCCTCCGTCATGCTCGGGCCTGTCCCAAGCATCTGCAACGGTTCAATTTTTCGGCGCGTTGGCAGATCCTCAGCGCAAGGCCGAGGATGACGGCAGCGGGCGCGCAGGGTCATCAAAACAAAAAGACCGCGGATCGCTCCGCGGCCTTTTCATATCCGTGATGCGGCCCGCTTACTGGCCGACCGACGAGACCATGACGGCATCGCCGTTCTCGATCGAGACCCAGCGGCCGGCGTGGAAGGAGGCCTGGCGCTTCAGGTAGCGGTAGGGCGTCTCGGTCCACAGCTTCACGTCGTTGTTGAGATTGTCGAGGACGTAGTCGCCCTCGGTCGTGCGCAGCGTCAGCACGGCATGGCCCTCGCCGTCCGGCTTGCGCACGACGGTGATCAGGAGGTCGCCGGCGGCAAAGCCCTTCTCCATCAGCGTCCGGCGCTTCAGCAGCACGAAATCCTCGCAGTCGCCCGCGCCGTCCGGATAGGCCCAGACCTCGTCCTTGCCGTAGATTTCCATGTCGGTCATCGGCGTGACGTCGTGGTTGATGCGCGCGTTGACCTGGCGCACCACCGACCAGCCGAACGCCGTTACCCTTGCGGGCGCGGTGCGCGCGCCGGGGCGGCATTCGGACTTGTGGGTCTGACAGAACTCGTAGTGGCCGATCGGCTGCGAGGTCACGCCGCCCGTCTTCATGGAGAGCGCCGATGCCGGTGCCGTGAAAGCCGAGGAAGAAGAAACGAGGAGCGCGAGAACCGCCGCAACCCCAGCCTTCGCACCAATCATTCGTGCCATGAAACGTCCCCTAATCGTTAACAAAGAGTTAACGGTGAGAGGGCCGTCTCGTCAATCATCAGAATTGGCGATGCTGCATTATGGTTAAGATGTGCTCCGGCGGCCACGCCGGCCTCATTGCCCGCGGGCGAAGGCCTCCGCCGCCTCGAGGATCTTGGCGATGTCCTGCGGCCGCGAGAGCCGGTGATCGCCGTCGCGGATCATCGTCAGCACCACGTCGTCGCCGGAAAGATGCTCCATCAGGCGCACGGCGTGGGCATAGGGCACGTCCGGGTCGGCCATGCCCTGCAGGATATGCACCGGGCAGCCGGTCTCGATGACGCCGTCGAGCACGCGGTTCTGCCGTCCGTCCTCGATGAGCTTCAGCGTATAGATGTTCGGTTCGGGGCCATAGGGCGTCGGCTCCTCGAACCGGCCGCGCTCGGCAAGGGCCGTGCGTTCGGCCTCCGTCAGGTTCGGCTCGATCAGCTCCGAGGTGAAGTCCGGCGCGGGGGCGATGAGGACGAGGCCGGCGACCTCGATGTCCCTGCGCGCGGCAAGCGCGGCGACGGCGCGCAGCGCGATCCAGCCACCCATGGAGGAACCGACGAGCACGAGGCGGCGCGAGCCGAGCGTCTTTACCGCATGGTCGATGACGGCGAGCGCCTCCTCCAGCCAGCGCGAGATCGTGCCGTCGGTGAAGGCGCCGCCCGAGGCGCCGTGGCCGGAATAGTCGAAACGCACGCAGGCCGTGCCGAGGCGGGCGGCGAGGCCGGCGAGCTCCACCGCCTTGGTGCCCGACATGTCGGAGCGGTAGCCGCCGAGCCAGACGAAGTGGGCGAGCGCATTGCCGGGTGCCGGCGGCTGGAGCGCCAGCGCGATCCGCCGCGCGTCGCCACCCTCGCCCACCTCGATGAAATCCGCCGCCGTGCCGTTGCCGTCCGTGGTCGCCATACCTATCTCCCGCGTAGCGCCCGGGCACGAAACCCGCCTGCCGCCCGTCCTTGCCGTGAGCTAGACCAGATTCGCGCGCGCAAGGACAGGTGGTGATTTTTTCCACGCGACATGCTATTGACTTCGCAAGCGTGATCAACACATTGCCGACAAATGCCGCATTTCCGGCAAAACGGCCCGATCGTCGCGCAGATTCAGACCAGTCGAAACAGTTCGAGGAGAACACGACCATTCGCAGACCCTTCAAAGCGGAAGCCCCCGTCAAAGACGGCCCGCGTTCCAACAAGGAAATCCGGATCCCCCGCATCCAGCTCATCGACGCCGAAGGCACCAACCACGGCATCGTTCCCACCGATCAGGCGCTCCGCATGGCTGAAGAAGCCGGCCTCGATCTCGTGGAGATTTCACCGAACTCCGAACCGCCCGTCTGCAAGATTCTTGACCTCGGCAAGCTGAAATACGCCAACCAGAAGAAGGCGGCCGAGGCGCGCAAGAAGCAGAAGATCGTCGAGATCAAGGAAATCAAGATGCGTCCGAACATCGACACCCATGACTATGAGGTGAAGATGAAGGCGATGAACCGGTTCTTCGACGAGGGCGACAAGGTCAAGGTGACCCTGAAGTTCCGCGGCCGCGAGATGGCCCACCAGGAACTCGGCATGAAGCTGCTCCAGCAGGTCAAGGAAGACACCGTGGCCATCGCCAAGGTCGAGGCCGAGCCGAAGCTCGAAGGCCGCCAGATGATGATGGTGCTCGCCCCGCGGTGAGCGCCGTGCCTGGCGATCCTGCGCCAAACGGATAAAGCCGCCTTCCGGGGCGGCTTTTCCATTTTCGGCCGGAATGCATGCGTTTGGCGGAATCCGGTTGCGCTTTTCGAGGACTTCGGTTACAAGCCGCCGTCCGAACGGTCCGGCAGGGCATGCCGTGGCCGTTCTTTACGCTGGAGACGCGCCTCGTCAGCCGTCTCGAATTCAACAAGAATGGAGTAGCAAAATGCCCAAGATGAAGACGAAGTCGTCTGCCAAGAAGCGGTTCAAGATCACCGCGACCGGCAAGGTCGTCGCTGCCGCTGCCGGCAAGCGCCACGGCATGATCAAGCGTACCAACAAGTTCATTCGCGACGCCCGCGGCACCATGGTGCTGGCCGAGCCCGATGGCAAGAAGGTCATCAAGAACTACCTGCCGAACGGTCTCTGAGACTTCTCGCGCAATTGATACGTTTAAGGAGATCATGACATGGCACGTGTAAAACGCGGCGTTACTTCCCACGCCAAGCACAAGAAGACGCTGAAGGCAGCCAAGGGCTTCTACGGCCGCCGCAAGAACACCATCCGCGCCGCCAAGGCAGCGGTTGATCGTTCCAAGCAGTTCGCCTACCGCGACCGCAAGGTCAACAAGCGCAACTTCCGCGCTCTCTGGATTCAGCGCATCAACGCTGCCGTCCGCGAGCACGGCCTGACCTATGGCCGTTTCATCGACGGCCTCAACAAGGCCGGCATCGAAGTCGACCGCAAGGTGCTTTCGGACATGGCGATCCATGAGACCGCAGCTTTCGGCGCGCTCGTCGCAGCCGCCAAGAAGGCTCTGGAATACCTCAAGGACGCCGGCACGAAGAACGAGTTTGAGACCGCCGTCAACTAACCGGCGCCCACAACAAATCTTCGCTTCGTTGTGAAACCCGCGCCGGGGAACCGGTGCGGGTTTTTGTTTGATTTCGGAACCAGGACCCATGGACGGCAGGCCGACCCAGATCGACACCATCCCGGATGCGACCGCCAAGGATATCGAGACGCTTCTCGTTGTCCTCGCCCGCGGCGCGCACCGCGTCGAGCGCGTGGAGATGTCCTTCGGCGCCGTCTGGATCAAGCGCTACGGCACGGAGCCGCCGATCGTCTGGACCCGGGCGCAGAACGTCTTCGCCCGCCTGCTCGGCCAGCCTTTCCTGCGCGCCTCGCCCCGGCTCGGCCGCGAGGCGATGATCGAGCGGGAGGTGCGGCGCATCGCGGTTTTCCGCGAACACGGCGTCCCGGTGCCGCGCGTCCTCTACCAGTCGCAGGGTGCCGTGGTGCTTTCTGATGCCGGCGAGACCGTGAACGGACGGCTTGCACGGCTCCGGAACGACGACCCGGCCGCGCACGATGCGCTGCTTGTCACCTGCGCTGCCGATCTCGGCGCCCTCCACGCGAAGGGCCTCTGCCACGGACGGCCGCATCCGCGGGATTTCTTCCTTTCCGGGAACCGCATCGGCTTCATGGATTTCGAGGAGGAGCCGGAGGCCGCCATGCCGCTTCCCACCGCGCAGGCGCGCGACGTGCTGCTCCTCTTCCTCCAGCTCGTCGACCGCGCCGCCTTCGGCGAGGAAACCGCCGGGAGGGCCTATGCGGCCTGGCGCGCCGCCGCACCCGCCGCCGCCGAGACGGAGCTGAAGGCGATGCTCCGGTTCCTCGGCAAGTTTTTGTGGCTCACCCGATTGATCGGGCGCGTGCACATGAGTAGTGATCTGCGACGCTTCCTCGCCGCAACCCGCTATCTCTCCGGGGCTCTTCTGCCTCCCCGCCCGGCCGACGCAAGCAAAGCAGGTAAAGATGACTGAACTCGATACTTTGGAACAGCAGCTCCTTTCCGACGTTGCGGCGGCCTCCGACGAGGCGGCGATCGAAGCCGTGCGCGTCGGCGCGCTCGGCAAGAAGGGCTCCGTCTCGGAACTTTTGAAGACGCTCGGCACCATGTCGCCGGAAGAGCGCCAGACGCGCGGCGCGGCGATCAACGCGCTGAAGACGCGCGTCACCGACGCCATCACCGAGCGCAAGAGCGCGCTGCGCGACGCCGCCATCGAGGCCCGCCTTGCCGCCGAGACGGTGGATGTCAGCCTGCCGGTGCGCTCCTCGCCCGCCGAGCGCGGCCGCATCCACCCGATCAGCCAGATCGTCGACGAGATCACCGCGATCTTCGGCGACATGGGCTTCTCGATTGCCGAAGGCCCCGACGTCGAGACGGACTACTACAACTTCACGGCGCTGAACTTCCCCGAGGGCCACCCGGCCCGCGAGATGCACGACACATTCTTCTTCCCCGCCGACGAGAACGGTGCGCGCAAGGTGCTGCGCACGCACACCTCGCCCGTGCAGGTGCGCACCATGGAGGCGCAGAAGCCACCGATCCGCATCATCATTCCCGGCAAGACCTACCGACAGGACTCGGACGCGACGCACTCGCCGATGTTCCATCAGGTCGAGGGCCTCGTGGTCGACAGGAAGGCCAATGTCGCCAACATGCGCTGGGTGCTGGAAGAATTCTGCAAGGCCTTCTTCGAGGTGGACAGCGTCACCATGCGCTTCCGCCCGTCCTTCTTCCCCTTCACCGAGCCGTCCTTCGAGGTCGACATCCAGTGCGACCGCTCGTCGGGCCCGATCGTCAAGTTCGGCGAGGGCACGGACTGGATGGAAATCCTCGGCTGCGGCATGGTCCATCCGAACGTGCTGCGCGCCGGCGGTCTCGACCCGGAAGAATACCAGGGCTTTGCCTGGGGCATGGGCCTCGACCGCATCGCCATGCTGAAATACGGCATGCCCGACCTGCGCGACTTCTTCAACGCCGACGTCCGCTGGCTCAGCCACTACGGCTTCCGCCCGCTCGACATGCCGACCCTGTTCGGCGGCCTCAGCGCGTAACCGGCATCCAAGGAGAAATTTGTCATGAAATTCACGCTCTCCTGGCTGAAGGATCATCTCGACACCGACGCCTCGCTGGAGGAAATCTGCGCGAAGCTGACGGCGATCGGCCTCGAAGTGGAAGACGTCGACGACAAGGCGGCCTTCAGGCCTTTCGTCATCGCCAAGGTCGTCTCGGCCGAGCAGCATCCGAACGCCGACAAGCTGCGCGTGCTGATGGTCGATACCGGCAAGGGCGAGCCGATCCAGGTCGTCTGCGGCGCGCCGAATGCGCGCGCCGGCCTCGTCGGCGCCTTCGCCGCACCCGGCACCTATGTGCCCGGCATCGACGTGACGCTCGCCGTCGGCACCATCCGCGGCGTCGAGAGCCGCGGCATGATGTGCTCGGAGAAGGAACTGGAAATCTCCGACAACCACGACGGCATCATCGATCTGCCGGCCGATGCGCCCGTGGGTACGAGCTATGCCGCCTATGCCGGCCTCGACGATCCGGTCATCGAGATCAACCTGACGCCGAACCGTCCGGACTGCACGAGCATCTTCGGCATCGCCCGCGATCTCGCCGCCTCCGGCCTCGGCACGCTGAAGACCCCGAAGGCGCCGTCGTTCAAGGTCGAGGGCGAGACGCCGGTCAAAGTAAAGCTGGAGCTCGGCGGCGACGATCATCTCTGCCCCGGTTTCGCGCTCCGGCTCGTGCGCGGCGTCAAGAACGGCCCGAGCCCGCGCTGGATGCAGCAGCGGCTTCTGGCCATCGGCCTTCGCCCGATCAACGCGCTCGTCGATATCACCAACTACATGACCTTCGACCAGGGCCGCCCGCTGCACGTCTTCGACGCGGCGAAGGTGAAGGGCGACCTCGTCGTGCGCCGCGCCGCCGAGGGCGAGACGGTGCTGGCGCTCGATACGCGGGAATATACGCTGAACCCGTCCAACGTCGTGATTTCCGACGACAACGGCGTCGAATCCATCGGCGGCATCATGGGCGGCGAGCATTCGGGCTGCGACGAGAATACCGTCGACGTGCTGATCGAATCGGCGCTGTGGGATCCGATGAACATCGCCAAGACCGGCCGCTCGCATGGCATCATCACCGATGCACGCTACCGCTTCGAGCGCGGCGTGGACCCGGAATACATGGTGCCGGGCCTCGAGCGCGCGACGGAACTGGTGCTGGAGCTCTGCGGCGGCGTGCCGGCGAAGACCGACGTCGTCGGCTACAAGGGTTTTTCCGCCAAGGTGGTCGATTTCCCGTTCTCGGAGGTCAAGCGCCTGACGGGCCTCGATGTCTCGGAAGCCGAAAGCGCCAATATCCTGACCCGCCTCGGCTTCACGGTCACGGGCTCGGGCGAGCGCGTCTCCGTCGCGATTCCCTCCTGGCGGCCGGACGTGGACGGCAAGGCGGATCTCGTCGAGGAGATCATGCGCATCCACGGCGTCGACAACATCAAGCCCTCGCCGCTGGAAAGCCACGGCACCGTCAACGGCCGCATCCTCACCACGCTGCAGATCCGCACGCGCCTTGCCAAGCGCGCGCTCGCCGCGCGCGGCATGATGGAAGCCGTCACCTGGTCCTTCATCCCCAAGGCGCATGCCGAGCTCTTCGGCGGCGGCGCGGCCGCGCTGGCGCTGTCGAACCCGATCGCGGCCGACATGTCCGACATGCGCCCCTCGCTGCTGCCGGGCCTTCTGGCGGCGGCCCAGCGCAATGCCGACAAGGGCTATGGCGACGTCGCGCTCTTCGAAGTCTCCGGCACCTACGAGAACGACCGGCCGGAAGGCCAGCGCCGCGTTGCCGGGGGCGTTCGCCGCGGCACGGCCTCGCTTTCGGGCGCCGGCCGTCTCTGGTCGAACGCGGCCAAGGGCGGCGGCAAGCCGGTCGACGTCTATGACGCCAAGGCCGATGCGCTCGCCGTGATTGAGGCCTGCGGCCTGCCGATGGGCAATGTGCAGATCGAGCCGGGCGCACCCGGCTGGTACCATCCGGGCCGCTCCGGCACGATCAAGATGGGTCCGAAGATCGTTCTCGGCACGTTCGGCGAGTTCCATCCGAAGGCGCTCGGCGCGCTCGACGTGTCCGGCGCGCTTTGCGGCTTCGAGATCTTCGTCGACGCCATGCCGGAGCCGAAGAAGAAGGCGACCCGCACCAAGCCGGCGCTCGACCTCTCGCCCTTCCAGGCGGTGAAGCGCGACTTCGCCTTCGTGGTCGACAGGACGGTGGAAGCCGGCGCCATCGTGCGCGCGGCGAGCGGCGCCGACCGCAAGCTGATTGCGGCCGTCAACGTCTTCGACGTGTTCGAGGGCGCATCGGTCGGCGAGGGCAGGAAGTCCATCGCCATCGAGGTCGTCTTCCAGCCGACCGACAAGACGCTGACCGACGAGGACTTCGAGGCCCTGACGGCCAAGATCGTCGGCAATGTGGTGAAGACCACCGGCGGCACGCTGCGGGCGTGATGAAAACGAGACCGGGGCGGTGACGCCCCGCCTTACTGCTATCAAACCACGACCTCTCCTCCGTCATGGGTGGAGTGAGGTCGTGCCTATGCCGGCGCGGGTACCACTCTCCCCGTTTTGTGAACGATTTGCCACCGTTTCCCGCATAGCAGATTGGTTAATGCGACCTTCATTCCCTCCTTGGGAGGATATCGAGGTCGAAATGGAGGCTGCTGCCAATCTCCTGCCGGTCGCCTTCATAGGGGTCGGCGTCTATGTCTTCTTCCGCTGGGTGGTGCGGGACATGAATCGCCCGACGCGGCGCTAGAACACCCATCCCTCACGCGTTGCCGATCAGCACCCCCGCCGCCAGCACGAGGCTGCCGCCGAGGACGACCTGCATCACGGCGCGGAAGAACGGCGTTTCCATGTAGCGGTTCTGGATGAAGGCGATGGCCCAGAGCTCGATGAAGACGACGACGACGGCGATGGTCGTCGCCAGCATGAAATTCGGAATGAGATAGGGCAGCGCGTGGCCGAGGCCGCCGAGTGCCGTCATGATGCCCGAGGCGAGGCCGCGTTTCACCGGCGAGCCGCGGCCGGAGAGCTTGCCGTCGTCATGGGCGGCTTCGGTGAAGCCCATCGAGATGCCCGCGCCCACGGAAGCCGACAGGCCGACGAGGAAGGTCTGCCAGGTATCCTGCGTGGCGAAGGCGGCGGCGAAGATCGGCGCGAGCGTCGAGACCGAGCCGTCCATCAGGCCGGCAAGGCCGGGCTGCACATAGGTCAGCACGAATTGCCGCCGCGCCGTCTGGTCCTCCTCCGCGCGCACGTCCTGCGGCGTGTGCTCCTCGCCGAGCCGGTGGGCGAGCGATTCGTGCGACTTCTCCGCCAACGCAAGATCGCCCAGCAGCTTGCGCGTCTGGGCGTCCTGCGTGCGCGCGGCGGCCGTCAGGTAGAAGCGGTGCGCCGCCCCCTCCATGGCCTCGGCCTGCTCGCGGATCGCGTCGAGCGTCATGTTCTGGATCAGCCAGTCGGGCTTGCGCTCCGGGAAGTCGCGCACATGTTCGCGCCGCACCAGCGGAATGCGGTCGCCGAAACGCTCGATGTGCCGGTCGATCAGCATCTGGCGGTGATGGCTCTCTTCCGCCGCCATGTCCTCGAAGATGCGGGCGGAGTGGGGATAGGCATCGCGCAATGCATCGGCATAGGCGAGATAGATACGGCCGTCGTCCTCCTCGGAGGAGATGGCGAGGGCGAGGATTTCCTGCTCGCCGAGCGATTCGAGGCTGCGTTTGCCGGGGCGGATGAGGCGGGAGAACATCGGTGGCGATCCAGTTTAGAATTATTCTAAATATAGGATGCGCCGCGTCTCGGTCAAGCTCGACAGGACGCGCGGCGTGAGGCTAGAGTGGCGCGACACGAGACTGCGAAGGACATGACGTGACCGCCGGACTGAAGCCGCTTTCCGCAAGCCGCGACACGCTGTTCGACCGCCTCGGCCGCCGCCTCGCCGACCGGCTGCAAAGCCAGACCTCCGGCTACGAGCCCTACACGCCGTCCGATCCCGAAACGCTGGCGCGCACGTTGCGCCCGGGCGACGTGCTGCTCGTCGAGGGCAACCAGAAGGTCTCGGCGGCGATCAAGTACCTGACGCAGTCGACCTGGTCGCATGCGGCCCTCTTCGTCGGCGACGAGGTGCCGGTGACGCTGGACCAGGCGGCGCTGCCCGCCACGGAGCGGCCGCAGCTCATCGAGGTCAATCTGGGGGAAGGCTGCGTCGCGGTGCCGCTCACCAAGTACCGCACCTACAACACGCGCATCTGCCGCCCCGTCGGCCTGACGCCGGAGGACCGGGACGCGCTCGTCGTCTTCATGGTCTCGCGGCTCGGCCTGAAATACGACATGAAGAACATCACGGACATGCTGCGCTATTTCCTGCCGACGCCGCCCGTGCCGGTGCGCTGGCGCCGCCGGATGATCGCCTTCGGCTCGGGCGATCCGACGCGGGCGATCTGCTCGACGCTGATCGCGGAAGCCTTCGAGGCGATCCGCTACCCGATCCTGCCGGAGGTGACGCGCGCGCCCGGCCACGCGGCGGCGACCTCGACCTATTCGCGGCAGGAGATCCTGCACATCCGCCACCATTCGCTCTACACGCCGCGCGACTTCGACCTCTCGCCCTATTTCGAGATCGTCAAGCCGACGCTCAAATACGGCTTCGACTACAAGCGGCTGGAATGGGCGCCGGACCGGGAAGGGCCGTAGGACGGCCTGCAGGCTGAAGGCAATTTCGCCTCACCCGCTGCCGTCATGCTCGGACTTGAGGAGTGGATGCATTTTCCTCAATGGCCTGGGGAGGCCCGGGGCACGCCCGAGCATGACGAAGGAGAGGTCTTCGGGACTTTGCCCGTCGTCCGAAGGGCCGCGGGACGGCCCTTCGGAGATTTGCAGCGATAAGGCCGGGGCTTAACCCTGGCGCAGCGGCGAGATGGAGATCTCGACGCGGCGGTTCTGCGCGCGGCCGGCTTCCGAGGCATTGGAGGCGATCGGGCGCTCCAGGCCGTAGCCCATCGCCGACATGCGCCGCGGGTCGATGCCGCGCGAGGCAAGGTAGTTGGCGACCGAATTGGCGCGGCGCTCGGAAAGGTCCTGGTTGTAGCCGGCATTGCCGACCGAATCGGTGTGGCCGTCGACGTCGATCAGCGTCTTGTCGAACTTGCGCAGCACGATGGCGACGGAATCGAGCGTCGGGTAGAACGGCGGGATCACCCGGTCCTGGTCGGTCGCAAAGGTGATGTTCGAGGGCATGTTGAGGATGATGCGGTCGCCGTTGCGCGTGACGGAGACGCCGGTGCCCTGGAGCTGCGCGCGCAGTTCGGCTTCCTGGTTGTCCATGTAGTTGCCGATGGCACCGCCCGCGAGCGCGCCGACGCCGGCGCCGATCAGGGCCGCGTTGCGGCGCTGGACGGGATTGTTGCCGATGAGGAGGCCGGCGACGGCGCCCATGCCCGCGCCGATGGCCGCGCCGCCGGCGGTGTTGGAGACCTTCTGCTCGCCCGTGTAGGGATCGGTCGTCGTGCAGGCGGAAAGAAAGGCCGCGGCAACCGCGACGATCACGCATTTCTTGTACATGTGGGTCCCCGGAGGTTTCGATGATTCTGCTTCAACCTAGCGATTGCGGCAGGAACATGAAAGAGGCCCCTCTTTCGCTCACGCCGGCCCGTTTGCACTCGAGGTGACGCCCGCGCTCGCGGCAACCACCAGCCCGGTGCCGAGAATCTGGAACGGCGTCATCGGCTGGCCGAGCACCAGGAAGCCCGCAAGCGCACCGAGCGCCGGCTCGAGGCTCATCAGGATGCCGAAGGCGGACATGGGCATGCGGCGCAGCGCGATCATTTCCAGCGCATAGGGAAGGAGCGGCACGAGCACGGCAAGGCCGAGCATCATGCCGAGGCCCTCCGGGTTCAGCGCCTCCTGCGCCCGCGGCAGGCCGAACGGGGCGGCAACGGCGGCCGCCACGAGCAGCGACATGGAGAGGCCCTCCAGCCCCCGGAACATCGCGCCGGTCTTCTTCATGAGGACGATGTAGGTGCCCCAGCCGATACCCGCGCCGCAGGCAAAGAGCACGCCGGCGGGATCGCCGATCCACCCTTCGCCGTCATGGGACAGGAGCACGACGCCGACGAAGGCGGCAAGCGGCCAGACCAGCCGCCAGCCGCCGCCGAGCGACCAGGTGGCGACGGCGAGCGGGCCGAGGAACTCGATCGCCACGGCAAGCCCGAGGGGATGCGGTCGATGGCCGCGAAGAAGCACAGCGTCATCGCCGCCATGGTGGCGCCGAGCGCCAGCGCGCTCTTCCACTGCGCGCGGCTGTAGGAACGCACCGGCGGGCGCACGATGACCGCCAGCGCCGCCGCCGCCATGAGAAGGCGGAAGAAGGTGGTCGTGGACGGCCCGTAGGCGGAGATCGCCGTCGCGGAAAAGGCCGAGCCGAACTGGATGCTCGACATGGAGGCGAGGCACAGCAACACGCCCAAAGGGAGCCCCGCATTGCCGGTGCGCCCCGCTAATTGCCCATCTGCCATGAAAGACCCTCCCCAGACCCGGCGCCCGGACCTGTGTGCAAGGCCGACCGGACGCCGCGACCGGTCTAGAGGAGGGCCGGGCGTCCCGCAAACGGATATTCGTGATACCTTGCTTCAGTAAAACTGATGCTGCCCTTCAGCCGGCGATGCCGCGCAGCGTGTTGGCGACGTTGAGGCCGATTTCCGGCACGCCGTAGCCGCCCTCCATGACGACGAGCACAGGCACGCCGCTCGCCGCGACCGCCCGTCCCATCGTCACGTAATCGGGCGAGGTCAGCTTGAAGAAGGAGATCGGGTCCTTCTCGAAGGTGTCGACGCCGAGCGACAGCACGATCACCTCCGCACCGAAGGCGGAGATGCGCTTCAGCGAATCGACGAGCGCCGCCTCCCAGACGGACCAGGGCGTGCCGGGCGGCATCGGATAGTTCTGGGTGGCGCCTTCGCCCGCGCCCTTGCCTGTCTCCTCGGCATAGCCGAGGAAATGCGGGAAGGCTTCGGCCGGATCGCCATGCAGCGAGGCGAAATAGACGTCGCCGCGTTCGTAGAAGATATCCTGCGTGCCGTTGCCATGGTGGAAGTCGACGTCGAGGATGGCGACCTTCCTCGCCCCCCTGTCGAGGAAATGCTGGGCGGCGACGGCGGCGTTGTTGATGAAGCAATAACCGCCGAAGCTGTCGATGCCGGCGTGATGGCCCGGCGGGCGGCAGAGCGCGAAGGCGGCCTTCGCCCCGCCGGCGACGATATCGGCCGCCGTCAGCGCCGTCTGCATCGAGGAGAGCGCCGCCTCCCAGGTGCCGGGTGAGATCGCCGTCTCGGAGGCGTTGCAATAATAGCCGAGCAGGCCGTCGATCTGGGTCGGGATGCGCGGCGAGGTGCGGCGCACGGGAAAGGAGGTGGCGATCGCCTCGCCCTTGTAGCCGGCGGCCTTCCACTGCTCCCAGGCGGTCTCCAGGAACGAGAGATAGCCGGCATCGTGTACTTTCAGCGCGGTTTCGAGCCCGTGGTGGGCCGGCGCGGAAACATCGGTGAAGCCGGCGTCCTTGACCGCCGCGAGGATCCATTCCGCCCGGAACGGCGCCTCGAAGGGCGGCACCAGTTCCCCGCCGTAAAGCTCGCTGCGAGCGTTCCTGAGCTTGTGGTCCTCGGAAAAGATGACGCGCATGAAGGGCTCCCCGTTTTCATCCGGCGCGACGGTAGTGCATTTTTTCAACAAGGGGAATCTCTCCCGCGGGGTAGAAACAGCCTTCGCCTGCCGCTTTCGCACCGAGGCGAAGGGCCATGGCACGGCCGGGGCTCAAGCGACCATGGCGCGCTGCTGGCGGCCGAGGCCGATCTGCTTGAGAAGCAGGATGTCGGCCACCGCAACCGCGGCAATCGCAACGATGCCGATGCCGGCCGGCGTCAGCCCGCCGCGGGCAAGCAGGAGGACGGCAATGCTGCCGAGGACCCAGAGCGCGTCGCCGGCGGCCGCAAGGCGCACGGCGGCAGGCGACGGCCGCTGCTGGCGGCCGACGGCAAGGTGGAAGACACCCCACAGGAGGAAGAAGGCGGCAAAGCCGGTGACGAGGGCCGGCGTCGCGAGCGGCCCGACAAGGCTGCCGACCGGACCGGAGAAGGCGAGGAGGACGAGGCCTGCGGCGAGGCAGAAGGCGCCGTCGGCGAGCATGACGGATTTCAGGAGGTTGCGGTTGAGGGCTGCGAACATGATGGGCTCCTTTCGTTGTCGACGGGCCGACCCTGCCGCGACGGGAGCGGCAAACCAATTACCTTGGAGGTAATGGAAATCATGCCGCCGCTCCTGTTTAGTGCGCCGGAGAACAACGGAGAACGACATGGAATTCGGCGAACACCTCCGGGAGTGGCGCAGCCACAGGCGTCTCAGCCAGCTGGAACTGGCGAGCGAGGCCGGCATTTCCGCCCGCCACCTCTCCTTTCTGGAGACCGGCCGCTCGCGTCCTTCGGAAGGCATGATCCTCCGGCTGTCAGCCGTGCTGGACATTCCGGCGCGCGACCAGGGCGCGCTCTTTTCCGCCGCCGGCTTCCGGCCGCGCTTCGCGACATCGCCGGCCGCGGGCCTTTGCGCCTTTCCGCCTGCGGTGGCGGAGGCGATCGGTCTCATCCTTGCCCGTCACGATCCCTATCCCGGCGTCGTCTTCGATCACGAATACAACGTCCTGACGGCGAACCAGGCTTTTCTCGGCCTTGCCGGCATGGCCGGCATCGCGGTTTCGCCGGGCGACAATTTCCTCGATGCCTTTCTCGGCCAGACGCCGCTGCGCTCCATTGTCGTCAACTGGGCGCAGTCGGCCGCGGACCTCGTGCACCGCATCCGCGCCGAGGCCTGGCTGCAGGGGCCGCGCAGCCCGCTCCTCAGGCGCATCGAGCGGCTGGCCGCGGAGGCGGACATGAGGGCCGCACTCGCGGCCTTCCCGGAAACCGACCGGCTTCCCGTCCTGCCCATCGAGATGAAGATCGGCACCAGGTGCTTCAACTGGATCACCACGCTCACCTCCTTCGGCTCGGCGCAGGATGCGCTGGTGCAGGGCGTGCTGATCGAGAGCTTCTTTCCGGCCGACGCCGAAACGCGGGCGCATTTCGAGGGCGCGGTCAGCCGTTGATGACGAACATGCCGCCGATGATGAGGGCGGCGCCGAGGACGTAGCGCAGCGTCAGCGCCTCGCCGAGGAAGACGCTGGCCAGGACCGGCACGAAGCAGAAGGTCAGCGCCATGAAGGAGTAGCCGATCGTCAGCGGCACCGCTTTCAGCACGAAGATCCAGATGATCGTGCCCGCGCCGTAGATGGCGAGCGCCGCCAGCAGCAGCGGGTTGAGCATCAGGGCGGCCAGGCCCTTGACGCCGAACTCGCCCGTCGTGCCGCTCGTCAGCTTGAAGAGCACCTGCCCCGCCGCGATCATGAGCGGCGTGCCGAGGAGACCGGCCCAGATGGCGGGGCTGTAGCCGCCCGTGGTCACGCGTCCGGCTCCGAACGGTCTTCCATGTAGAAGATGTCGCGGCCGATATCGACGCACAGATGGTGCGCCGGCACCGGATGCGCGGCCCGCAGGAAGGAATGCGTATAGGGGAAGAAATTGAAGTGCGGGTTGAAGCTGTAGCGGTACTCCCGCTCGCGCGGCACGACGATGATCAGCCGGCGGCGCGCGATGCGGCGCAGCTCGGCGATCGCCTGGCGGTATTCCAGCACATGCTCGATGACATGGGTGCAGACGACCGTGTCGAACTCGCCGTCCGAGAAGGGCAGGGATTCGATCATCGCGGCGACATATTCGACGCCGTCGATGCCGGCCGCATCCTCCACGACGAAATCGACGCCCGTCAGCCGCTTCAGGCCGGGATTGCCCGCCTTGACGTGGCTCAGCAGCGCGCCGGTGCCGCAGCCGACGTCGCATACGCTCTCGCCGGCGATGGAGGCGACGATCCGGTCGATGCAGGCCTGGGAATTGTCCGTGCCGGCGTGGACGCGCGGATGCTCGCGGTAAAGGTCCTCGTATTCCCCGGCGGTGAGGAACGGCGCGCGCTCGCGGAACCTTGCCAGCTTGGTGATGTGCTTGCCCCAGACGAGGCTGGCGGCCTGCCTGAACAGCGCGGAATCGCGCAGGATCGGCGGCAGCACGTCCTCGATCACGAAGCGGATGCGGTTGGTGGTTTCCCGGTTCATTTGGCTGTTCTCAACGATTGGGCTCAGGCAGCGAGGTGGCGTGCGGCCTTGTCCGCGGCCTTGCGGGCAGACCTGACGTGCCGGCCGGCGGGCAGGTTCATGTAGTGGATGCGCAACTGCTCGGCCCTGGCGCGGGCGAGCGAATCGAGGATGAGGCCGGCCGAGAAGACGAGGAACGAGATCATCATCAGCACGAGCGAGAAGACCCAGGTCGGCATGCGGTCGACGAGGCCGGTGCGGAAATATTCCCCCAGCACCGGCGCCATGAAGGTGAGGCTGAGGGCCATGAAGCCGCCGCTGATCGCGCCGAAGAAGGTGAACGGACGCGTCTCCTTCATCAGCATGGCGAACATCCAGAGGATCCTTGCGCCGTCGCGGAAGGTCGAGAGCTTGGAATGCGAGCCTTCCGGGCGGCGGCCGTAGTCGAGCTCCAGTTCGGCGACCGGCAGGCGCAGCCGCGAGGCGTGCACCGACATCTCCGTCTCGATCTCGAAGCCGCCGGAAACGGCCGGGAAACTCTTGGCGAAGCGGCGCGAGAAGGCGCGGTAGCCGGAGAAGATATCGGAGAAATCGTTGCCGAAGAGCGAGCGGAACAGCGTGTTGAAGATGCGGTTGCCGAAGGCGTGGCCCTGCCGGCCGGCATCCGCGCGCACGCCGCGACGCGTGCCTACCACCATGTCGGCGCCCTCGGTGATGAGGGTGCGGATCAGTTCCGGCGCATCGGAGGCGGCATAGGTGCCGTCGCCGTCGGCCATGATGTAGATGTCCGCCTCAATGTCGGAGAACATGCGGCGCACCACATTGCCCTTGCCCTGGCGGCGCTCGCGCACGACGGTCGCACCGGCAAGCGCGGCGCGTAGCGCGGTCGAATCGGTGGAGTTGTTGTCGTAGACATAGACGCGGGCGGTCGGCAGGGCGGCGCGGAACCCGGTCACGACGTCGCCGATCGTCTGCGCCTCGTTGTAGCAGGGCAGCAGCACGGCGATGTCGAGGTCTTCCAGCAAGGCTTGCGTCATGGCAGCGCGGTCTCCAGGGCGAACCAGCCTCATGCGGCCGCCGGCTTTACTATTTCTTGAGAAGGTTAAGGCTAGGTTTCGGCTGGCTTCCAACGGCGGCGGAAAGGACCTCCCGTGTCGAAATCCATGCCTGCGGCGCTGGCGCTCGCGCAACCGGAGAAACAGGCGCGCCGTCAGGGCATGACGCCCGGAGTGCTTGCCCTTTATTGCCTCGTCGCGATCGCGCTGCTGCTCGCCGTCTCGCTGCCCTTCGCCACCGACTATGTCGGGTCCGACAACGACGACACGATGCGGCTCGTCGTGGTGCGCGACCTGCTCGCCGGCCAGAGCTGGTTCGACACGACGCAGTACCGTCTCGGTCTCGACGGCGGCACGCTGATGCACTGGTCGCGCTTCATCGACCTGCCGATCGCCAACCTCATCAGCTTCTTCTCGCTGTTCACGCAAGAGCGGCAGGCCGAAGCGATCGCGCTTGCCGTCTGGCCGGCCCTCACGGTCGTGCCGGTGCTGGCGGGCATGGGGCTTGCGGCCTGGCGGCTTGGCGGCAAGGCCGCCATGCATGCGACGCTGGTGCTGACGACCGTCTTCGTCGTCGCGCTCAACCGCTTCCAGCCGGGCTCCATCGACCACCATAACGTCCAGCTCGCCATCATCGCCTGCATCGCGGCCATGCTGCTCGATCCCCGGATGCGCGCGCGCGACCATGCGGTGGCCAGCATGCTCGCCGGCCTTGCCATCGCCATCGGGGTGGAGACCACGCCGCTGATCGGCGCCGTCTGCCTTATCGTGGCGCTGCGCTGGGCATGGCACGGACGGGCCTTCCGTGAGGCCGCGGCCGCCTTCGGCCTTGCGCTGGCATCGACGATCACGCTCGCCTTCTTTTCGACCGTCGCGCCCTCCCGCTACACGCAGGTGACCTGCGACAGCCTCTCCTACGGCTTCTATGCGCTCGCCACGCTCGGCGGCGGCACGCTGTTCCTCACCGCCTCGCTGGCGAGCGGCCGGTCTTTCGGCGGCCGGCTCCTGGCCCTTGCCGGCGCGGGCGCGGCGATTGCCGCGTCGGTCCTCGTCATTGCGCCCGGCTGCCTTGCCAATCCGCTCGATGCGCTCGACCCGCTGCTGAAGGCCTTCTGGCTTGCCGGCGTCATCGAGGCGCAATCGGCCGTCGCGCAGTTCAAGCTCGATCCGGGGTCGGTCGGCAGCTTCTACGCGCCGAGCCTCCTCGCCATGCTCGCCTGCCTCTGGCGCATCCGCCGCGGGCAGGCGGCGGAGGGGCATCTCATCGTCCTCGGCCTGCTGGCGACCGCCTTTGCCGTCTCGCTCTTCCAGATCCGCGGCGCGATCTTCGCCAACATGCTCTCGGCCCTGCCGCTCGGCCTTGCCATCACCGATCTCAGGCGCAAGGCCAATGCCGACCCGAAGAACCTCGGCGCGGGCCTTGCCTTCATCGGCGTGACGCTCGCCTCGGTGCCCGCCACCTGGGCGCTCGCCGGCGCGCTCCTGCCGGGGCGTTCGCAGGACACGCTGCGCACCGGGCTTTCCACCCCGCAGGTCGCACGCCCCTCCTGCACGGCCGCGGCGTCGATCGCTCCGCTTGCCGCCGAGCCCGCCGGCGTGGTGGCCGGGGCCTCCAATCTCGGCGCGGCGATCCTGCGCCATACCGGCCACCGCGTGCTTTCCGCGCCCTATCACCGCAACCAGGGCGGCATGCTGACGGAGCT
Organism: Shinella sp. NM-101; assembly: GCF_021401195.1. Lineage (NCBI taxonomy): Bacteria > Pseudomonadati > Pseudomonadota > Alphaproteobacteria > Hyphomicrobiales > Rhizobiaceae > Shinella > Shinella sp. NM-101. Next base: position 251,030 of record NZ_JACBFT010000003.1, on the reverse strand, counting down.
GCATATCGGCCTTTCCAGTCCGCAGCAGTCGGAAGCCTTCCTGCGCGGCGCCCATGTCACGCTGCTCGCCTTCTGCAACGACGACGCACAGACCCGCGACATCGCAAAGGCCGAGCCCGGCGGCCTCTATGCCGATCTCCTCAAGGGCAAGGTGCCGGCCTATCTGGAACCCATCGCCGGCACGGAAGATGCCGTCCTCCGGCTCTACCGGGTGAAGCCGGAATAGGGCGAGCCGGCTGGGGATGCAGCCCGCCGCGCGCTGTCATCCGGGGCGAAACGCACTACACTTGCGAGCATGAGCTTCTTTTCCGAGACTGATTCGCCCTCGAACCTTGCCGAATATTCGGTGTCGGAGCTTTCCGGCTCCATCAAGCGCACCGTCGAGCAGGCCTTCGACCAGGTTCGGGTGCGCGGCGAGATTTCCGGCTACCGCGGCCCGCATTCCTCGGGGCACGCCTATTTCTCGCTGAAGGACGACCGGGCGCGCATCGACGCGGTGATCTGGAAGGGCAGCTTCTCGCGCCTGCGCTTCAAGCCGGAAGAGGGCATGGAGGTGATCGCCACCGGCAAGATCACCACCTTCCCCGGCTCCTCGAAATACCAGATCGTCATCGAGACGCTGGAGCCGGCCGGCGCCGGCGCGCTGATGGCGCTGCTGGAGGAGCGCCGCCGCAAGCTCGCCGCCGAAGGACTGTTCGACGCGGAGCGCAAGAAGCCCCTGCCCTTCCTGCCGAGGGTCATCGGCGTCGTGACCTCGCCGACCGGCGCGGTCATCCGCGACATCCTCCACCGCATCGCCGACCGCTTCCCGGTCCATGTCGTCGTCTGGCCGGTGAAGGTGCAGGGCGAAGGCTCGGGGCAGGAGGTGGCGGCCGCCATCGAGGGCTTCAACACGCTGGACCCGTTCGGGCCGATCCGGCGGCCGGACGTGCTGATCGTCGCGCGCGGCGGGGGCAGCCTCGAGGATCTCTGGAGCTTCAACGACGAGATCGTCGTGCGCGCCGCCGCCGCCTCGCAGATCCCTCTGATCTCCGCCGTCGGCCACGAGACCGACTGGACGCTGATCGACCATGCGAGCGACCGCCGCGCCCCGACGCCGACGGGCGCGGCCGAAATGGCCGTGCCGGTCAAGGCCGACCTCGATGCGGAAGTCGCCTCGCTCGCCGCGCGCCTTCGCGGGGCGACGGCCCGCCAGATGGACAACCGCCGGCAGGGGATTCGCGCACTCGCCCGGGCGCTTCCCTCGCTCGACCAGCTTCTCGCCCTGCCGCGCCGCCGCTTCGACGAGGCCGCCGCCGGGCTCGGGCGGGGGCTCCAGATGAACACGGTGAACAAGCGCCGCGCCTTCGAGCGCACCGCCGCCCACCTTCGGCCCGACATGCTCCTCACCCGCATCGCCGAGCGCCGCCAGTGCGTCGCCGACCGCCTCATGAGGGCCGAGCGCATCGTCGAGCGCCGGCTCGACCAGCTTCGCGCCCGCCTTTCCGCCTTCGACGTGTCGCTGCGCGCGACACCCGCCCGCATCAAGGCGCGGACGGAGCGTTCCTCCGACCGGCTCAGGGGTCTTGTGCTGCGCGCCGAAAGCGCGCTCGCCGGGGATCTCGCCCGCCGCCGCGCGCTGCTTCAGGCGCAGGACCGCATGCTGCAATCGCTCTCCTACCGTAATGTCCTGAAGCGCGGCTATGCGCTGGTGCGCGACGAGGAGGGTGCGCCGGTGAAGGGTGCCGCCAGCCTCGGGCCCGGGCGGTCCATCGCCATCGAATTCGCAGACGGCACGGTGGATGCCGTCACCGGATCGGGCGGCGGCCCGCCGCGCAGGAAGCCTGCGAAGGCGGAAGAGGAAAAGCCGGCGCCCCGCCAGGGCTCGCTGTTCTGAGGCCACCATGCGCATTCTCGTCGTGCTCGCCCATCCGCTGGAGGACAGCTTCGCCGCAAGCGTCGCCGAGACGGTGCGCGGGACGCTGGCCGCGAACGGCCATGCGGTCGACCTGCTCGACCTCTACCGCGAGGGCTTCGATCCGCGGCTGACCCCGTCCGAACGGTCGCGCTATTTCGAGCCGTCCTACGATCCCTCGGACGCAGAGCCCTTCGTCTCCCGGCTGAAACAGGCGGACGGCCTGGTGCTCGTCTTTCCGCAGTGGTGGTTCAATTTCCCGGCCATCCTGAAGGGCTTCTTCGACCGGGTCTTCGCGCCGGGCATCGCCTTCGAGAACGATCCGGACGGCGGGCGCATCCAGCCGCGGCTCGGCAACATCCGCCTCTTCTGGGCCTTCACCACGACGGGCTCGCCCTGGTGGGTGGTGCATCTCTACATGGGCAATCCCGTAAGGCGCCTCCTCAAGCGCGGCATCGCCGCCTTCTGTGCAAAGGGCCTCGATTTCAGGCTGGTCAATCTCTACGACATGGACCGCATCGGCGACAGGAAGCGCAAAGCCCATCTCCTGAGGGTCGAAAGGCTCGCTGGACGGATCTGAGCTCAAACGCACACTTACGCGTCAGGCACCGCTGCCCTGCCCGGCATATCCCCCACAAGGGGGGATCGGCAAGATGAGAGCCTTGCTCTACCAGCGACGTCGAGGATGGGCAGAACAGCACCCCATCCAATCTCCCGACTTGTTGGAGGGAGACGCCCGGCAGGCAAGGGTGGGACGCTCCAGCAGCGTGTTACTCAAACTCTTTCAGAAATTTCCGCAACAACCCATCCAGCGCCGCGCGCTCCTCCAGGCTCAACCCCGCAAGCAGCCGGTGCTGGTTCGCGACATGCGCGGTCACCGCCTCATCCACCAGCGCAAAGCCCTTCGGCGTCAACGCGATGATGACGCCGCGCCGGTCGTCCGGATTGTGCGCGCGCTCGATCAGACCCGCCTTCTCCAACTGGTCAAGCCGGTTGGTCATGGTGCCGGAGCTGACCATGGTCGTCGCGATGAGGTCGCCGGGCGAAAGCTTGCAGGGCGGGCCGGCGCGGCGCAGCGTCGCCAGGACGTCGAAGCTCGCCGAATTGAGCCCATGCGCCACGAGCGTTCTTTCGACCTCGCGGGCAAGGTGGGTGCGCAGCCGCGCCAGCCGGCCGAGCAGGCCCATCGGCTCGACATCGAGGTCCGGCCGCTCGCGCCGCCACTGTTCGAGAATTCTGTCGACGTGATCCATGGTGCGACTAAAGCAGAGATTATCTTGACGTCAAGATAAAACGATATATCTTGATTTCAAGATTCTTTTGATGGAGACAATTCGTGTCCCGCGCCTCCGACATCCTCCTGACCGCCGTCGCCCCTGCCATCTGGGGCAGCACCTATATCGTCACCACCGAGCTGCTACCCGCCGGCTATCCGCTGACCGTCGCCATGCTGCGCGCCCTTCCCGCCGGGCTTCTCCTGCTGCTGCTCGTGCGCCGGCTGCCGGAGGGCGTCTGGTGGCCGCGCAGCTTCCTGCTCGGCGCGCTGAACTTCTCCGTCTTCTGGGCGATGCTTTTCGTTTCGGCCTACCGCCTGCCGGGCGGCGTCGCCGCGACGGTCGGGGCCATCCAGCCGCTGATCGTGCTCGGCCTGTCGCGCGCCATCATGGGCACGGCGGTGCGGCCGCTCCAGGTTCTCGCCGGCCTTGCCGGCATCGGCGGCGTCGCGCTGCTGGTGCTGACGCCGGCCGCCGCGCTGGACCCGATCGGCATCGCGGCGGGCCTTGCCGGTGCCGTCTCCATGGCCTTCGGCACCGTGCTCTCGCGCCACTGGCAGCCGCCGGTGCCGCCGCTGACCTTCACCGCCTGGCAGCTCACGGCCGGCGGCCTGCTGCTGGTGCCCGCCGCACTCTTCCTCGAACCGGCCCTGCCGGTGCCGACGACGCAGAACCTCGTCGGCTTCCTCTATCTCGGCGTGATCGGCGGAGCCCTCACCTATATCGTCTGGTTCCGCGGCCTTGCGCGGCTCGATCCGGCGACGGTCTCGCCGCTCGGCTTCCTCAGCCCCCTCGTCGCCGTCGTCCTGGGCTGGGCGCTGCTCCGGCAGGACCTCGGCCTGCTGCAGATCACCGGCATGGCGGTGGTGCTGGCCAGCGTCTGGCTCGGCCAGCGGGCACAGGCGGCAGCGGCGCGGCCTGCCGGCGGCGGGCAGGCGGTGTCGCCTGCCGCTCGCTGACGGCCCCTCCCCGAGCCGCAAGGCCGGACGGCCGAGGAGAAGGGGGTCGGCCTTGTCAGCGTTTCTCCAGCCGCCCTGGCTGAAAGATCACGCCCACTCGCCGGCGCGCATGACGGCGGCGCGGCTGCCATCGGCGCGGATGCCGTCGATGTCCACCGTGTTCGAGCCGATCATCCAGTCGATGTGAATGAGGCTTTCATTGCCGCCCTGCGCGCGGATCTGCTCCGGTGAAAGGCTCGCGCCGTCGAGGAAGCACTTGGAATAGCACTGGCCGAGCGCGATGTGGCAGGAGGCGTTCTCGTCGAACAGCGTGTTGTAGAAGAGGATGCCGCTCGCCGAGATCGGCGAGGAATGCGGCACCAGCGCCACTTCGCCGAGCCGGCGCGCGCCCTCGTCCGTGTCCAGCACCTTGTTCAGCACCGCCTCGCCCTTCGAGGCCTTCGCCTCGACGATGCGGCCGCCCTCGAAACGCACCTGGATGTCGTCGATCAGCGTGCCCTGGTGGGAGAGCGGCTTGGTGGAGGAGACATGGCCCTCGACGCGCAGCGCATGAGGCGTGGTGAAGACCTCCTCGGTCGGGATGTTCGGGTTGCAGGTGATGCCGTTCTTCGCCATGGAGGCGCCGCCATGCCATTCGTGACCATCGGCAAGGCCGATCGTCAGGTCCGTGCCGGGTCCCTTGAAGTGCAGGGCGGAGAAACGCTCGCCGTTCAGCCAGGCCGAGCGGCGGGCGAGGTTGGCATTGTGCTCCGCCCAGGCGGCGACCGGATCGGCGACATCGACGCGCGAGGCGGCGAAGATGGCGTTGGCGAGCTTTTCGACCGCCACGTTCTCCGGATCATCAGGGAAGACCTGCTTCGCCCAGGAGGGGTTCGGGTAGGAGACGATGTTCCAGTTGATGTCGAAATTGGCGATCTTCTCCAGCGCCGGCCGGTAGGCGGTGGAATTGGCCTTGTTGGCCCGGGCAACCCTGGCAGGGTCCTCGCCGGAGAGCAGCATCGGGTTGTCCCCCGCGATGGCAAGGCGCGCCGCGCCGTTGGCATAGGCCTTGGCCATGCCCTCGTAGAGCCAGTCCGTCGCGCGGTCGAAGCTTTCGTCCGGCGCGTGGCGGTAGCGGGCGAGCGTCGCTTCCTCGTCGGCATAGAAGGTGCTGACGAGGCCGGCGCCGGCAATATAAGCGTGCTTGGTGATGAGGCGGACGAGCGGCAGCGCGGCGATCGGCGCGGTCATCACGAGGTCCTGCCCCTTCCGGAGCTGGAGACCGACGCGCACGGCGACTTCGGCGAGTTTCTCGAGCTTTTGCGGATCGACGGGGGAGGCGGAACTGGCTGGAACGGTCATGGCATGCCTGTCTGGTTTGCGAAGCGGATAAGGGAAACTTAGTGCGCCAATGGGCCGATGAGAAGGCGCTTCAGGCGACAACCGGCACGACGATCGCCTTCAGCGCCGTCACCACATCGCGCGGGTCAAGGCGCACCTGGAGGCCGCGCTGGCCGCCGTTCATGTAGACCGCCTCGTGCGCCAGCGCTTCCGCCTCGATGGCGGTCGGCACCTGCTTCTTCTGGCCGAAGGGGCTGATGCCGCCGACGACGAAGCCGGTCAGCCGCTCGGCATCGGCCGGCGTCATCATGCTGGCCGACTTGCCCTTGAAGGCGCTCGCCAGCTTCTTCATGCTGACTTCGCGGTCGGAAGGCACGATGACGCAGACCGGCTTGCCGTCCACCTCCGCCATCAGCGTCTTGAGGACGCGCGCCGGATCCTCCCTAAGCGCCTCGGCCGCCTGGATGCCGACGCGGTCGGCGGTCGGATCGTAATCATAGGTGTGGACGGTGAAGGAAACCCCCGCCCTAGCGAGGGCCTGGGTGGCGCGGGTGGTCCTGGACATGGCTCAATACCCCGCGCCGCGGTCCACCAGGTGCTCCAGCGGCTTGCCGCTTTCCAGCCGACCGATCTGGTGGGCGACGTGGCGGAAGAGGGCGGCGACGTCGGAGGCGGCGGCGGCGTGGGGGGTCATGAGGACCCTGTCCATCGACCAGAACGGGCTTTCGAGCGGCAGCGGCTCCTGCTGGAAGACGTCGAGCGAGGCGCCATGGAGCGTGCCGTCGTTGACGGAGGCGACGATGTCGGCCTCGACCTGGCTGCCGCCGCGGCCGCCATTGATGAAGACCGGGGCGCCGAACGGGCCCTTGCGGCTGAGGCGGGTGAAGAGGCCGGTATTGTAGATATCGCGCGTATCCGGCGTCAGCGGCAGCAGGCCGACGAGGAAATCGGTCCTGCCAAGGAAGGCGTCGAGTCCCTTCTCGTCATAGGTCTCGAAGCCCTCGGCCTTGCGGCCGCTCTTCGACCAGCCGATGACGTTGAAGCCGAGGGCCTTCAGCTTTTGCGCCGAATCCTGACCGAGCACGCCGAAGCCCATGATGCCGACGGTGATGTCCTTCGCCTCGGGCTGGGGAAGCTCGCGCCAGATGCGCTTTTGCCGCAGCGCCTCGTAGGCCTGGTGCTGGCGCAGGTGCATGAGGCATTGCATGACGATCCATTCGCTCATGCGGGTCGTCAGCGTGTCGTCGACGAAGCGGACGAGCGGCACGTCCGGCAGGCCGGGCAGCGTCAGGACGTGATCGACGCCGGCACCGCCGGAGAAGACGACCTTGAGATCCCTCGCCCGGGAGAAGAGATCGGCGCTTGGCCGCCAGACCACGGCGTAGTCGATGCCGGAAAGGTCGCGGTTGCGGTTTGCCGGATGCAGCAGGTTGATCACCTCGCGCTCGGGAAATGCGCCCTTGAGCGCGGCGGCGACCTCTTCCTGGTCGAATTTCAGATCGATGATGACCGGGCTTTTCGTCGACATGCTGCTTCCTGCTGCTACTGGCTTATCGTCTCGCTGCGGACGGCTTCAAGGTTGAAGGCCGCGGCCATGAGGGCCTTGGTATAGGCCTCGCCCGGCCGCTCGATGATGTCCTTCGCCCTGCCCTTCTCCACCACGCGCCCGCCGCGCATGACGATGATGTCGTTGGCGAGCGCGCGCACGACCTTGAGGTCGTGGCTGATGAAGAGATAGGCGAGATTGTGCTTCGCCTGAAGATCGCGCAAGAGCTCGACCACCTGTGCCTGCACGCTCATGTCGAGCGCGGAGGTCGGTTCGTCCAGCATGACGAATTCGGGTTTCAGCACCATGGCGCGGGCGATCGCGATGCGCTGGCGCTGGCCGCCGGAGAATTCGTGCGGGTAGCGCCAGCGCGTCGTGGGATCGAGGCCGGTTTCCTCCAGCGCGGCGGCGACGCGGTGGTCGCGCTCGGCCTCGGAAAGCGAGGGCTCGTGGATCTTCAGGCCCTCCGCGACGATATCGGCGACCGACATGCGCGGCGAAAGCGAGCCATAGGGGTCCTGGAAGACGATCTGCATGCGGCGGCGCAGCGGCCGCATCTCGGCGAAGGAATGGCCGGCGATCTCCTGCCCGACGAAGGCGATGCGGCCCTTCGACGAGATGAGCCGTGTCAGCGCGAGGCCGAGCGTCGTCTTGCCGGAGCCCGATTCGCCGACGACGCCGAGCGTGTGGCCGGCGCGCAGCGTCAGGTCGATGCCGTCGACGGCCTTCACGTAATCGACCACGCGGCGCATGAAGCCGGCCTTGATCGGGAACCAGACCTTGACGTCCTGCGCCTCCACGACGATGGGCTGGCTGTCGTCGGCCGGGCGCGGCTCGCCCCGCGGCTCGGAGGCGAGCAGGTGGCGGGTGTAGGCGTGCTGCGGGTTGGTGAAGATCTCCTCGACCGGGCCGGTCTCGACGATCCTGCCCTTGGTCATCACACAGACCCGATCGGCGAACTTGCGCACGATGCCGAGGTCGTGGGTGATGAAGAGCATGGACATGCCGTGCTCTTCCTTGAGGTTCTTCAGCAGTTCGAGGATCTGCGCCTGCACGGTGACGTCGAGCGCGGTGGTCGGCTCGTCGGCGATCAGGAGTTCCGGGCGGTTGGCGAGCGCCATGGCGATCATCACGCGCTGGCGCTGGCCGCCCGAGAGCTCGTGCGGATAGGCGGCGAGGCGCTTTTCCGGCTCGCGGATGCCGACCTGATTGAGCAGTTCGAGGATTTTCGCACGCGCGGCGGGGCCTTCGATATCCTGGTGCAGCTTCAGGATCTCGCCGATCTGCCGTTCGATGGAATGGAGCGGATTGAGCGAGGTCATCGGCTCCTGGAAGATCATGGTGATGTCGTTGCCGCGCACGTCGCGCAGGCTCGCATCCGACGCTTTCAGGAGGTCCTTGCCGTTGAAGACGATCTCGCCCGACGGATGGCTCGCGGCGGGATAGGGCAGCAGCCTCAGGACCGAGTTCGCCGTCACCGACTTGCCGGAGCCCGATTCGCCGACGAGGGCGACGACCTCGCCGCGCCGGATCTCGAAGGAGACGCGGTCGACGGCGAGCGAGGTGTTGCCGCCCTGATGGAAGGCCACCGACAGGTCGCGGACGGAAAGGATGGTTTCGGGAGCGCTCACCGGAAGGTCTTCCTCGGATCGAAGGCGTCGCGCGTCGCTTCGCCGACGAAGATCAGCAGCGACAGCATGACGGACATGACGACGAAGGCGGTGAGGCCGAGCCACGGCGCCTGAAGGTTCTCCTTGCCCTGTGCGATCAGCTCACCGAGCGAGGGCGAGCCGGGCGGCATGCCGAAGCCGAGGAAGTCGAGCGAGGTGAGCGTGGTAATCGAGCCCGACAGGATGAAGGGCAGGAAGGTGAGCGTCGCGACCATCGCATTCGGCAGGAGGTGCCGCGCCATGATCGTCGCATTGCCGACGCCGAGCGCCCGGGCCGCCCGGACATATTCGAAATTGCGGGCGCGCAGGAATTCGGCGCGCACCACGCCGACGAAGCCGACCCAGGAGAAGAGCAGCATGATGCCGAGCAGGATCCAGAAGCCGGGCGGCAGGATGGCGGCGATGATGAGCAGGATGTAGAGCACCGGCATCGAGGACCATATCTCGATGAAGCGCTGCATCAGGAGGTCCGTCCAGCCGCCGAAATAGCCCTGGATCGCGCCGGCCGTCACGCCGACGACGGCCGAGCAGATCGTCAGCGCGAGGCCGAAGAGCACCGAGATGCGGAAGCCGTAGATGACGCGGGCGAGCACGTCGCGCGCCTGGTCGTCCGTGCCGAGCCAGTTGAGATTGTGCCAGTTGCAGTTCGCGTCCGCCGCGCCGTCCGGATAGCCGGAGCAGCGCTCCTCCTTCGACATCAGCCAGAAGGGCTTGGTCGGTGCGGAGTGCGGGATGTTGGAATTGGTCGAGCTGTAGGAATAGCGGATCGGCGGCCAGATCATCCAGCCGTTCGCCTCGATCTCCTCGGTGATGAAATCGGAGCGGTAGTCGGTCTCGGCGAGGAAGCCGCCGAACTTTTCCTCCGGGTAGGCGATGACGACGGGGAAGAGCAGCTCGCCCTTGTAGGAGGCGAGGATCGGCCGGTCGTTGGCGATGCACTCGGCGAAAAGGCTCAGCACGAAGATGACGAGGAAGATCCAGAGCGACCAGTAGCCGCGCCGGTTCGCCTTGAAGTTCTCCCAGCGCCGCTTGTTGGTCGGCGAGAGCAGGCCCTTCCTCGGCGGGGCGATGGGGGTCGTATCGGTAATGGCGGCCATCAGACGTCCCTCCGCTCGAAATCGATGCGCGGATCGACCCAGGTATAGATGAGGTCGGAGACGAGGGAGACGACGAGGCCCATCAACGAGAAGATGAAGAGCGTTGCGAAGACGATGGGATAGTCGCGCCGGACGATGGAATCGTAGCCGAGGCGGCCGAGGCCATCGAGCGAGAAGATGTATTCGATCAGCAGCGAGCCGGTGAAGAAGGCCGAGATGAAGGCGCCGGGAAAGCCGGCGATGATGATCAGCATGGCGTTGCGGAAGACGTGGCCGTAGAGCACCTGGCTCTCGGTCAGGCCCTTGGCACGGGCCGTCGTGACATATTGCTTCTTGATCTCGTCGATGAAGGAATTCTTCGTCAGGAGCGTCGTCGTGGCGAAGGCGGAAAGCAGCAGCGTGATCAGCGGCAGCGTCATGTGCCACATGTAGTCGAGCGGTTTCTGCCACCAGGCGAGGCTGTCGAAATTGTCCGAGACGATGCCGCGCAGCGGGAACCAGTCGAGGAACGAGCCGCCGGCAAAGAGCACGATCAGCAGGATGCCGAAGAGGAAGCTCGGCACCGCATAGCCGATGATGATGATGCCCGACGTCCAGACGTCGAAGGCCGAGCCGTCCTTCACCGCCTTGTGGATGCCGAGCGGGATGGAGATGGCGTAGGAGAAGACGAGGATCCACACGCCGAGCGAGATGGAGACCGGCATCTTCTGCGCGATGAGGTCGACCACCGAGGTGTTGCGGAAGAAGCTTTCGCCGAAGTCGAAGCGCATGTAGTCCCACATCATCGTGAAGAAGCGCTCGAGCGGCGGCTTGTCGAAGCCGAACTGCTTTTCCAGCTTGGCGATGAATTCCGGATCGAGGCCGCGCGCGCCGCGATAGGCGCTGTCCTGCCCGACCTCCTGCAGCATGTCGCCGCCGCCGGAAAGCCGGTCGCCGCCGCCCTGGCTCGTCAGGTCCGCGATGACCTGCTCGACCGGGCCGCCCGGCGCGAACTGCACGATCGCGAACGAGATCGCCATGATGCCGAAGATCGTCGGGATCATCAGCAGGATGCGGCGCAGGATATAGGCGCCCATCAGCGATCACCCGCCCTGATAGCTTGCGTGGATGTCCAGCCGGTCAAGCCCAACCCTTCCGTTCTGCCGCCGCCTGCCGCGACGGTGATTCGTTCCCGCTATATGGAACCCAGCCAGCTTGCGGGCGCAAGCCCCGGCTCATTTCGCGGCGTTCTTCGACCACCAGACATCAGGGAAGCCGAGGCCGTAATAGGGCAGATCCTTCGGCCGGGCGAGGTGGTTCCAGTAGGCGACCTGCACCGACCTGGAATAGAACATCGGCACGAGATAGTGATGGGCGAGCAGCACGCGGTCCATCGCCTTGACGGTGGCGACGAGCTCGGCGCGGTCCGGCGCGAAGATGATCCGGCGGATCAGTTCGTCGATGGCGGGATCTGCGATGCCGGCATAGTTGCGCGAGCCCTGCTGGTCGACCGAGGAGGAGCCCCAGTAGTCGACCTGCTCGTTGCCCGGCACCAGCGTCTGCGCCCAGATGCCATAGAGCATGTCATAATCGAAGCTGCGGACGCGATTGGTGTATTGCGAACTGTCGACCGTGCGGATGCGCGCGTCGATGCCGATATCGGTGAGGCTCTTCACATAGGGCAGGACCGTGCGCTCCTGCGAGGGATTGGAGAGCAGGATCTCGATGCCGAAGGGCTCGCCCGTCTTCACGTTCACCAGCTTGCGGTTCTTCAGTTCGTAGCCCGCGTCCTTGAAGAGCGTCAGCGCCGTGCGCAGGTTCTCGCGCGCCTTCTTCGGGTCGCCGGAGACAGGATTGGTGTAGGGCGTGGTGAAGACGGCCGGCGGCACCTTGTCCTTCAGCTCCTCCAGGATTTCCTTCTCGCGGCCCTCCGGCAGGCCGGAGGAGGCAAGCTCAGTGCCCCAGAAATAGCTGTCGATGCGGTTCAGCCGGCCATAGGCGAGGTTGCGGTTGAGGCTTTCGAAATCGTAGGCGTAGTTCAGCGCCTCGCGCACCCGCTGGTCCCTGAACTTCTCCCGCCGCATGTTCGGCACGAAGGCCTGCATGATGCCGGTGGCGCGCAGCGGGTTCTCGATCTCCTCGCGCACGATGCGGCCGTCCTTGGCGGCCGGGAAGTCATAGGCGGTCATCCAGTGGCTCGACGAGTTGTCGCGGTAGAAATCGACGTTGCCGGCGCGGAAGGCCTCGAATTCCACGTTGCGGTCGCCGAAGAACGTATAGGTGATCGCGCCGAAATTGTTCTGGCCGACATTCACGTTGAGGTCCTTGCCCCAATAGTCGTCGCGCCGCTCGAAGCGGACGGAGCCGCCGGCCTGGAACGAGGCGATCCGGTAGGGACCCGAGCCCATGACCGGCTCCAGCGTCGTGCGGCTTATGTCGCGCTTGTTGCCCTTGGCGTCCGTGCCCTCCCACCAGTGCCTGGGCAGGATCTGGAACTGGCCGAGGATGTTCGGAAGCTCCTGATTGTTCTTCTCGTCGAAACGGAAGGTGACGTCGCGCTCGCCGGTCTTCTCCGCCGAGACGACATGCCTGTAGTAATTGGCAAGCAGCGGATTGTGCTCCTTCGACTTCTCGAAGGAAAAGACCACGTCCTCCGGCGTCACCGGCTGGCCGTCGGCCCATTTCGCCTCCGCCCTGAGGCGGAAGGTCGCCGAGGAGATGTCGTCCGGAAAGGACACGCCCTCGGCGAGCAGGCCATAGGCGGTGGTGATCTCGTCCTCGGCGGATTTCAGCAGCGTATCGAAGACCAGGGAGGAGACGCCCGATGCCACCTCGCCCCTGGAGAGGATGGGGTTGAACGTGTCGTAGGTGCCGGTCTGGGAGAGTTTCAGCTCGCCGCCCTTGGGCGCGTCCGGATCGACGTAATCGAAATGCGCAAAGCCGTTCGGGTGTTTCAACTCGCCGATGGTGGAAAGGCCGCTGCGCCATACCGGTTCCTCGGCCTTCGCGCCGGCCGCGACCATGAGCGACAGGGCGAAAGCCGTAGTGAACACCATTTTCCCGAAGGCTGCCTGCATTTGCCAATTCCCTTTCGTATCCTTGCCGAAGCATGCGCGAGAGAATAGGCAAAATCCGGGCAAATGACAGGCCCGCCATGAAAGGGGCGGTTTTTGCCGTGCCTATTCCGGCCGGGGATTCACTTCTGCGAAAGGATGACCGTTTAACCTTTCGCAACCATTGCGACTTTCGAGACCGGACGATGCCAGCCCATTTCCTGCCTTCCCGACTGACCATCTGCCTGATCGCCGCCGGCCTTGCGCTGAGCGCGCTCGCCTCGCCGCTTGCGGCCGAGGAGCGGCCGGCCAAGGAGCTGTTCGGCGCCCAGCGCCTGCCGGCGAACATGGCCACGAGCCCCTACGGGTCCTATGCGAAGGGCTGCATTGCCGGCGCTGTGGCGATCCCGACGGACGGCCCGGCCTGGCAGGCGATGCGCCTGTCGCGCAACCGCCGCTGGGGGCATCCCAACATGATCGCGCTGCTGGAGCAGTTCTCGCAGGATGCACGGCAGCTCGGCTGGCCGGGGCTGCTGCTCGGCGACATCTCGCAGCCGCGCGGCGGGCCGATGCTGTCGGGCCACGCCTCGCACCAGGTCGGCCTCGATGCCGACATCTGGTTCACGCCGATGCCGGACCATCGCCTGTCCGCCGAGGAACGCGAGAAGCTGCCCTTCACCTCCATGCTCGACAAGAGCAAGTTCCTGACGGTCGATTCGCGCCGCTGGACCTCCACGCACGCCCGCCTCGTCATGAAGGCGGCGAGCTATCCTCAGGTCGAGCGCGTCTTCGTCAACCCGGCGATCAAGAAGAAGCTTTGCGAGACCTGGCAGGGCGACCGCTCGCTGCTCGGCAAGGTGCGGCCGATCTATGGCCACGACGAGCATTTCCACATCCGCATCCGCTGCCCGGAAGGCACCCCCGGCTGCAAGCCGCAGGCCCGCGTGCCGGCCGGCGACGGCTGCGATCAATCGCTTGCCTGGTGGTTCACCAAGGAGCCCTGGGAAAAGCCGAAGCCGAAGAAGCACGCAAAGCCCGTCAAGCCGCGCTTCGTCACGCTTTCCGACCTGCCCAAGGCCTGCAGCACGGTGCTGGCGAGCGCCTCGCCATCCTCCGAGCAGGAGGTGACCTACCGGGGCAATGGCGGCGCCTCGAATGCGCTCGCCTTCTCGGCAGGGGCCGGGGGCGGCGGCGCGACCATCGAATCGGTGATCGCCTCCGACACGACGCTGCCGGCGATCGTCCCTATCCCGATCCCCCGGCCGTTCCAGTAAGGCCGAGGCCCCTCCCCCTCCCCACAAGGGGGAAGGGCTTACCCCGCCGCACGGCTCGCCATAAATATTGAACGGCGAGCAAGCCTCCTTCTCCCCTTGTGGCGGAGATGCAGGCAGAGGGGCCTTCGGGGCTTTTCAACACTCCGCCGCTTTTGTATAAGGCGTTCAAATCGATTTAAAATCGCTGGGGAGCGTCCATGTCGCGCCAGAAATGCATCGCGCTCATCGCGCATGACGAGAAGAAGGACGACATGGCGGCCTTCGCGCTGAAGAACGAGAGGGTTCTTGCGCAGGCGCGGATCGTCGCGACCGGCACGACCGGCGGCCGTGTGCTGGAGGCCTGTCCCGGCCTCGACGTGACCCGGCTGAAAAGCGGCCCGCTCGGCGGCGACCAGCAGATCGGCGCGCTGATCGCAACGGGCGAGGTGGACGTGCTGATCTTCTTCGTCGACCCGCTGACCCCCATGCCGCACGATGTCGACGTAAAGGCCTTGATGCGGCTTGCGATCGTCTACGACATTCCGATGGCGCTGAACCGGGCGACCGCCGAGCAGCTTCTCGACTTTGCCGCCGATTGACGGCAACCTTGGCCGCAGATAGCGAAAGCGGACCACCCACCAGAACGAACGGGACAGCTTGATGGCACGGCCGGGCGACAACGACGCGAACCTCCCCTTCCCCATCCTGATCGGCGACATCGGCGGCACCAATGCGCGCTTCGCGCTGTTGGTCGACGCCTTCGCCGAGCCGAAGCCGTTTCCCATCGTCCAGACCGCCGACTTCGCCAATATCGACGACGCGCTGCAAAAGTGCATCCTCGATACGACCTCGGTGCAGCCGCGCTCGGCGATCCTGGCGCTCGCCGGGCCCATCGAGGGCGACGAGGTGCCGCTGACCAATTGCCCCTGGGTGGTGCGCCCGCGCGACATGATCGCCAATCTCGGCTTCGAGGACGTGCTGCTGGTCAACGATTTCGAGGCGCAGGCGCTCGCCGTCGCCTCGCTCGACGAGGGCGACCGCGAGAAGATCGGGCCCGGCATCGAGAGGCACGCAGCCTCGCGCGCCGTGCTCGGCCCCGGCACCGGCCTCGGCGTCGCCGGGCTCGTCCATGCCCGCCAGAGCTGGATCCCGGTCCCGGGCGAAGGGGGCCATGTCGATGTCGGCCCGCGCAGCGAGCGCGACTACCAGATATGGCCGTTCCTCGAACCCATCGAGGGCCGCATCTCCGCCGAGCAGCTTCTGTGCGGACGCGGCATCATGAACATCTACCAGGCGATTTCGGCCGCCGACGGCGTCGATGCGCCGCTCACCACCCCCGCCGACGTGACGGCGAAGGCACTCGCCCGGGAGGATCGCGCGGCGATCGAGACCGTCTCGCTGTTCTCCACCTATCTCGGGCGCGTGGCCGGCGACATGGCGATGATCTTCATGGCCAAGGGCGGCGTTTTCCTGGCCGGCGGCATCTCGCAGAAGATCCTGCCGGCGCTGCGCGGCCCGGAATTCCGCGCCGCCTTCGAGGACAAGGCGCCGCACAGCGCCCTGCTGCACTCCATCCCGACCTATGTGGTCACCCATCCGGTCGCCGCCCTTGCCGGCCTTGCCGCCTTCGCCCGCATGCCGGACCGCTTCGGTGTTGCAACGGAGGGACGCCGCTGGAAAAGGTGAGCGCTCCGGCGGGCCCGCGCCGCGCCGCGGACTCGCCAAAAGCGGGCCGACGCCCTATAGAGCGGCCACGGGCCGGTTTACCGGCCGCCCGTCGAGACCGTGCAGGAAAGTCAGTTTATTGGCCGAGAAGAGTCGAACCGAGCACCCATCCGTCAGCTCCGATACCATCGCCAGCGTGCTCAAGCGCGTCATCGCCGAAAACGGCCGCGAATATATTCGCGGCTACCTTCTGGCGATCCTTTGCCTCGCCATCATCGCCGGCACCACCGCCTACGCCGCCTGGATCATGGAATCGGTCGTCAACGAGGCCTTCGCCAACAAGCGCGCCGACCTCGTCCTCATCATCTGCGGCTCGATCTTCGCCGCCTTCGTGCTGCGCGGCTTCGCGACCTATTTCCAGGCCGTCATCCTGTCGAAGATCGGCAACAACATCGTTGCCCGCTACCAGCGCCGGCTGTTCTCCCATCTGATGGCGCTCAGCGTCAGCTATTTCAACGAGTCGCGCTCGGCCTATCTCGCCGCCAAGATCAACCAGAACATCTCCGGCATCCGCGACGTCCTCAACATGACGGTGACGTCGCTGGCGCGCGACCTCCTCACGCTGCTTGCCCTCATCGGCGTCATGCTCTCGAAGGACTGGCTGCTGACGCTCATCGTCTTCGCCGTCGCACCGCCGCTTCTTCTCGGCCTGCGCTACGTCTCGAAGCGGCTGCGCGCCGCCACGCGCGAATCCGTCGAACTGAACAGCCATGTGCTCGGCGCGATGCAGGAGACGGTGCAGGGCATCACCATCGTGAAGGCCTTCACGATGGAAAACCAACTCAAGGAGAAGGTCGACAGCATCATCGAGCGGGCGGAGAACCGGTCGAACCGCATCGCGCGGCTTACCGAGCGCACCGCGCCGATGTCCGAATCCTTCGCCGGCTTCACCATCGCGGGCGTCCTTGCCTATGCCGCCTTCCGCTCGATCTACGGCGGCATCATGCCGGGCGCCTTCTTCTCCTTCGTGACGGCGCTGCTGATGGCCTACGACCCCGCCAAGCGCCTCGCCCGCCTGCAGGTCTCGCTGGAGCGCGCGGCGGTCAATGCCCGCATGATCTACGAGATCCTCGACCTCAAACCGCGCCAGGCCGACCGCGCCGATGCCCGGCCGCTCGCGATCACCGATGCGGCCATCACCTTCCGCGACGTGCGTTTCGGCTATTCGGAGAACGAGACGATCCTCAAGGGCGTCAGCTTCACCGCCGAGGGCGGCAGGACGACGGCGCTCGTCGGCCCCTCTGGGGCGGGCAAGTCCACCATCATCAGCCTCATTCCGCGCTTCTACGACCCGGCGGACGGCGAGATCCTGATCGACGGGCAGGACATCGCGCATGTGACCAAGCAGTCGCTGCGCAACGCCATCGCCTATGTCTCCCAGCAGCCCTATCTCTTCGAGGGCACGATCCGCGACAACATCCGCTACGGCCGCCCGGACGCGACGGATGCCGAGATCGAGGAAGCCGCGCGGCATGCCTATGCGCATGACTTCATCCTCGCCCAGCCGCTCGGCTACGACACGCCCGTCGGCGAGAACGGCGTGACGCTCTCCGGCGGCCAGCGCCAGCGGCTTTCCATCGCCCGCGCGCTGGTGCGCAACGCGCCGATCCTCCTGCTCGACGAGGCGACCTCCGCGCTCGACACCGAGTCGGAACAGGCCGTGCAGAAGGCGCTGGACGAGGCGATGAGCGGGCGCACCGTGGTCGTCATCGCGCATCGCCTCTCGACGGTGGTGCGCGCCGACAAGATCATCGCGATGCAGGACGGCATGGTCATCGAGGAAGGCACGCACGAGGAGCTTGCGGCGCGCGAGAACGGTCTCTACGCTCGCCTCAACAACCTGCAGGCGCCCGCCCGGTTGACCGGCAAATAGACAGCAAGGACGAGAAGACATGAGCGGCAACCCAATGAAGCTGGTCGTCGTCGGCGCCGCGGGCCGCATGGGCCAGACGCTGATCCGCACCATCCACGCCATCGACGGCGCGGAGGTCTTCGCCGCCGTCGAGCGCGAGGGCTCCCCCTTTGTCGGCCGGGATGCGGGGGAGCTTGCCGGCCTCGGCCCGATCGGCGTTCCCGTCACCGACAAGCCGCTGGAAGCCTTCGTGGCGGCGGAGGGCGTGCTCGACTTCACCGCCCCCGCCGCCACCGTCGAGTTCGCGGGCCTCGCCGCGCAGGCGCGCATCGTGCATGTCGTCGGCACCACCGGCTGCTCGGCCGCCGACGACGAGAAGATCAAGGCCGCCGCCCGCCATGCCCGCATCGTGAAGTCCGGCAATATGAGCCTCGGCGTCAACCTGCTCGGCGTGCTGACCGAGACGGCCGCCCGAGCGCTCGGCCCCGACGACTGGGACATCGAGGTGCTGGAAATGCACCACAAGCACAAGGTCGATGCCCCCTCCGGCACCGCGCTGCTGCTCGGCAACGCCGCCGCGAAGGGCCGCGGCATTTCGCTGGCGGAGAATTCCGTGCGCGTGCGCGACGGCCATACCGGCCCGCGGCCCGTCGGCACGATCGGCTTTGCCACGCTGCGCGGCGGCTCGGTCATCGGCGAACATTCCGTGCTGCTCGCCGGCGAAGGCGAGACGGTGACGCTGTCGCACAGCGCGACGGACCGCTCGATCTTCGCCCGCGGCGCCGTCAAGGCGGCGCTCTGGGCTCGCGACCGGAAGCCCGGCCTCTATTCCATGCTCGACGTGCTCGGGCTCAATTAAAGTCAGCCTCAGGAGACAGACCATATGAGCGGAACCCTCGTCCTCGTTCGCCACGGCCAGAGCGAATGGAACCTGAAAAACCTCTTCACCGGCTGGCGCGATCCCGACCTCACCGAGCTCGGCGTCGAGGAGGCCAGGACCGGCGGCAAGGCGCTCGCCGAGACGGGCATCACGTTCGACATCGCCTTCACCTCCGACCTTTCGCGCGCCCAGAAGACGCTGAAGATCATCCTCGACGAGATCGGCCAGCCGGGCCTCGAGACGATCCGCGACCAGGCGCTCAACGAGCGCGACTACGGCGACCTTTCCGGCCTCAACAAGGACGATGCCCGCGCCAAGTGGGGCGAGGAACAGGTCCATATCTGGCGCCGCTCCTATGACGTTCCGCCGCCGGGCGGCGAAAGCCTGCGCGACACCGGCGCGCGCGTCTGGCCCTATTATCTCACGGAGATCCTGCCCCGCGTGCTGCGCGGCGAAAAGGTGCTGGTCGCCGCGCACGGCAACTCGCTGCGCTCGCTGGTCATGGTGCTCGACAGGCTGACGCGGGAGGAGATCCTGAAGCTCAACCTCGCGACGGGCGTGCCGATGGTCTACGTGCTGAACGCCGATTCGACGGTGAAGTCCAAGGACGTGCTCGGAGACATGTCGGGCGCGCATTGAGGGCTTTGCCCATTCCGACATAAGGAAGGCCGGGTCTGGGCGGCCTTCTTCATGTTGATTGTCGACACCTCCCGCTCCACTCATCGGCGTCATCCTCGGGCCTGTCCCGAGGATCTACCACCGTTGCGGTTTTTCGACACGCTGGCAGATCCCCGGCACAAGGCCGGGGATGACGAAAGAGAAATTTTCGAGTTCTACAGCCGGGCCATAAAGCCGGCCTTTTCCATTTCAGGCCTTGCCTGATTCCCATCCCAGCATGGCGCGCTTGCGCGTGAGGCCCCAATGGTAGCCCGTCAGCGCGCCGCTCTTGCCGAGGGCGCGGTGGCAGGGCACCACGAAGGAGATGGGATTGCGGCCGACGGCGGCGCCGACCGCGCGCGAGGCGGTCGGCTGGCCGAGCTTCTCGGCGATGGAGGAATAGGTGACGGCGCAGCCCATGGGAATGCGCAGCAGCGCCTCCCAGACGCGCACCTGGAAATCCGAACCGATCAGCACGACACGCAGCGGCTCTTCCGGGTTCCAGCGCTCCGGATCGAAGATGCGCGCCGCATAGGCGGCGGTCGCCTCGCGGTCCTCGACATAATGCGCGTTCGGCCAGCGGGAGGCCATGTCCTCGAAGGCATCCATGCCGTCGGGCTCGTCGGTGAAGGCAAGGCCGGCGAGGCCGCGGTCGGTGATCATGACGAGCGCGCCGCCGAAGGGCGAGGGATGGAGGCCGTAGCGGATGGTGAGGCCCGCCCCGCGCGCCTTCCACTCGCCGGGCGACATGGCCTCGTGGGTCACGAAAAGGTCGTGCAGCCGGCCGGGGCCGGAAAGGCCGACCTCGAAGCTCGTTTCGAGCAGGGGAAGCGCCTCCTGGCGCAAGAGGCGCTTGGCATGGTCGAGCGTGACGGCCTGCAGGAACGCCTTCGGCGAGAGGCCGGCCCAGCGGGTGAAGGTCTTCTGCAACTGCGTCGGCGACTGGCCGAGCCGGCTCGCGATGCCTTCGAGGCCCGGCTGATCGCGATAGTCCTCCGTGATCATCTCGATGACCCGGCGGACGGTCGCGTAGTCGTCGCCCTCGGGCGTGATGTCGGTTTGCAAGGTCGCGGCAATGTTCATCGTTCTTCTCCTGTGCCGCCAGAAAAGCACGCCCCGGGCGTGCCCGCCACCCGATTCCTGCGTAGGGCCCGCTTCATGCCGAACGGATGTCCTCAATAACCGCGCTTTACCCGCGCCAGCGCGCCGGAAAAGGCGGAGGCGAAGCGCTCGCGGTCGTCGAGCGGCAGGAAGGTGCCGACGTCGGTCTCCCGGCCGTTGCCGCGCACATGCATGGCGGTGATGCCGATCTTCGCCTTGCGCGAGACGAGGAAGCGCGCCCAGAACGGATTGAAGGCATGTTCCGTTTCCTTGCCGGACGGCGCGATCTTGCGGATCGAGATGTTGGTGCGCGAGAGCGAGACGATCTCTTTTGCCCTGGCCGCCCGGTTGTTCAGCCAGAAGGCGCCGAAGAGGATGAGGAAATCCGCCCCGAAGAACATGACCACGGGCCAGGCGCCGGAGATCATGAAGACGGCCATGTGGGCGAGGCTGAGCGCGCCCGCGATGAGGAAGAAGATACGATGCCCGTTCCGTCCCAGCGAGCGATAGGGATGCAGCTCGGCGGAGAAGACCGGCAGGTCGTTCATCGTGATGTCGGCGTTGCCTTGGGTCATGACGCTTGATTATAAGCAAGCCGCGCGGGACTGTGTAGCGGTTTTGCGGGGGCTCGTATCGGAGGCATCATGGACAGCGTGAAGACCCGGAAGAAAGCGCCCGCGGCGGCGCCGCGCCGCAAGGCGTCCGCGCCGGTGAAGAGCCTCTATTCGCAGGCCGAGCTGAAGGAGATCTTCCGCCGCTTCTCCATCCAGCGGCCGGAGCCGAAGGGCGAGCTGGAGCATGTGAACCCCTTCACGCTCGTCGTCGCCGTCGCGCTGTCCGCGCAGGCGACGGATGCCGGCGTCAACAAGGCGACGCGCGCCCTCTTCAAGGTCGCCGACACGCCGGAGAAGATGCTCGATCTCGGCGAGGAGAAGGTGCGCGAGTACATCAGGACGATCGGGCTCTACCGCAACAAGGCGAAGAACGTCATCGCGCTCAGCCGGATGCTCGTCGAACGCTTCGGCGGCGAGGTGCCGCGCACCCGCGAGGAACTGGTGATGCTGCCCGGCGTCGGCCGCAAGACGGCCAATGTCGTGCTCTCCATGGCCTTCGGCCAGGCGACGATGGCGGTCGACACGCATATCTTCCGCATCGCCAACCGGATCCGCCTCGCCCCCGGCAAGACGCCGGACGAGGTGGAGGACAGGCTGATGCGCATCATCCCGGACGAATATCTCTACCACGCCCATCACTGGCTGATCCTGCACGGGCGGTACTGTTGCAAGGCGCGCAGGCCCGAATGCGAGCACTGCGTCATAGCCGATCTCTGCAAGTCGCCGGAAAAGACCTCGGACGTGCCCGCCCCGCTGGTCGAGCTTCCCCCGCAGGTGTTCGGCCCTACGCCCTGAGCCCGTCAAGGAGATCGGCGATCGCCGCCTCATAGGCCCTGCGGTCGGCGCCGGCCTCGATGGCGATGGCCGCGCGGTCGAAGGCGGCGGAAAGGAGGCCGGTCAGCGCCGCAAGCCTTGCGGCTTCGGCATCCGGCCCGAGCAGGGCGGACAACCCTTCCATGAGCGTAGCCTCGGCATTGTCCCGGTCGATTGCGCCGGCGCCCTCGAAGCCCAGCACGGCGGGTGCTTCGAGCAGCAGGAGGCGCGTGCGGCCGGGCGCGGCCATGGCGTCGAAATAGGCGGAGGCGCCGAGAAGCAGCGCCTCGCGCGGCGAGCGGGCCGGCAGCGAGACCGCTTCGATCCGCGCCGCCACGGCCTCGGCCTCTCGCTCCAGCACGGCACGGAACAGCGCCTTCTTGTCCTCGAAATGGTGGTAGAGCGCGCCGCGCGTGACCCCCGCCTCCGCGACGATGTCGGGCGTTGCCGTTTCCGCATAGCCCTTCTCCACGAAGAGCCGCCGGGCGGCCTCGATGAGGGCGAGGCGCGTTGCCTCCGTGCGTTCCTTGTTGCTGCGTGCCATCTCGCCTCTTTACATACAAACTGCATGTATGTTAATTGATAGAAACATGCAGATTGTATGTTTTTACGAAGAACAATTCCAGCAAAACCGTGCAGCGGTTCTTGTCCGCAATTGCGCCGGGCAGAAAGGGAAAGCGATGAAGGCGACCAGCTACTATCCCGTGATCATGACCAGCGACGTGGCCGGCACCGCGGCTTTCTATATCGCACATTTCCGCTTCGAGGCGCTCTTCACCAGCGACTGGTACGTCCATCTCCAGTCGCGCGAGGACGAGAAGGTGACGCTCGCCGTGCTCGACGGCAATCACGAGACGATCCCGGCGGCGGGCCGCGGCACGGTCTCGGGCCTCATCCTGAATTTCGAGGTGGAGGACGTCGATGCCGTTCACGAGGCGTTGCGCGCCGCGGGCCTGCCGATCCTGCGCGCCATCAGGAACGAGGATTTCGGCCAGCGCCATTTCATCACCGCCGATCCGAACGGCGTGATGATCGACGTGATCACGCCGATCCCGCCGAGCGCCGACTATGCGGCGATGTACGACGCGTCAGCCCTGCCGCAGTGAGACGTCCGTATCCCTGCGGCTCAGCGCCTTGTGGAGATGCACCATCAGGCCGGCGGCGAAGAGCGGCGTCATCAGGTTGACGACCGGGATCGCCAGGAACGCCGCCACCAGCAGGCCGGCGATCAGCACCGTGGAGGCGTGCCTGGCCCGGAACAGGCGCGCCTCTGCTGGCGTGCGGTAGCGCATCGCGGCGAACTCGAAGAATTCCCGGCCGAGCAGGTAGCCGTTGACGAGGAAGAAGGCGACGAGGTTCACGCCGGGAATGAACAGCAGGAGCAGCGCGAAGAGGTTGCCGAGGATGACGATGCCGAGGAATTTCAACGAGCCCGCGATCGCCGGTCCGAGCGGCAGCGCGGTCCCCGGCGGATCGGCCGGATAGTCGCGCTTCTCGATGACCTCGGCGACGTCGTCGAGGAAGAAGCCGGCGATGACGGCCGTCACCGGCGCGAGCAGCAGCACGAGGCCGAGCGCGAGGCCGAGGCTGGCGGCGATGCCGAAGACGAAGGTGAGCCAGCCGGCCCATTGCGGCAGGTCCGGCATGACCGCGCCCTGAAGCCACGGCCAGACAAAGGCGACGAAGCTCTCGCGCAGGCCGAACCAGACCACGATGAGGGCAAGGACGGTAAGTCCCAGGACCTTCCAGAAGACGCCGCGCGTCTCGGGGGCGAAGAGATTGGCGAGCGAAAGCCGCGCAGCGTCGAGGATCATCGGAAACTCCTGTTCGCCCTCGCATGTAGGGTGTGGAAAAGCGGCCGGCAAGACGGGCCGCCGCACCATGCATTAAGGCGCCGTTAAACGACCCCTCCTACACTTTCGCGCACCCGCACGCAGCCGGGTCGCAGAACAATCAGGAAACCGTCATGCGCAATGTCCGGATCAGCAGGCTCCTGCCCGCGCTTTTCGTCCTCATGGTGGCGCTGGGCGGCCTGCAAGGCGCCGTCGCCTTCCGCTCGCTCTCGGCGATGACCGGCCATGTCGAGCGGATCGGCGCCGAACGCATGCCGCAGATGAACACCATCCTGCAGCTCAGCCATGCCTTCTCCGAACTGCATGCCACCTATTCCGAGCACCTGCTCTCGATGGACCCCGACGAGATCGGCCGCATCGAAAGCCGTATCAAGGAGCGCGCCGATGCCTTTGCCGGCATGGTGGATTCCTATGGCGCGGCCAACAGCGGCGATGCGGCGACGGCTGCCGAGATCGACGGCATCAGGGCCGCGCTGAAGGCCTATCTCGACGAGTCCGCCAAGCTCATCCAGTTCTCGGCCATCGCCGCCAAGGGGCCGGCGCTGGAGGTCTACAAGGGGCCGATGCAGGCGGGCGCCGATGCGATCACCGCGTCCCTCAACGACCTCGTCGCCCGCACGCAGACGGTCACGGAAGAGACGATCCTTGCCGCGCGCGCCGAGGAAGGCACCGCCTTCGCGCTCACCTGGGCCTCGCTCGCGGCGGCCATGGGCCTTGCCATCGCCGCCATCTTCCTCGTCAACCGCCGCGTCGTGAAGCCGCTCAACGGCCTTGCCGGCGCGATGAAGCGCCTTGCCGGCGGCGACACCGCCGTGGCCATCCCCCATGCCGAGCGCGGGGACGAGATCGGCGAGATGGCCGCCACCGTCGCCGTCTTCCGCGACAATGCCGCCGAACGCCTGCGCCTGGAACGCCAGAACGAGGACGGCCGCCGCAACGCCGAGGGCGAGCGCCAGGCGCGCGAGGCCGAGCGCACCCGCGACAGCGGCCGCGTGCAGGAAGCCGTCGCCAGCCTTGCGGACGCGCTCGGCAAGCTGGCGGGCGGCGACATGACCTGCCGCATCGAAAAGCCCTTCGACGGCGACCTCGACCGCCTGCGCGAAGACTTCAACGCCTCCGTCTCGCGCCTCAGCGAGGCGCTGCGCGAAGTCGGCGAGAACGCGCGCGCCATCGATGCAGGCGCCAGCCAGATCCGCGCCGCCGCCGACGACCTGTCGCGCCGTACCGAGCAGCAGGCCGCCTCCGTCGAGGAAACCGCCGCCGCGCTCGAGGAGATCACCACGACGGTCCGGGATTCCACGAAGCGGGCGGAAGAGGCTGGCGCGCTCGTCGCCCGCACGCGCACCGGCGCGGAGAAATCCGGGGAGATCGTGCGCCGCGCCGTCACGGCCATGCAGGCGATCGAGAAGTCCTCCAGCGAGATCACCAGCATCATCGGCGTCATTGACGACATCGCCTTCCAGACGAACCTGCTGGCGCTGAATGCCGGGGTGGAGGCTGCCCGCGCGGGCGAGGCCGGCAAGGGTTTCGCGGTCGTGGCGCAGGAAGTGCGCGAGCTCGCCCAGCGCTCGGCAACGGCCGCACGGGAGATCAAGTCGCTGATCACCACCTCGGGCGAACAGGTGCGCTCCGGCGTGTCGCTCGTCGGCGAGACGGGCCGCGCGCTCCAGACCATCGTCAGCGAGGTCCAGGAGATCAACGGCCATGTCGAGGCCATCGTCGAAGCCGCCCGCGAGCAGTCGACCGGCCTTCAGGAGATCAACACCGCCGTCAACGCGATGGACCAGGGCACGCAAAAGAACGCGGCGATGGTCGAGGAAACGACCGCCGCGAGCCATGGCCTCGCCTCGGAAGTGCAGGCGCTCAACGCGCTGATCGGCCGTTTCAACGTCGGCGGCTCGGCCGCCGCGGGCCGCGCCGCGCATGCGCCGCACCTGCACATCGTGCCGGCCGCCGCGACGGCTCGGCCCCTTGCGGCTCCGGAGGCGAAGGCCGCCCGCAAGTCGCCCGGCCAGTGGAACGTCAAGCCCGCATCGAATGCTTCCCGCCCCGTCGGCTCCCCCGCCCTCGCCCTCGGCGAGAAACTCGCCGGCGCGCTCGGCGTCCGGCGGGAGACGGGTTCCGACGGCGACTGGGAGGAATTCTGAGAGAACGCGGGAAGCTTCGAGGCGGGCGCGGGCCGGAACGGCGAAACGGATATTGCGAGCCGGCACCGCGAGGCCGGCGCCGAGGCTATTGCTTGGCCGCGCGCGGCGGATAGTCATGCGCTACGCCGCGGAAATCGCGCAGGCGGAAACATCCGTCATCCGCTTCCTCCACCGCAGTGGAATCCGCCCGCACCTTGCCGTGGCCGCCGGGAATATCGAGGATATAGGCGGGCTGGCAGAGGCCGGAAACCCGGCCGCGCAGTCCTTCGACCAGCGCCCTGCCCTCGGCGAGCGAGAGGCGGAAATGCGCCGTGCCGGGCGCCAGGTCCGGGTGGTGCAGGTAATAGGGCTTCACCCGGTTCTCGACGAAGAGCCGCATAAGATCGGCGAGCACCGCCGCGTCGTCGTTGACCCCCTTCAGGAGCACCGTCTGGCTGACCATGACCATGCCGGCATCGACAATGCGGGCGATGGCGGCGCTTGCATCGGCCGTGAATTCTTTGGGGTGGTTGGCGTGGAGCGCCACATAGGTCGTCTTGCCGGAGGCCTTCAGCGCCGCAACGAGCGCCTCGTCCACCCGCGCCGGATCGACGACCGGCACGCGGGAATGGAAGCGCACGATCTTCAGATGCGGGATGGCCGCAAGCCGCTCCGTGATCGCCTGGAGACGGCGCGGGGACAGGACAAGCGGATCGCCACCCGTCAGGATGACCTCCCAGATCTCCGGCCGCCCGGCGATATAGGCGACGGCCGCGTCGAGCGCCTTGGCGGAGAGGGTCCCGAGACCTTCCGGCCCCACCATCTCGCGGCGGAAGCAGAAGCGGCAATAGACCGGGCAGACATGCACGGCCTTGAGCAGCACGCGGTCGGGATAGCGGTGCACGATGCCCTCGACGGGGCTGTGCGCAAGGTCGCCGATGGGGTCGGCGCGCTCCTCCGGCAGGGTCACGAGCTCGGCGGCATCGGGGATGAACTGGCGGGCGATGGGATCGAGCGGATCGCCCGCATCGATCAGCGCGGCGAGCGCGGGCGTGACGGCGACGGCGTAGCGCTCGGCAACGGCGGTCGCTTCGGCCCGTTTCGCCTCGGGGACGAGGCCGGCGGCGGCGAGTTCGGCGACCGTCGTCAGGCTGCGCGCGGCCGTCACGGCGCGGTCTCCGCGACGGGGGCCCAGAGCACCTGTTCGATGCGCGACGCGCCGGTCGCCAGCATGACGAGGCGGTCGAAGCCCAGCGCGATGCCGCTCGCCTCCGGCATTGCGGCGAGCGCGGCCAGAAAGTCCTCGTCGAGCGGATAGGTCTCGCCGTAGACGCGGGCCTTTTCCGCCATTTCCAGCTCGAAGCGGCGGCGCTGCTCGGCGGCGTCCGTCAGTTCCCCGAAGGCATTGGCCAGTTCCACGCCGCAGGCATAGAGCTCGAAGCGCTCGGCGACGCGCGGATCGTGCGGGGCGGGGCGCGCCAGCGCGGCTTCGGCGGTCGGATATTCGCAAAGGACGGTGGCGCGGCCGAAGCCGAGTTTTGGCTCGACCTTTTCCACCAGCACGCGGCTGAAAAGGTCGGCCCAGGTGTCGTCGTCCGCGACCCGCAGCCCGCCCGCCCGCATGGCGGCGGCAAGGGCCGCGCGATCCGTCGCGCCATCGGGACCGATGGTGGCGAGGAGATCGATGCCGGCGTGGCGCGTGAAGGCATCCGCCACGGTCAGCCGCTCGGGCGCCAGCGCGGGATCGCAGGTCGCGCCGCGATAGGCGAGCCGGGAGACGCCCGCCATGTCGGCCGCGAGCGCGAGCATCTCGCCGCAATCGGCCATCAGCACGTCATAGGTCTCGCCCGCCCGATACCATTCCAGCATGGTGAACTCGGGATGGTGCAGCGGACCGCGCTCGCGGTTGCGGTAGACATGGGCGAAGCAGGCGATGCGCCGTTCGCCCGCCGCCAGGAGCTTCTTGCAGGCGAATTCCGGGGAGGTGTGCAGGTAGAGCGGCGTCCTCGTGCCCGCATGGCCGATGGCGGCGGTCTCGAAGGCATGCAGATGCGCCTCGTTGCCGGGCGAGACCTGCAGCGTCGCCGTATCCACCTCGATGAAGTCGCGCGCGGCAAACCAGCCGCGCAGCGCCGCCTGGATGCGGTTGCGCGCCACCAGGAAGGGCCGGCGGTCGGCATGGACGTCGGGCGTCCACCAGGGCGAGGGCTTGGAACTTGTGGCGCTCATGTGACAGGTTTCTTCGGCCATGCCGGCGGCAAGACTGGTCTTTTGCCGGAATATAGGATAGTTGCGGCCCGAAAACGCTTTTCGGGCGTTCGGGGAACGCGTCTCGTGGCGGTCCTCTACGACGCGATCCATCCAGTTACAAGGAAGACTTATGGTAAAGATCATCGCCTCTTCCGTCCGCAAGGGCAATGTCCTCGACGTCGATGGCAAGCTCTATGTCGTGCTGACGGCGCAGAACTTCCATCCCGGCAAGGGCACGCCGGTCACCCAGATCGACATGCGCCGCATCTCCGACGGCACCAAGGTTTCCGAGCGCTACCGCACGACCGAGCAGGTCGAGCGCGCCTTCGTGGAGGACCGCGAGCACAACTACCTCTACGAGGACGGCGACGGCTTCCACTTCATGAACCCGGAAACCTACGACCAGCTCACCATGTCGCAGGAAGACATCGGCGACCTCAAGGCCTATCTCCAGGAAGGCATGACGGTCATCCTGTCGGTGCACGAAGGCATCGCCATCGCCATCGACCTGCCGCGCCACGTCACGCTCGAGATCACCGAGACCGAGCCGGTCGTCAAGGGCCAGACGGCCTCCTCCTCCTACAAGCCGGCGATCCTGTCGAACGGCATCCGCACGCTGGTCCCGCCGCACATCACCGCCGGCACCCGCGTCGTCATCGCGACGGAAGACGGTTCCTACGTCGAGCGCGCCAAGGACTGATCGGGTATCAATCCGGCACCCCGGGCCGCCCGCCGGAAACGGCGCGGCGGCTTTTTTCTTTCTTTCAACTTCCGGAAAATCCGTTAAGACCGAGTCCCGGCTCTTCACCAACGGATACGGAACTCCCCGCATGACCACATTCGACGTGCTGACGGTCGGCAATGCCATCGTCGACATCATCGCGCGCTGCGACGAAGCCTTCATCGCGGACAACGGCATCATCAAGGGCGCGATGAACCTCATCGATGCAAGCCGCGCCGAACTGCTCTATTCCCGCATGGGGCCGGCGCTCGAAGCCTCCGGCGGCAGCGCCGGCAACACGGCCGCGGGCGTCGCCAGCTTCGGCGGCCGTGCCGCCTATTTCGGCAAGGTCGCGAACGACCAGCTCGGCGACATCTTCATCCACGACATCCGCGCCCAGGGCGTCCATTTCGAGACGAGGCCGCTCGCCGGCACGCCGCCGACCGCACGCTCGATGATCTTCGTGACGCCGGACGGCGAGCGCTCGATGAACACCTATCTCGGCGCCTGCGTGGAGCTCGGACCCGAGGACGTGGAGGAAGAGGTCGTCGCCAGCGCCAGGGTCACCTATTTCGAGGGCTATCTGTGGGATCCGCCGCGCGCCAAGGACGCGATCCGCGAATGCGCCCGCATCGCCCATGCCAACGGCCGCGAGATGTCGATGACGCTGTCGGACAGTTTCTGCGTGCACCGCTATCGCGGCGAGTTCCTCGACCTGATGCGCTCCGGCACCGTCGACATCGTCTTCGCCAACAAGGCGGAGGCGCTGGCGCTCTACGAGACGGAGGACTTCGAGGAGGCATTGCGGCGCATCGCCGAAGACTGCCGGCTCGCGGCGGTGACGATGAGCGAGGAAGGCTCCATCATCCTGACGAAGGGCGAGCGGACGAAGGTGGACGCGATCAGCATTCCAAGGGTGGTGGACACGACGGGCGCGGGCGACCTCTATGCCGCCGGCTTCCTCTACGGTTACACCGCGGGACGTTCGCTGGCCGACTGCGGCAAGCTCGGCAGCCTTGCCGCCGGCCTCGTCATCCAGCAGGTCGGCCCCCGTCCGCTGCTGTCGCTGGCGGAGGAAGGCCGCAGGGCCGGCCTTATTTGAAGGCTTCGCCGGGATAGGCGCCCCAGATCTCGTTCTGCGAGACCCAACCGGCCGTGCCGTCCACCTCGGCGCGGCACCAGTCGCCGTTGCATTCGCCGACCTTCACCACGACGCCAGGCTGGATCTTGGCGACGACGGTGGCGTTCGCCAGCCCCTCGCGG
Organism: Shinella sp. NM-101; assembly: GCF_021401195.1. Lineage (NCBI taxonomy): Bacteria > Pseudomonadati > Pseudomonadota > Alphaproteobacteria > Hyphomicrobiales > Rhizobiaceae > Shinella > Shinella sp. NM-101. The sequence goes on along the minus strand of NZ_JACBFT010000003.1, from coordinate 221,130 downwards.
CGCATGTTGACGAAGATCTCCTCGCCCTTGCCGCGCATCCACGGCGCGGCCACGGCGGTGCGCTCGCCGGAAAGCAGCGCCTGGTTGACCCAGCCCTCCGTGCCGTCGGCGTCGCGGATGCGGCGCCAGTTGTCGTATTCCTGGATGATCTCGACCGGCACGCCGGATTTCATGTAGCGCCAGGACACGGCATAATCGACGCTCGGGCCGACGCGCAGGTTGACGCTCTTCGCCTTGAGGCTGACGAAGCGCGGCAGCGGCAGGCCGCTCGGGCCCTTGGCCGCCTGCGCATGGGCGATGCCAGCGCCGGCGAGGGAAACGAAAACGCCCGCAAGGGCCGCAAGGCTGAAACGCACGAGGAGGTTACACATGGCAAAATCCGCACAAACTGAGGAGGGCGTCAGGCTGCCGAACCGGCGCGGAGTGGCAAAACGCGGGGACCGCCCCATGAGCGGATTGTCTTCGCGACCGGGTCTGGTAGAAAATGCCCCTGATGAAGCAATTCTTGCCCAACTTGGTTAAGGACCCGTCAACAGGACGCCGGAACATCCCATGACGCAGAAGAAAAAGCCGAAGGTCTACATCACCCGCCGCCTGCCCGAGGTGGTGGAGACCCGGATGCGCGAACTGTTCGACGCCGAGCTCAACATCGACGACAGCCCGCGCACCCAGCCCGAGCTCGTCGCCGCCGTGAAGAGCGCCGACGTGCTGGTGCCGACGCTGACCGACCGGATCGACGCCGCGCTGATCGAGCAGGCGGGGCCCCAGCTCAAATTGATCGCGTGCTTTTCCAACGGCGTCGACAATGTCGACGTGGAAGCCGCCGCGCGAAAGGGCATCACCGTCACCAACACGCCGAACGTCCTGACCGAGGACACCGCCGACATGACGCTGGCACTCATCCTCGCCGTGCCGCGCCGGCTTGCCGAGGGCGCGCGCATCCTGACGGACCGCAAGGGCGAGTGGGCCGGCTGGTCGCCGACCTGGATGCTCGGCCGGCGCATCTGGGGCAAGCGGCTCGGCATCGTCGGCATGGGCCGCATCGGCACCGCCGTCGCCAAGCGCGCCAAGGCCTTCGGCCTTTCCATCCACTACCACAACCGGAACCGCGTGCACCCCGACACCGAAGACGCGCTGGAAGCGACCTACTGGGACAGCCTCGACCAGATGCTCGCCCGCGTCGACATCGTCTCGGTCAACTGCCCCTCGACGCCGGCCACCTATCACCTTCTCTCGGCCCGCAGGCTCGAGCTGATGCAGCCGACGAGCTACATCGTCAACACGGCACGCGGCGGCATCATCGACGAGACGGCGCTGATCAAGTGCCTGAAGGAAGGCAGGATCGCCGGGGCCGGGCTCGATGTCTTCGAGAACGAGCCGGCGGTCAATCCGAAGCTCCTGAAGCTGGCGTCCGAAGGCAAGGTGGTGCTGCTGCCGCATATGAGCTCGGCCACCATCGAGGGCCGCATCGACATGGGCGAGAAGGTGGTGATCAACATCCGTACCTTCTTCGACGGCCACCGGCCGCCGGATCGGGTGTTGCCGGGACGGGTGTAGGAAACACCCTTCCCTGCAGGGGAGGGGCTCAACGTGCCGCCTTTCTGGCAATTCATTGTGGAACGGCGAGCCAGCCTTTGACTTCCCCCCCTTACAGGCAGGGCCATCGCATATGGCATTCGACTCTGCCCCTTCCCTTCTCCCTCCGGGGAGAAGGTGCCGGCAGGCGGATGAGGGGGGAAGCCGAAGGCATAAGGAAAGTCTTTCCGTCCCGCGCCCCCTCATCCGACCCTTCGGGCCACCTTGTCCCCGAGGGGAGAAGGGACGAACGGCAACGGTTCCTTCCATATGGCCAACCCTTGCGGGAGAGATGCGGCAGGCAGAGGGGGTTCAGGATTTCCGGCGCCGGTACTTCAGCGTCTCGAACCGCGCCGCCAGTCCATCATAGAGCAAGAGGCGGCCAACCAGCGGCTCCCCCGCCCCCGTCACCAGCTTGATCACTTCCATCGCCATCAGCGTGCCGATGACGCCCGTCAGCGCACCGACGATGCCGGCTTCCGCGCAGGCGGGCACGACGCCCGGCGGCGGTGCGGCAGGGAAGAGGTCGCGGTAGCCGGGATTGGGCGTGCCGTCCGGTCCCGCCTCATAGGGCTTCAGCACCGTCACGGAGCCGTCGAAGCGGCCGACGGCGCCGGTGACGAGCGGGATGCGCGCGGCTTCCGCCGCATCGGCGGAGGCGTAGCGGGTATCGAAATTGTCCGAACCGTCCACCAGCAGATCGTAACCGGAAAGCAGGCGTGCGGCACTCTCCGGCGCCAGCCGCTCGGCGATGCCGGTGAAGGCGACATGCGGATTGAGGCGGGCGACTGCGGCCTCGGCGCTGGCGATCTTCGCCGTGCCGATGCCTGCCGTTTCGTGGATCACCTGGCGCTGGAGATTGGAGAGCGAGACCGTGTCGTCGTCGAGGACGCCGATATGGCCGATGCCGGCGGCGGCGAGATACTGGATGACCGGCGCACCGAGGCCGCCGGCGCCGACGACCAGCACATTCGCCGCCTTCAGCTTCTGCTGGCCCGCCCCGCCGATCTCGGCGAGCACGATATGCCGGCGGTAGCGGTCGATCTCTTCGGGTTTCAGCGGATCGGTCATTGGACAATGCCTCCGTTCGAGACGGTGAGAAACTGCGCGCGCGCACCGAGCGCGTCGAACATGGCCCGGTCGGTGCCGGTCATGAAGGCCTGGCCGCCGAGCATGTCGACCCGGTCGAAGAGCGCGGCGCGGCGGCCCTCGTCGAGATGGGCGGCGATCTCGTCGAGCAGCAGCACCGGCGCATGGCCCGTCATGCCCGCGACGAGGCCGGCATGGGCGAGGACGAGGCCGACCAGCAACGCCTTCTGCTCGCCCGTCGAGCAGCGCTCGGCCTCCATGTCCTTTTCCCGGTGGCGGATGAGCAGGTCGGCGCGGTGCGGGCCGTCCAGCGTGCGGCCGGCGGCCGCGTCGCGGTAGCGCCCGCCCTGCAGCATGCCGAGATAGATTTCCTCGATCTCATAGGCCGGGCGCTGCCATTCCTCGTCGAGGAAGCCGGAAAGCCGCATTGAGGCGGAAGGGAACGGCCCGTCGTCACGCGACGCCTCGACGAGGCCTGACAGGAGGCCGACCAGTTCATGGCGGGCATGGGCCATGGCGATGCCGAGTTCGGCCATCTGCTTTTCCAGCGCCGTCAGCCAGGCGGGATCGGGCCGGGGCTCGGAGAGCAGCCGGTTGCGGCCGCGCATCGCCTTTTCGAAATCCGCCGCGCGGCGGCCGTGCTCGGGATCGAGCGACAGGACGAGCCGGTCGAGGAAGCGGCGGCGATCCGCGGAGGGACCGGTGAAGAGCCCGTCCATGGCGGGCGTGAGCCAGACGACGCGCAGATGGTCGAGAAGCTCGTCCACTGTGCGGGCGGGCGTACCGTTCAGTCGGAGTTTTCGCGACTGACCGTCCTCGCCGCCTTCCGTGCCGGTGCCGATGTCGACCTCGCCCATCATGCCCTCGACCGTCGCGAAGACGGAAAACCCGCCCCCGCAGCCGGCGCGCGGCACGTCGCCATAGGCGGCGCGGCGCAGGCCCCGGCCGGGCGACAGGAAGGAGACGGCCTCCATGAGGTTCGTCTTGCCCGCCCCGTTCTGCCCCGTCAGCACCACATGCCGGCCGTCGAGCGGCAGCGACAGGCCCGCATAGTTGCGGAAGTCCGTGAGCTTGAGGCGGGAGAGGAAAACCTTGTGCGGCATGGAGCGAGAGCTAGAGCATTTTGCCGCCAAGGGGAATTGCCTGCCGGCGCATAAATCGGGCAACAACAGAAAGATGGGATGGCCCGCGGGCCGGCGCAACGGCGGGAATGCGATTGCCTGCACGGACGGGAGAGGGTAATCGGAAGCCCCGCCGCACCGCGCGCCCTTCCTCCCAGCCAGCAGGTCCAGCCTTGTCTTCCATTGCCCGCCCCGTCTTCGACCGCAGTTTCTCCGCCTTCCTCTTCGACATGGACGGCACGATCATCAACTCCATACCGGCCACCGAGCGGGTATGGACGCAATGGGCGCTGAAGCACGGGCTCGACGTCGCCACCTTCCTGCCGACCATGCACGGCGTGCGCGGCATCGACACGATCACGCGGCTCGGCCTGCCGGGTATCGATCCCGCCGCCGAGGCGAAGGACGTCGAGCGGGCGGAGATCGAGGATGTCGACGGGATCGTTCCCATTCCGGGCGCCATCCCCTTCCTCTGCGCATTGCCGGCCGGCCGCTGGGGCATCGTCACCTCCGCGCCCGTCGCGCTCGCCCACCGCCGCCTGGCGGCAGCCGGCATCCCGCTGCCGACGGTCATCGTGACGGCGGAAGACGTCACGAAGGGCAAGCCGGCGCCCGACGGCTACCGGCTCGGGGCGGAGCGGCTCGGCTTCGCGTCCGCCGACTGCCTCGTCTTCGAGGACGTGCCGGCGGGCATCCTTGCCGGCGAAGGCGCTGGCGCGGATGTCGTCGTGATGACGGCGACTCACCATCATCCGATCGAGACCAGCCATCCGCTGCTGAAGAGCTACGAGGGCGTCGCCGCCGAGGTGGACGCGGACGGCAGGCTGCGGCTGGTGCGCGTGGCGGACTGAGCGATCAGCCAGCCGGCGCCTTGAGGATGCCGGCCAGCACCGTGTCGATAACGGCATCGACCTCCTCGTCGGAAACATCCAGCCGATCGGTCAGGAGCCGCCCCCAGGCGAAGCTCGACAGCAGCTCGGTGACCAGCTCCGGGCGGACCTCCGCACGCACCTCGCCGCGCACCTGCGCCCTGGCGACGATGCCGCCGCTCTCGCGGCGGCGCTCGGCCATGTAGGCGCAGAGCGCGGCCAGCGCTTCCGGCTCGCCCTGCGCCTTCGCCAGCACGGAGCGGAAGACCGCGCCGCTCGTTCCCTCCCGCCAGGTCACCAGCAGGCTGGAAAGATAGGCCCGCAGGTCGTCGCGCACATTGCCCTTATCCGGGAAGACGAAGCTAACGCGCTTGCGGCTGTGATAGACGTCGAGCAGGAGGGCGGCCTGCGAGGGCCACCAGCGGTAGATCGTCGGCTTGCCGGCGCGGGCGCGCCGCGCCACCGCCTCGATGGAAAAGCCGCCGATCCCGTTTTCCACCAGCACCGCCTCCGCCGCCGCGAGGATCGCCGCCTCGCTTGCCGGATTACGCGTGGCGCCGATGGAGCGGCGGGCGGGCTTCGTCTCTGCTTCTGCCATGCCGTTTCCTTTTTTCCGCTTGTAGCACGGGCGGCACTTGAACGGAACGTTTCGTTTCTATATAAACGAAACGTTCCGTTCCATAAAGGATCCTCCCATGACCCAATCCGCATCCCCTCGCAGGCTCTCCAAGCTCCACCTCGCGCTCGCCATGCTGCTGCCCGTCTATCCGCTGATCACCGCGCTTCTCTACCTCGTCCTTCCCCTCACCGAGGGCTGGACGATCTGGCAGCGGACCGCCGTCATCGCGCCGATCATGGTGTTCGCCATGGTCTTCGTCGTCTCACCCTTCGTGCAGAAGCGATTTTCCGGCTTCATCCTGCGCACGGCATGAAAAAGCCGGGGTCGAAGGACCCCGGCTTTTCGTTTCCCGAATATGGCTGCGCCGATCAGGCGGCCGGCTGGCGGGTCTTGCGCAGGTACGGCAGGACCGTGTCGAAGGAGCCGAAGCGCGTGATGGCGTCTTCGTTGGAGACGGCGGCGGTGATGATCACGTCGTCGCCCTGCTGCCAGTTGGCCGGCGTTGCGACCTGGTGCTTGCTGGTGAGCTGGATCGAATCGATGGCGCGCAGGATTTCCGCGAAGTTGCGGCCCGTCGTCATCGGATAGGTGAGGACCAGCTTGATCTTCTTGTCCGGGCCGATGACGAAGACCGAGCGCACCGTCGCGTTGTCGGCGGGCGTGCGGCCCTCGGACGATTCGCCGGCGGCGGCCGGCAGCATGTCGTAGAGCTTGGCGACCTTGAGGTCCTTGTCGCCGATCAGCGGATATTCGACGTCGAAGCCGGTGGCCGTGCGGATGTCGGCCTTCCACTTGGCGTGGCTGTCGACCGGATCGACGGAAATGCCGATGATCTTGACGCCGCGCTTGCGGAACTCGCCCTCGATGCCGGCCATGGCGCCGAGCTCGGTGGTGCAGACGGGGGTGAAGTTCTTCGGGTGCGAGAAGAGCACGGCCCAGCCGTCGCCGATCCATTCGTGGAAGCTGATCGGGCCGATGGTCGTTTCGGCGGTGAAGTCCGGAGCGATGTCGTTGATGCGCAGGCTCATGGGTATCATCCTCTTTTCGTGCGGGCTCGCAGGGCAGGCGCCCGCGAAAACATGTCAGGCCGGGTAGATAGACCGAAAAACCGGCCTTGCCTATAGCGGCGGGCCGTCCCGCGCGGCTGGCGCGAAGCGCAACTTTGCGCCGATCCGGCGCACCGCAAGACGGCTTTCGGCAAGGGCCTGCGAACACGCCAAACCGTTCTCCCGATCGGCCGCGAAAGGAAAAGCTGATTTTATTTCGACCGGATGGAAAATTTCCGCCTCAGGCGCCGATCTCGGCCCGTCCGCTCGTGAGGTCCACGATCAGCCGGCCGATCTCCTCCGCCTTTTCCGCGGGAACGCGGAAGGCAAGACGCGCGCCGGTATCGTGATAGGCCTCCTCGTCCATCACCAGCCCGGCAAAGGCGCCGAGCCGCGCCTTGACCAGCGCGAGATCGGAAAAGCCGAGCGAGACGGTGAGCGCGACGCGCTCGACATATTCGGTCTTCTCCGCCGCGCGCAGGCACATCGCCGCCGTGCCGCCATAGGCGCGGATGAGCCCGCCGCTGCCAAGCAGGATGCCGCCGAACCACCGCGTGACGACCACGAGCGCGCGGTCGAGCGCCTGTCCGTCGATGGCCTGGAGGATGGGCTTTCCCGCCGTGCCGCTCGGCTCGCCGTCATCGCTGAAGCGGTAGGTCTGGCCGATGCGCAAGGCCCAGCAATTGTGATTGGCCGAGGGATCGGAGACCTCGGCGAGGCGCGCCTTCGCCTCCGCCTCGCTTTCGACCGGGCAGGCGACCGCCAGGAACCGGCTCCTGCGGATCTCCTGCTCGAAATGTTCGGTGCGGTCCAGCGTGTACAAGGCCAGCCCCTAGGATCGGTTTGCGGTGACGTGACCCGTCTCGTACCCCCTCCCCGGCCGCCGCATCAAGGGGCGAGTAAACCACCAATTCTATAGACTATTGACAGCCGCCACGATTCCGCCATGATGTTGACCGGATCGCAACAACGATGGAAGCGATGGCATGATGTATCTCGGTGGCGTGACGCTCGGCTATTTCAACCTCTATCCGGTCGGCTTCCAGCCGAAGACCGACGACACGGAACGCGACGACGCGCGCGGCTCGGCAACGGACGACAGGCTGCCGCTCGAAGGCAGCAGGCTCTCCTCCTCCCGCCGTCCGGTCCAGTGGCCGCTGCACGTCTTCTTCTGAACCACGTCAAGGCCTACGGGAAATCACCTGTTATTTCCTGTAGGGAGCCATGCGCCTCCTAGAACGAGACGACGGCCTCGGCGCCGATGGCGCGGACCTCACCGGCCGGGCGCACTGCCGGATCCGTTCCGGCGCGCGCTGCAAGGCGTACGGTCTTCACGCCGCCCGGCGCGAGATGGAACCAGTTGTCCGACGGCAGGAAGCCCTCGGCCTCGATCGCGACGGACTGGGCGAAGCGGTCCGCGGATAGATCCAGCAGCCATCCTTCCCCATCCTGCCGGAGCGCTGCCGAAAGCGCCGCCGGGAAGAGCGCCTTCGACCGGCCGCGCGGGAAGTGGAACGCCTCGGCGACCACCGTGCCCTGCGCATCGACCAGCCGGCCGGCCGTCACGTCGTGCGCGGGCGGTCCGAAGCGGAAGGCATAGGTCGTGTCGAAAAAGGCGCCGAACAGATCGGTCGCCGGCAACGTCGCCGCCGAATGCGGGGCAAGCGCGAGTTCCTTGCTGCCGGAGACGACCGGCTGGCGGCCATGGCGCAGGCAGGACAGCTCCAGCGTCAGGCATCGCTCCTGCGCGTCGTCATTGATGACATGGATGTCGAGCCCGTTCGTGCCCTCGTCGGAAAGCGCGAGCTGCACCGGGCGGAAGGCGCGGCGCAGGGCGTGCCAGGCGGATTTCGGCAGGCCCGTCGCATCGACGATCCCCCAGCCCGCGCCGGGCAGGAGGTCCTGGAAGGTCCAGGCCAGCGCGCCGTTGCAGGTGGATTGCGACCGGCGCCATTCGGAAAAGGTCGCTTCCATCGCCTCGCCGACCGCGGCGCGGGAAAGGTCGAGATAGCGCGCCGGGTCCTCGCGGCGCAGGCGGGCCGGGTCCTCGTCGTAGAGAAGGCCGAGATAGTGGTCGCGCACGTCCTCGAAGTCCCAGGACGCGCCGCGATCTCTCGGAACGCGGGCCTTCCAGCGCGGATCGTGCACGGCGGGCACCGGCAGGTGCGCATCGAGCGTCCCGCGTTCCGGCACATTGGCGAAGGCGAGGCATTCGGCGGCAAAGCGCACCCCGGCGCGCCGCGCATCCTCCAGCGGCCGGCAATAGGCGCCGACGCCGTAATAGTGCGTGACGCCGGCATCGGGCGAAAAGGGCATGACCCCGCCGCTCGGCGAATTCTCGACATAGGGCACGTCCGGCCGGTGCGCGGACGCGAGCGCGGGCAGGATTTCGCGCGTCAGCGGCCCGGACCGGGCGCTTTCCGGCAGGCCGAGCATCGCCGCCTGCTGGTCGATCTCGCTGCCGCCGCACAGGACGGCGAGCGAGGGCGAGGCGGCGATGGCATCGAGGAACTGCGCGACTTCCCTGCGCACATTCTCGACGAAAGCGGCATCGTTAGCCGGGTAATCGAAATTGGCGAACTGGAAATCCTGCCAGACCATCAGGCCCATTTCGTCGCACAGTGCAAAGAAATCCGGCGTCTCGTAGGTCATCGTGCCGCCGATGCGGAGCATGTTCATGTTCGCGTCCGCCGCCAGCCTCAGCAGCGGCTCGTAGCGCGCGCGACTGCCCGGCAGGTCGACGATGTCGGCATTGGTCCAGACCGCGCCGCGGCAGAAGATTTTCGTGCTGTTGACGGAAAGCGCGAAATCGCGGCCATCCGCGCCGCGGTCGATCCCGATGCGGCGGAAGCCGGTGCGGCCGAGCCTGTGGCGCACCCCGTCCACGACGAGATGGACATCGTGCAATGCCGGCACGCCATGGCTGCGCGGCCACCACGCCGCGACATCGGGAATGGCAAGGCTGGCGGTAAAGCCTCCCGCCCCGTCGGAGACGGCGACCACGGCAACGCCAGCGCATTCCACGGCGGGCGGGAGAGCGCCGTCGAGGGTGAAGCGGACGTCGAGCCGGCCGGTGCCGTCCTCCTCCAGACGGGCGGCGATGCGCACATCGGCCGGCAGCGCGGGCGCGGGCCGCGCAAGGCGGACCGGGCGCCAGGGGCCGGCGGCATGGACCTCCGGGCACCAGCCGGGCATGCGGCCGAGCAGGGTGGTGCGCACGAGCCGAAGGCCCTGCGGCGTGATCATCTGCGGGCGCCAGCGGGCACGGGGGCCGCGCTTTTCGAGATGCGGCTTCAGGGCGCGGAAGCAGAGGGCGAGCCGGTCGTCGCCGGTGAGCGTGACGGGAAGGGCGTGGCGCACGAACATGCTGTCGGAGGTGAGCGCCCGCGCGCCGTTCCACCAGACCTCCGCGATGGTCGCAAGCCCCTCGAAATGCAGCACGGCCTCGCCCGGCGCCTCGCCGGCAAGGTCGAGGACGTACCATGCGTCGAGATGGTCGAGCGGCTCGGGCGCCGTCCGGTCGAAACGGCCGGCGCGTTCCAGCGCCCCGGCGACCGTGCCGGGGACCGGGGCGTCGACGAAGCCGGAAAGGGGCGCGAGCGCCGCGGAGTCGGAAACGGCACCGGCCGGCGTCAGGACCATGCGCCAGCCGTCCGAAAGCATCCTGCCGGTCGCGGGCACGCCGTCCTCCATCAGCCGATCCGCGCGGCGAGCGTCGCCATCAGCGCTTCCCAGGCCTCGGCGGCCGGGTCGAGCGCGGTCGCGAGCGGCTCGAACCTGCGGCGCGTCACGGCGCGGGCAAGCTGGAACTGCACCGTCTTGGCGGTCTCCGAGATCCTGCGCGCGGCATCGGCGGCGTCCTTCAGGCTGCCGTCCGGCGCCAGCCAGTCGAGATGGCTGCCGGCGAGCTCGAAATTCGCCCCGAGCTGGCGCAGCGTGTTGAAGGCGTATTTGTGGAAGAAGCCGAAGGGGCGGTCCGCCACGGCCTCGACCTGCTTCGGGAACACCGCCGCGAAGGCCGCGACCGGGTTTTCCGCGGGACGCCGGGCGAAATGGACGGCGAGCAGGCGTCTCGCCTCGCGGCGCAGATGGGCCTCGTCCGGGAGCTTTTCCGGGAACCTGGCGAATTCCGTATAGGGCAGGAAGGGCAGGTCCTCGGGACCATCGTTCAAGTGGAACAGGCCGTCAAAATCCTCTCCCTCCAACCGGAAGAAGCCGGCATTGTGGAAGTAGTCGAGCCGCTTTTCCGCAAGGTCCAGCCGGTTGATCGCCACCGTCGTCTTGCCGTGCTCCTGCCGGTAGGCGACGCCGCGGGTATCGGGCATGTAGTAGCTGTCCATCTCGACGAGGCAGAGGCGCCCGCGCGCGATCTGGGTCGCGACGTGGTCCTCCAGCCGGTCGAAGATGGCAAGCTCGGTGCAGCGGATGCCGTAGAGCGCTTCGAGGTCTTCCAGCGGCACCTTGAAGAAGGTGAACTGGTCGCCCTCGAAGTCCTGGGCCAGCGAGAAGCCGAGCATCGCCTCCGGCACCGTGCCGGAGGCGTTCAGCACCTCGATCCACAGATCGACGTAGCAGTTCGTCTCCGGCCACATGCGCTCCGCATCGTGCAGGGCGTGCGGCCGGTAGGTCTCGGGGTCGAGCCCGGGGAAGACGGCCGCCATGTCAGTCCTGGTATCCCAGCACCTTGCGGACATCGGCCGGCCAGGCGGCGATGTCGAGGCCGTGGCGGGCGAAGAGCGCGAGCGCGATGCGCTCCAGGCCGAAGCCGACGCAGGCGGTGTGCGCGACGTCGCCGTTTTCGAGGTTCAGGCCCCACTTCGCGCCGAAGGCATCCTGATGGTAGTTGAAGCTCATGCAGGCCGTCGGCTTGGCGGCCGACGTCACCGGGATGAGCAGCTCGAACTTCAGGTTCTGGTCGCGCTGGTTGTTGGCGAGCATGCGGCCGGCGCGGCCGAAGAACGGGTCGTTGGCGACATCGATGGTCACGTCGAGGCCGACCTTGGCCATCATTTCCAGGCCCCGGTCCATCCAGGTCTGGCGGAAGGTCGTCACATGCTCCTCGGTGCCCATGCAGACATATTCGCGCATGCGGAAGAGCTGCTGGCGGGCCGGATCGCTGGAGGGCTCGTGACGGAAGCAGTAGGACTGCAGGTCGTAGAGCCCGCCGCCCGCCGGCAGGCGTCCGCGCCTGGCGATGGTCGGGTAGAGCGGGTAGCAGGCCGCCGGCGTCAGCACGATGTCGGTCGCCTTCTGGTCCTTCGTCCAGTCGTCGCCGACTTCCATGCATTGCAGGAGGCTCATGTGATCGAGCTCGCCGCCGCAGAAGCTGTGCACCGTGCCGGCGAGTTGCGGGAAGCTCTTCATGTAGCCGGAGGATTCGAAATGCGCGCGGTTCATGCCCGGCGGAAAGCGCATCGCTTCCGCGCCGTCGGCCCCGCCATAGGCGTCGATCAGCCGCTCGAAGCGGGCGATGACGTCCTCGAAGGCGCCGCTGCGGCCGTAGAGGCCCTCGACGCCCGTATCGATGAGAAGGCCCGTGTCGAAGAGACGGTCGAGAAGGGAGGTCTGCATATCCATGGTGTCACCCGATCAGGCTGGTGTCCTGCTTGTGGACAAGCAGGAGGTTCGACGTGTTGCCGAGGATGCGGTCGTTGGAGATCATGAGCTGGGCGGAATGCGCATCGCGCAGGTGCCGGCCGAGGCTGTAGGGCGTGCCGTTCTTGTAGCCCATGATGCCGCAGATCAGCATGGCCTGGTTGATGATCGCGAGGATCGTCTCGGAGGAGGCGATCTTAACGTTGTTCATCGCGACGGCAAAGCCCATCGAGGAGAGGCGGTCCGGATCGGCCTTCGCCGCCTCGTATTCCCTGAGGCCGGCGATCGTGTTGGACTTGACGAGCTGGAGCAGGTTCGAGGCTTCCGCAAGGCGCAGCGCACCGGGCGGCGTCACGCCGGGGCTCTTGCGAGCGGCGGCGCGCACGAACGCCTGCGCGCGGGCGACCGCATTGACGGCGATGCCGTACCAGACCGCGCTCCAGAGCAGGTGACAGGTGGCCAGCATCGACTGGGCGGCGATCTCGGCGAAGGGCTGCGGGAAGATCTGCTCCTTCGGCGCCTCGCCCTTGAAGAGCCAGCCGTCCGAGCAGGTGCCGCGCATGCCGAGCGTGTCCCAGACATGGGTCCGCTCCAGCGTGTACTGCTCCTTCGTGAAGACCGTCATGACCTGGTCGGTCGCGGCGGCATCCGCATGGGCGCGGGAGGTGATGAGGATTGCGTCCGCCTCGGCGCCGTAGGAGATGACGGTGGCGTCCTTCGTCAGGCGGCAGGTGTCGCCGTCGATCTCGATGGCGCAGATGCTGTTGCGCAGGTTGCCGCCGATGCCGCCTTCCGTGGTCGCCGAGCCGAGCAGCAACTGCTCGTCCGCGATACGGCGCATGAAGGCGGCGTGCCAGGCGCTCTCCCGGCCGTGCGAAACGAGGCTGGACAGCTTGATGTGATGCATGGCGAAGACCATCGCCGCCGCCGCGCAGCCCTGGCCGACCAGCGAGCAGACCTCGGCGATCTCGGAGAGCGACGCGCCCTCGCCGCCGAAGGCAGCGGGGACCTGGATCGACAGCAGCCGCTCGGCGATCATGGCGTCGACCGCCTCCCGGGGGAAGCGGCCCTTCGCATCCACGTCGTCGGCATGGGCGGCAGCCACGGCGCAAACGCGCTCGGCGCGCTCGGCAAGGCCTGTTCCGATCGTGAGGGTCATTCGGCGGCCTCCGCATTGCCGACAAGGCTTTCGACCGCCCGTGCGACCGCCTCGATGCTCTGGAAGGACTTGCGGTTGAGGAGGTTGTCGGGGAACTCGACGTCGAAGGCATCCTCGATGCCGAGCATCACCTGCACGGACGCGAAGGAGGAAAGGCCCGCCGCATAGAGATCGGCGTCGTCCGCCAATTGTTCGACAGGCACCGGAAGGCCACCGTGCTTGACCAGGATGTCACGGATCTTCTGCTTCATGTTCTTCTCCATCGCTTTCTTGCGGCCGGACAGCGCGCCTTATTGTTTGAGACAGGCATAACCGGCGGTTGATAAGATGGGCTGAAGGGACATGGATAAGATTTCGTGAAACGCGGTGCGGGGCTGTCTCACGCTTGAACGGACCCTTGCGGCCATTTCTGAAGAAAAGCTGAGCGAGCCCGGTTTTCGAGGCGGTTGCGCTTGAGGCCCACCGTTTCGGAACGATACGAAAAGGGTCCGTTGAGACTTCGTTAGCCACAAAAGCAAACGGTGCGGGATAGCGCCCGATCCACGCGGGAAAAACCCTTTCAGGGCAGCGACGGGCAGGCGGCGGCCCCCGTCGGCAGCGGGCCGCCGGCCGCCAGCGCGGCAAGTTGCGGCCGGTCGCGGCCCTCGGCCGGCTGGATGTTGAGCGGCTCGTCCGCCGGCCACCAGTCGCCGGCCGCCCAATAGGTCCAGCCGGTCCAGACGGCGCCTTGACTGCCGACGAGCGCCGTCATGCGGGCGAGCCCGTCGAGGCAGGCGGGCTCGGCGGAGCCGCCGAACTCACCGAGGAAGCCGCGCTTGCCGTTGCGCTTCAGCCAGTCGGTGAAGCGCTCCAGCGCCTTCACCGCATCGTCCACCCGCTCGCAGGCCCCGGCCTTTCCGGAGAAGTCCGTGTCGAGATACTGGTGCACCTCGTAGGCATGGTTATCCGCCGGATCCCTTATGCCGAGCATGACGGTGCCGTTGGCCCCGCCGTCCCGCTCCTCCTCCCAGCTATGTGCGCCTGTCCAGGCCGTGCCCGGGACCAGCACGAGGTTCTTCGCGCCGGTCTCGCGTATCGCGGCGATGGCGGCGTTGGCGGAGGCGAGCCATTGCGTCGCCGGCACGTCATGCGGCTCGTTCATCAGGCCGAACTGCACGCCGCCGTCATCCCTGTAGTCGCCGGCGAGCCGGCGCCAGAAATCGGCGAAGGCGCTGTCCGGCACCGCGGCCGAGCCGATCGGCTGACCGCCGTAGCGGGCATAGTCGTGCGGATCGAGGATGACGGTCATGCCGGCATCGCGCAGCGCCCTGACCGTCTCGGCAAGGCGGGCACGCTCCGCCTTGTCGAAGCCGCGGCCGAGCCTCGGCTGAAGCCGCTCCCACTTGAAGGGCAGGCGCACGGCGTTGAAACCCTTGCCGGCGAAATAGGCGATCGTCCCGGCGGAGGGATAGATGTAGTCCTTGCCATAGGTGCCGCGGCCTTCGCCGAACTCGGCGCCGGCAAGGTTGATGCCGCGCAGGCACGCAGCGCCCGCCTGAACGGGCATGGCACAGGCCGCGGCGGCGGCCGCCAGCCGAAAGAGCGCCGCCGCGCCGAACGAGGATCGCATGCCTGCCTCCGTTCCGGCGGAGCGCCGGTTCGCGCGGGAAGCACCGCGCCTGCCCGCCGCCGCCGGCGATCAAGCGGCAAACGTCGTTAAGACCGCGTTAAGGCGGCGGTCTTTCGCGGCAGGTTCCAGGAGATTGCAAGCGAGGGCGCATCCGGCTAGACGCGGGGGCGCCGGACATGCCGCAACTCCCGGCCCAACAGGTTCGCTCCATGCCCGCTTCGACGACATCCGCTCCCCTTTCCTCCGGCAGCCGCCATCCCCTGCGCGTGCTGCTTTCGCTGGTCAGCGACGAGAAGGGCCGCGTCGTGCGCGCCGTCGCCTCCTCCGTCATCAACAAGGTCTTCGACGTGATGCCGGAAATCCTGATCGGCATCGCGCTCGACGTGGTGGTGCGCGGCAAGGATTCCTTCGTCGCCAAAATCGGCATCACCGATCCGGTGCAGCAGCTCACGCTGCTCGGCATCGCGACCTTCCTCATCTGGTTCGGCGAATCGCTCTTCGAATATTTCTACCAGATCCTCTGGCGCGGCCTCGCCCAGGACGTGCAGCACCGGCTGCGCATCCTGTGCTACGACCACGCGCAGCACCTGCCGTCGAGCTTCTACGAGGAAAACCGCTCGGGCGACCTCCTGGCGGTGCTGAACGACGACATCAACCAGCTCGAGCGCTTCCTCGACCGCGGCGCCAACGAACTGATCCAGACCTTCGCCGCGGTCATTCTCGTCGGCGCCGTCTTCTTCATCGTCAGCCCGCTCATCGCCGTGATCGCGTTCACGCCGGTGCCGGCGATCATCGCGGGCGCCTTCTGGTTCCAGCGCCGGGCGCAGGCGCGCTACGACGCGGTGCGCGCAAGGGCGGGCGGGCTCGGCGCGCGGCTCACCACCAACCTTCAGGGCCTCCAGACCATCCGCGCCTTCGGCGCCGAGGCGCGCGAGACGGCCTCGCTGACGAAGGAGAGCCTCGGCTATGTCGAGGCGAACCGGGCGGCGATCCGCGTCTCCTCCGCCTTCATCCCGATCATCCGCATGGCGATCCTGTCGGGATTCCTTGCCACCTTCCTCATCGGCGGATGGCTGACCCTGACCGGCCAGATGCAGGTCGGCGCCTACGGCCTCCTCGTCTTCCTGACGCAGCGCCTGCTCTGGCCGATGACGGGCCTTGCGGAAATCGCCGACCTCTACGAGCGCGCCATGGCCTCGACGCGCCGCATCCTGCGCCTGCTCGAGGAACCGCGCGGCGAGCCGCACGGGACGCACGACGTGCCGGTCACCGGCCGCTTCGAGATCGACGGCGTCGGCTTCCGCTATGCGACGAGCCCCGGCGGCGTCACGGACATCCATCTCGCCATCCGGGCGGGCGAGACGGTGGCGCTCGTCGGCCCCACCGGCGGCGGGAAGTCGACGCTCATCAAGCTGCTCGGCCTCTTCATCCGCCCGCAGGAGGGCCGCATCCTGCTCGACGGCGTGCCGCTCGCCGACTGGTCGGGCGAGCGGCTGCGCCGCAGCATGGCCTGGGTGCCGCAGGAGGTGACGCTGTTTGCCGGCTCGATCGCCGACAACATCGCCTATGGCAGGCCCGAGGCGAGCCGGGCGGAGGTGGAGGCGGCCGCAAGGCTTGCGGAAGCGGACGGCTTCATCCGCGCGCTGCCGGAGGGCTACGAGAGCCAGATCGGCGAATACGGCCAGAAGCTTTCCGGCGGCCAGCGCCAGCGCATCGCTCTTGCGCGCGCCCTGCTGATCGACCCCGCCGTCCTCATCCTCGACGAGGCGACCAGTGCCGTCGACAACGAGACGGAGGCGGCGATCCAGCGCTCGCTCGCCAAGATGAAGGGCAAGCGCACCGTGATCCTCGTCGCCCATCGGCTCAGCACCGTGGTACATGCCGACGCGATCCATGTGATGGATGGCGGCCGGATCATCCAGTCCGGAACGCACGACGCCCTCGTTGACTGTCCCGGCCTCTACCGCAATCTCTGGAACATCCAGACCGGACATGCGGAAATCGAGACGGCGGAGTAACGACGGCCCCTCATCCGCCTGCCGCGACCTTCTCCCCGCAGGCGGGGAGATAAGGGCAGGAGGCAAGGCTTTCCTGTCAGCACGAAGATTGTTTGGCCGGGGAAACCAGTGCGGCTCCTCTTCGCCCCGCCTGCGGGGAGAAGGTGCCGGCAGGCGGGCGAGGCACCCTGCTCAGTGCGCCTCGTCCCAGTTGGTCGCCGCCCGCGCGTCGACCTTCAGCGGTACCTTCATCGAGAGCGCCGGCATGGAGGCGTTTTCCATGATGTCGACGATGACGGGGATGGCCTTGTCGACTTCGCCCTCCTCGACCTCGAAGATCAGTTCGTCGTGCACCTGCAGCAGCATGCGGGCGGACAGGCCGGCGGCGGCGAGCGCCGGCTCCATCTTCACCATGGCGCGGCGGATGATGTCGGCGGCCGAGCCCTGGATCGGCGCGTTGATCGCGGCGCGCTCGTTGAAGGCGCGCACCGAGGGGTTGGACGACTTGATCTCCGGGTAATGGGCGCGGCGGCCGAAGATCGTCTCGACATAGCCGTTCTCGCGGGCAAAGGCCTTGGTGCTGTCCATGTAGTCCTTGATGCCCGGGAAGCGCTCGAAATACTTCCTGATGTAGTCGCCCGCCTCCGAGCGCTCGATGGAGAGCTGGTTGGCGAGGCCGAAGGCCGAGATGCCGTAGATGATGCCGAAATTGATCGCCTTGGCGCGGCGGCGGATTTCCGCCGGCATGCCCTCCACCGGCACGCCGAACATCTCCGACGCGGTCATGGCGTGGATGTCGATGCCGTCGGCGAAGGCCTGCTTGAGCTGCGGGATCTCGGCGACATGGGCGAGCACGCGCAATTCGATCTGGCTGTAGTCGGCCGAGACCAGCTTGTTGCCGGGCGTCGAGACGAAGGCGGTGCGGATCTTGCGGCCCTCGGCCGTGCGCACCGGGATGTTCTGGAGGTTCGGATCCGAGGAGGAGAGGCGCCCGGTCGTCGTCGCGGCGAGCGCGTAGGACGTGTGCACGCGCTTCGTCTCGGGATGCACGAAGCCGGGCAGCGCGTCGGTATAGGTGGATTTCAGCTTGGTGAGCTGGCGCCAGTCGACGATCTTGCGCGGCAGCGGGATGCCCTGCGCGGCAAGGTCCTCCAGCACCTGCGCGGAGGTCGACCACTGGCCGGTCTTCGTCTTGGAGGCGCCGGGAAGGCCCATCTTGCCGAAGAGGATGTCGCCGAGCTGCTTGGGCGAGCCGATGTTGAAGCGTTCGCCGGCAAGCGCGTAGATCTCCTCCTCGAAGCCTGCCGCGCCCTGCGCCAGCTCGCCGGAAAGGCGGGAAAGGACCTGCCGGTCGATGGTGATGCCGCGCTCCTCCATGCGGGCGAGCACGGGCACCAGCGGGCGCTCCAGCCGCTCGTAGACCGCCGTCATGCGCTCTGCCGCAAGGCGCGGCTTCAGGACATGCCAGAGCCGCAGCGTCACGTCGGCGTCCTCGGCCGCATAGGCGGTGGCGCGGGCGATATCGACCATGTCGAAGGTCTGCGCGCCCTTGCCGGAGCCTGCGACCTCCTTGTAGGCGATCGGCTTGTGACCGAGCCAGCGCTCGGAAAGCGTGTCCATGCCATGGTTGCCCGCGCCGGCATCCAGCGCATAGGACATCAGCATCGTATCGTCGAAGCCCTGCATGGTGATGCCGTGCCGGCGCATGACGAGGTAGTCGTATTTGAGGTTCTGCGCGACCTTGAGGACGGACGGATCCTCCAGCAGCGCCTTCAGCCGCTCCAGCGCGGCGCGGATCGGGATCTGCCCCTCGGCAAGCCCGCCGCCGAGGAGGTCGCCGACGCCGGTCTTGTGGTTGAGCGGGACATAGCAGGCGCGAATCGTCGTGCCCGACGGGTCCTTCGCGTTGTCGGCAATGGCGAGCGAGAAGCCGCAGAGCTCGGCCTGCATGGCATCCAGCGAGGTCGTCTCGGTATCGAAGCCGACGAGGCCGGTCTCGCGCGCCGCGGCGATCCAGCGGTCGAGCGCGTCGAGGTCGCGCACCGTCTCATAGGTCGAATGATCGATGGGACCGGCAGAGAAGCGCTCGGCGCGGGACCTTGCGAGGGCCGAGGGCGTGGCCTCGCCCGGCTTTGCGGTCGGCAGCAGGGTCTCGGCGGCCTCGGCCGCCGTCTCGGTGCCGTTAAGATCGAGCGCAGGACCGGCAACGTCGCCCTTGTCGAGATCCGGGCCGTGCGCCTCCGCGCCCCACTCCACCGGCACGCTCGCCGCCTCGATGGCGCCGGCATCGCAGTCGCAGGTCTCCGCGACGCGGCGGGTGAGCGTGGTGAACTCCATGGCTTTCAGGAAGGCGATGAGCTTCGGCCCGTCCTGCGGGTGCAGGATCAGGTCGTCGAGCGGCGTGTCGAGGGGCGTGTCCGTCTTCAGCGTGACAAGCTGGCGGGAGAGCCGCACGAGTTCGCGGTTGGCGATGATGTTCTCGCGGCGCTTGACCTGCTTGATCTCCTCGGCGCGGGCGAGCAGCGTGTCGAGGTCGCCGTATTCCGCCAGGAGCTGGGCGGCGGTCTTGGGGCCGATGCCGGGAACGCCCGGGATGTTGTCGGTGCTGTCGCCGGTCAGCGCCTGCAGGTCGATCATCTTTTCCGGCGGCACGCCCCATTTCTCGATGACTTCGGGAATGGAGATCTGCTTGTCCTTCATGCCGTCATACATCGAGACGCTCTGCGTCACGAGCTGCATGAGGTCCTTGTCGGAGGAGACGATGGTGACGTCGGCGCCGTCGGCTTCCGCAAGCCGCGAATAGGTGGCGATCAGGTCGTCCGCCTCGAAGCCTTCCTTCTCGATGCAGGGCAGGTTGAAGGCGCGCGTGGCATGGCGGATGAGGCCGAACTGGGGGATCAGGTCTTCCGGCGGCGCGGTGCGGTTCGCCTTGTACTGATCGTAGAGCTCGTTGCGGAAGGTCTTGGAGGAATAGTCGAAGATGACGGCGAAATGCGTCGGCGTCACGCCCACGTCGGTATTGCGCGCATCCTTCAGCAGCTTCCACAGCATGTTGCAGAAACCCGAGACGGCATTGACCGGCAACCCGTCCGACTTGCGGTTGAGCGGCGGGATGGCGTGGAAGGCGCGGAAGATGAAGCCCGAGCCGTCGACGAGGAAGAGATGATCACCTTTTTTCATGGGGTGAATGGATAGCGCGGGGCGTCTGCCGCGTCCATCTTTCATTGCGGAAAGGCCCCTCCCCAACCCCTCCCCACGAGGGGGAGGGGCTTGACCCGCCTCCCCCTTGGCGTTCTCTTCCGAACGGTGAGCCAGCCTCTATCTTTCTCCCCCCTTGTGGGGGAGATGCCGGCAGGGAGAGGGGGTTTTCCGGCGCCGCAAAACCTCACGCGAACGTTACCAATTTGTAATTTTCGGACCGACGCAAAACCCTTGAAAAGCCACATTCGGACTCACAGATATTGGTCATCGGCACCTGATCAAAGCCGTTGTCTGGCATACGGCCTGTCCCCCGCCGCGCCAGACGAGGACAAAGGCCTCATCCCCCTCTCCGGGCCTTTGTCCATAATTCGCAGAAGCCGCCGCGACACGCCTCCTGTCGTCGGCGGCTTCTTGCATTTGCGGGCACAGCCATGCCCATCGCAGGCGATCCACATTGTCTTCCGCTGCGAACCGACATAGCTTCTCCCCATGGATTTCGACCGGAAGGAGTCGGCAGCATACCTCGCCAATCTCCTGGCGAAGGCGGCGTCCCGCGCCCTTCATGCGCGGGCGGACGGGGCCGGCTTCGCGCCCGGCCAGTTCCCGGTCCTGCTCGAATTGTGGGGCGGCGACGGCCTCACCCAGCGCGAGCTCCTCGACCGGCTCGACATCGAGCAGGCGACCATGGCCAACACGCTGTCGCGCATGGAGCGCGACGGGCTGATCTTGCGCCGCCGGCACCCGAAGGACCGGCGGGCGCAGCTCGTCTTCCTGACGACGCGCGGCAAGGCGCTGCGCGAGACCGCAATGGCCGCCGCCTGCGCCACCGAGGAAGCGCTGTTCCGGGGCTTCCGCCGCTTCGAGCGGGAGCTGCTTCTCGAATACATGCGCATGGTGCTCGCCAATCTCGGCCGCGATCCGCGCGCCTGACCGCCCGCAAGACCGTCATACGATTTGCCCTCCCCGACGCGATCGGTCTAATGTCGCCGCAATTCGCAAGGGATTCGACCATGACCAACATTCTGCCCGTCCTCGACCGCGCCAGCGCCGGCATTCCCGCCAGCCTCGAACGCCTGTTCGAGCTGGTGCGCATCAAGTCCATCTCCACCGATCCGGCCTTCAAGGCCGAGTGCCGCCGGGCGGCCGAGTGGCTGGTCACCGAGCTGCGCTCGCTCGGCTTCGATGCGACGGTGCGCGACACGCCCGGCCATCCCATGGTCGTCGCCCATCACGACGGCGCAAGGCCGGATGCCCCGCACGTCCTCTTCTACGGCCACTACGACGTCCAGCCGGTCGATCCCCTGAACCTGTGGGACCACGACCCCTTCGAGCCGGCGGTGCGCGGGGCCGAGGGCGGCCGCCGCATCATCACGGGCCGCGGCACCTCCGACGACAAGGGTCAGCTCCTGACCTTCGTGGAGGCCTGCCGCGCCTACAAGGAAACCGCGGGCGCCCTGCCCTGCCGCGTCACCATCCTCTTCGAAGGCGAGGAAGAATCCGGCTCGCCCTCGCTGAAGCCCTTCCTCGAAGCCAATGCCGCCGAGCTGAAGGCCGACTTCGCGCTCGTCTGCGATACCAGCATGTGGGACGCCGACACGCCGGCGATCTCGGCAGGCCTGCGCGGCCTCGTCGGCGAGGAGGTCGTCATCAAGGCGGCCGACCGGGACCTCCATTCCGGCTATTTCGGCGGCGCGGCGGCAAACCCGATCCACATCCTTTCCGACATTCTCGCCGGCCTCCACGACGAGACCGGCCGCGTGACGCTCGACGGTTTCTACGAGGGCGTCGAGGAGACCCCGACGCAGATCAAGGCCGCCTGGGAAAAGCTCGGCAGCTCGGCGGAAAGCTTCCTCGGCGAGATCGGCCTGTCGATCCCCTCGGGCGAAAAGGGCCGCTCGGTGCTGGAGCTCACCTGGGCGCGGCCGACCGCCGAGGTCAACGGCATCACCGGCGGCTATACCGGCGAGGGCTTCAAGACGGTGATCGCGGCGGAAGCCTCGGCGAAGGTCTCCTTCCGCCTCGTCGGCAAGCAGGATCCGGCGAAGATCCGCGACGCCTTCCGCGCCTATGTGCGCGCGAGGATCCCCGCCGACTGCTCCGTGACGTTCCACGCCCATGGCGGCTCGCCGGCCATCCAGCTTCCCTACGATTCGGCGCTGCTCGAAAAGGCGAAGTCCGCGCTTTCGGACGAATGGCCGAAGCCGGCCGTCGTCATCGGCATGGGCGGGTCCATCCCCATCGTCGGCGACTTCCAGAAGATGCTCGGCATGGAATCCCTGCTCGTCGGCTTTGCGCTGTCGGACGACCGCATCCATTCGCCGAACGAGAAATACGAACTGCGCTCCTTCGAGAAGGGCATCCGCTCCTGGGTGCGGATCCTTTCCGCGCTGGCATCGCGCTGACGCAGAAGTGATGAAGGCGTTGGCTGGCATTCACCGGATGGAACGGCAATGCTTGGCCAACCGAACCACGACAAGAATGGCCGCGTCGCACCGGACGACGACAGGCCCGCACGATGGGGAAAGGACGAGGATGGCGCCAGCACGGACTGCGAAAGAAGCCTGCCGCTCGAAGAACGGCCTGACGAGGGCCGGGGGCCGGGCGGCATGAAACGGCTGAGGAAATTCTTCTGGCCGCTCGTCAGCACCGTCGCGATCGTCCTGTCCGTCTACATCCTCTACAAGGACCTGCGCGGTCTTTCGCTCGACGAGTTCATGGCGAGCATCCACGCCATTCCGACGTCCGGCTGGGCGCTCGCATGCGTGGCAACGCTCGTCGCCTATGCGGCGCTGGCGGCCTACGATCACCTCGCGCTCGAGCATCTCGGCCACCGCATCTCGCTGTGGTTCATCACCGTCACCTCCTTCACCACCTATGCCCTGTCGCACAATATCGGCGCCTCGGTGTTCTCGGGCGCGCTGGTGCGCTACCGGGCCTATACGTCGAAGGGGCTCACCGGGTCGGAGGTGGGCGTTCTCGTCGCCTTCTGCTCCTTCACCTTCGCGCTCGGCACCTTCATGCTGTTCGGCCTCGTGCTGGTGCTGGAGCCGGAGATCATCGAGCGCTTCGCCGATTTCCTGCCGATCGAGGCGGCCTTCTCGACCGGCGTCTTCATCCTGGCGCTGGTCGCGCTCTATGTCGTGGGCAGCCTCGTCGGATTCCGGCCGATCGACACGCGCTGGCTCAAGCTGCAGTATCCCAAGCCCTCGCTCGTCTTCCGCCAGCTCATCATCGCGCCCATCGAGCTGATCGGTGCGGCCGGCATCATCTATTTCGTGCTGCCGGCGGAGGGCAATCCCGGTTTCTTCGTCGTGCTCGGCATCTTCCTCGCCTCCTTCTCCGTCGCGCTGCTCTCCCATGCGCCGGGCGGCATCGGCGTGCTGGAGCTCGTCTTCCTCGCCGGCCTGCCCGACATGGACCCGGCCGTGGTGCTGGCGGCGCTTGCCGTCTTCCGGCTCTTCTATCTCATCATTCCCTTCGTCATGGCGCTGGTCGTCATCCTCTTCTACGAGCGATCACGGTTTCTTGCACGGGCGAGGAACGGCGAGGATTGAAACCAGGAATAGTTTCGGTTCATCTTCCGTTCAGTCGCATTGCTTCATGATCCGATCCGTCCAGATCATTGGGAAGCAATGAAAAACCAAGGGAGACCGACATGAAGACAACGATCAAGACCGGCCTTTCCGCCGCCATGGCCGTCGCCATGTTCGCCACGTCCTTCGTATCCGCGCCGGCTTACGCCATGCCGCTGCCGAAGGCGGGCGTTTCTCAGAGCACGGATGTCGAGCAGGTGCAGTACCGCCACCGCAACGGCTGGTACAACGGCCATCGCGGCTATCGCCACAACCGCCACGGCTATCGCCGCCACTCGGACGGCTGGTGGTATCCGCTGGCAGCCTTCGGCGCCGGCGCGATCATCGGCGGCGCGATCGCCAACGACGGCTATTCCCGTCCGCGTCACGCCGGCATCAACCCGCGCCATACCGACTGGTGCTATGCGCGCTATCGCTCGTACAGGGCCTACGACAACACGTTCCAGCCCAACTACGGCCCGCGCCGCCAGTGCTTCTCGCCCTACTATTGATACCTTCGCGGGCGGCCTTCGGGCCGCCCGTACCCGTCGAATTGACAGCGGCGCGTTCACCGCTTCTTAACGACCCCTTAAATCGCCGCATTTAAGGTCCACCGACCGGCGATATCCAGAGGGCTCATCCGACCGCTTATGGCAGGCAACCGCAAATCCCAGCGCATCGAGCCGTCCTTCCAGGGAGCGGCGGGGCGAGACGACGATTTCCACGTCGGCGCGGGTGATCGCGTGGCGGGCGGCGGCGGGCGCAGGGGCCGCGGCAAGCCGCCGAAGGCCGAGCGGCCGCGGCGCGGTTCGGCCCGACGGCGCGAACCCTCGCGCGGCGGCATTTTCGGCCTCCTGCGCAGGCTCGTCTACTGGTGCCTCGTGCTTGGCCTTTGGGGCGCCATCGGCGTCGGCGGGCTGGTGCTCTATTACGGCGCGCGCATGCCGAGCGCCACGAGCTGGTCGATCCCCGACCGGCCACCGAACGTCAAGATCATGTCGGTCAACGGCGACATCGTCGCCAACCGGGGCCTGACCGGCGGCGAGGCGCTGTCGCTGGAGAACATGTCGCCCTACATTCCCCAGGCCGTCATCGCCATCGAGGACCGGCGCTTCTACGCGCATTTCGGCATCGATCCGCTCGGCCTTGCCCGCGCGATGCTGACGAACCTCACCAGCGGGCGCATGGTCCAGGGCGGCTCGACGCTGACGCAGCAGCTCGCCAAGAACATGTTCCTCTCGCCCGAGCGCACGCTGGAGCGCAAGGTGCAGGAGGTGCTGCTCGCCCTCTGGCTGGAGCACAAATACAGCAAGGACCAGATCCTTGCGATGTATCTCAACCGCGTCTTCTTCGGCTCGAATTCCTATGGCGTGGAAGCGGCCTCGCGGCGCTACTTCAACAAGTCGGCGCGGGACGTCAATCTCGGCGAGGCGGCGCTTCTGGCCGGCCTCCTGAAGGCGCCCTCCCGCCTTTCGCCGGCTCGCGACCCGGAGGCGGCGGAAGCGCGCGCGCAGGTCGTGCTCGGCGCCATGCGCGAGGAAGGCTACGTCACCGACAACGAGATCAAGACGGCGATGTCGCAGACCCCGGCGCGGGCGCGCAGCTACTGGTCCGGCGCGCAATACTACGCCGCCGACATGGTGATGGCGCAGCTTCCCGGCATGATCGGCGACATCAAGGAAGACCTCGTCATCGACACGACGATCGACCTCGACCTGGAGAAGAAGGCCGACGAGACGCTGTCGGCGATGCTCGACAAGGAAGGCGCAAAATCCAACGCCTCGCAGGCGGCCCTCGTCTCCATCGACGGCACGGGGGCGATCCGCGCGCTTGTCGGCGGGCGGGACTATGCGGAAAGCCAGTTCGACCGCGCCTCCAAGGCCAGGCGCCAGCCGGGCTCGGCCTTCAAGCCCTTCGTCTATGCCGCGGCGCTGGAGGCCGGCCGTTCGCCGCTTTCCGTGCGCAACGACGCGCCGGTGAGGATCGGCAAGTGGACGCCCGAGAACTACGACCAGAAATACCGCGGCGAGGTGACGCTCGCCTCCGCGCTCGCCAATTCGCTGAACACCATCGCCGCGCAGCTCGTCATGGAGGTCGGTCCGGGCGAGGTGGTCAAGCTCGCCCGCCGGCTCGGCATCGAATCGGAGCTGCAGGCGAACGCCTCCATCGCGCTCGGCACCTCGGAGGTGACGCTGGTGGAGCTGACCGCGGCCTATGCGCCCTTCATGAACGGCGGCTACAAGGCGACGCCGCATATCATCCGGCGCATCTCGACGGCGGACGGCACGGTGCTCTACGAGAACACCTACGACAACCCGCCCCGCGTGCTGGAGCCGAACATCGTCTCCATGATGAACGGCATGATGATGCGCGTCATCACCGAGGGAACCGGCAAGAACGCCCGCATTCCCGGCTGGCCGGCCGCCGGCAAGAGCGGCACGACGCAGTCCTTCCGCGACGCGCTCTTCGTCGGCTATACCAGCAACCTGACGACCGGCGTCTGGTTCGGCAACGACGACGGCAAGTCGATGAAGAAGGTGACGGGCGGGGGACTTCCCGCCAAGGCCTGGGGCGAGTTCATGACCGCCGCCCATGCCGGCCTGTCACCCTCCCCGCTCTTCGGCACCGCGAACGGCGACCCGCTGCAGGACCCGGCCCGCGCCGCGCCGGAAGAAGGCGGCGACCAGCTCTTCGACATCATTTCCCGCACGCTCGACACCGACCAGCGGCCCGCCGGCAACGGCGAAGCGGTGGCGACCGACCGGACGGGAGCGGTCCCCCTCGACGACGGCCTGATCCCGCCCGCGGATGTCGGCGGCGAGCGCCAGACCGGCACGCGCCGCACGACCCTCTTCGACTTCCTCACCGGCGGGTGATGCCCTACGGGCGGCAATACCCTTCAGCCCCAGGCGATGGTTACGTTTGACGGTTCGACCGGGTGATCCATCCAGACCCGGATACGGGTTTTCGTGTATGGCACCTGCGCAATGGCGTATTGAGGCTCATTCGCGTCAAACAGAATGACTTCTCTGTTTGGTGTATTCAAAACAGTGTCGGAATCCGGCTTCCGAGCCTCTACAATTTCGGAGTACGGCCCGAACGTCACATTCGTATCTCCGTCACTCCAGTAATATGCCGGGATGTTGACGCAATCATCGGAAACGAAGATTCCCTGCCGGTCCATATGAACCGGAACATCAACATCCCGGCGACCTGCAACATAAAAGCTTATATATTCTGGGGCGATCGACATGTGTTGCACAGTCATTTGTTAGTGCCTCCCCTTCGATAAAAACCCGCCCTGCGAGTTACTGCACCACCAACAGTGTGGGTAAATCCTGCTTGGTTTGCCAACTGATTTTGGCACTTGGTGATCGCCAATAAAATGGCCTCGAGGCGTGCCAGGCGTTTTTACGCCACAACGATGGCATCCATGGGTGCGGCCAATGTGATCGATCTCCATTTGTTCTGGCCTGGTAAAACGCCTGTTGTTTTCCGGCGCAACAAGCCACTCTTTTGCATACGGCCCAATTCCGGTGCGCGGCAATCTTAGCTGTAGTGCGCGGAGCATAGCTTCCTGCGCCGTTGCTTCGTTCGCGCGGATCAGCCCCTCGACCGTTTCATAGACCTGCGGCGTCGGCTTCCAGTTCGGTTCGCGCTTCTGAACGGAGCGTACGGCCTCCCGCATTCGGCCGACACTGACCGCCAGTCGTGCCTCCTGCGCCGGCGTGATGGCCTGCCACCTGCCGAGAATACGAACCTGTCCTGCGCCGCGCGGACCGCGGCGGCTGATGAGGATCGGTCGACTGCCGTCGCCTTCGGCAACCCATTGCCCGCCATCGGGATTACCCGGGGGTACACGCGGCTGCTCGGGGCGGAAGCCGGCCTTCAACTGGAAGCGCAAGACAAGGGCGCGGATTTCGACGGCCATTGCCGCATACCGGTAACTTGTTTGGAGAAAGCCTGGGGCCGTCGGGATCATTTTGCCACGCAGTCCGTTTCATCGTTCAACCGGATCATTGTGTGCGTAGCTGGAGACGGCAGGGATGAACTGACGCTGGAAAAAGCGAATGGATTCGGTCAGCCCATTGAATATACTGTACGTTTCCCGCGGCCATTGCCATCGGAACGCCGCTGCTCATCCCGGCGCGGCGGATGGTGACTCGCCGTTTCAGTACTTCTGCCCACCCTCCTCCCGCAGCGCCGCGAGGAACCACAGACAGTCCCTTGAAACCCGCGCGCGAATGCGGTTGATTGCGCGGAGCGCCGATGGCGTACGAATTCCTCCCGGACACGCTGATTTCGCGAGCTTTGCGGCTCGTCCATGTCTTGCAGTCGTCTGGAGGGGTCCTTATATACCCCGCAAAGCTCCGGTTCAGGCCGGGGTTTTCGACAAGACCATACCATTAGGGGCTGCCAAAAGAATGCCTGAATGGGTTCCGGCAGTTCGCTTCAAGGAGAGAATGACATGGCTAAAGTAATCGGTATCGACCTCGGAACGACCAATTCCTGCGTCGCCGTCATGGACGGCAAGGACGCGAAAGTCATCGAAAACGCCGAAGGCGCGCGCACGACGCCTTCCATGGTCGCCTTCACCGAAGACGGTGAGCGGCTGACCGGCCAGCCGGCCAAGCGCCAGGCGGTCACCAACCCGGAAAACACCCTCTTCGCCGTCAAGCGCCTCATCGGCCGCCGCTACGACGACAAGCTCGTCGAGAAGGACAAGGCGCTCGTTCCCTACAAGATCGTCAAGGGCGACAATGGCGATGCCTGGGTCGATGCCCGCGGCAAGGGCTACTCCCCCTCGCAGATCTCCGCGATGATCCTGCAGAAGATGAAGGAAACCGCCGAATCCTATCTCGGCGAGACCATCACGCAGGCCGTCATCACGGTTCCGGCCTACTTCAACGACGCGCAGCGCCAGGCGACCAAGGACGCCGGCAAGATCGCGGGCCTTGAAGTGCTGCGCATCATCAACGAGCCGACGGCTGCCGCGCTCGCCTACGGCCTCGACAAGAAGGACGGCAAGACCATCGCCGTCTACGACCTTGGCGGCGGCACGTTCGACATCTCGGTCCTGGAAATCGGCGATGGCGTCTTCGAAGTGAAGTCGACGAACGGCGATACCTTCCTCGGCGGTGAAGACTTCGACATGCGTCTGGTCAACTACCTCGCCGACGAGTTCAAGAAGGACCAGGGCATCGACCTGAAGAACGACAAGCTCGCGCTGCAGCGCCTCAAGGAAGCTGCCGAAAAGGCCAAGATCGAGCTGTCGTCCTCGCAGCAGACCGAAATCAACCTGCCGTTCATCACGGCGGACGCTTCCGGCCCGAAGCACCTGACGATGAAGCTGACCCGCGCCAAGTTCGAAGCGCTCGTCGACGACCTCGTCCAGCGCACCGTCGCGCCGTGCAAGGCAGCCCTCAAGGATGCCGGCGTCACGGCGGCCGAGATCGACGAAGTCGTTCTCGTCGGCGGCATGAGCCGCATGCCGAAGGTGCAGGAAGTCGTCAAGCAGCTGTTCGGCAAGGAGCCGCACAAGGGCGTGAACCCGGATGAAGTGGTCGCCATGGGCGCCGCCATCCAGGCCGGCGTGCTGCAGGGCGACGTCAAGGACGTCCTGCTTCTCGACGTGACCCCGCTGTCTCTCGGCATCGAAACGCTGGGCGGCGTCTTCACCCGTCTGATCGAGCGCAACACGACGATCCCGACGAAGAAGAGCCAGACCTTCTCGACCGCCGAGGACAACCAGTCGGCCGTGACCATCCGCGTCTCGCAGGGCGAGCGTGAAATGGCCGCGGACAACAAGCTGCTCGGCCAGTTCGACCTCGTCGGCATTCCGCCGGCACCGCGCGGCATGCCGCAGATCGAAGTCACCTTCGACATCGACGCCAACGGCATCGTGCAGGTCTCGGCCAAGGACAAGGGCACCGGCAAGGAGCACCAGATCCGCATCCAGGCTTCCGGCGGCCTTTCCGACGCCGACATCGAGAAGATGGTCAAGGATGCCGAGGCCAATGCCGAGGCCGACAAGAAGCGCCGCGAGGGCGTCGAGGCGAAGAACCAGGCCGAAAGCCTGATCCATTCGTCGGAGAAGTCCCTCAAGGAATACGGCGACAAGGTCACGGAAGACGACCGCAAGGCCATCGAGGAGGCGATCGCCGCCCTCAAGACCTCCGTCGAAGCTTCCGAGCCCGACGCCGAGGACATCAAGGCCAGGACCAACACGCTCATGGAAGTCTCCATGAAGCTCGGCCAGGCGATCTACGAGGCCCAGCAGGCCGAAGAGACCGCCGCCTCGGGTGGCGAGGCCGGCGACAATGTCGTCGATGCCGACTACGAGGAAGTCAAGGACGACAAGAAGTCGGCCTGAGCCTCCAGACATGCCGGCCGCGCTTGACGCGGCCGGTGCAACGGATAGTGAAAAGGCGGACGTCAGCGCGAAGGGAAACAAGGCAGCATGATCACTCCCGTTTATCGCGGCGACGACGTCATGGCCTTCCCCTTCGCCCCGGCTTCCGCCTTTTCGCATGCGTGAGGCCAAGGCAAGCTTCCCGGTCCATAATAAAAAGACCGTTCCCCTGAAACGGACGTGAACCCGAATGGCAAAAGCTGATTTTTACGAGACGCTGGGTGTCTCCCGGACCGCCGACGAGAAGGAGCTGAAGAGCGCCTTCCGCAAGATGGCGATGAAGTATCACCCGGACAAGAATCCGGGCGATGCCTCTGCGGAACAGAAGTTCAAGGACGTCAACGAAGCCTACGAGATGCTGAAGGACCCGCAGAAGCGCGCGGCCTACGATCGTTACGGCCATGCGGCCTTCGAGCACGGCGGCATGGGCGGCGGCGGCTTCGGCGGCGGCGGTTTCCAGGGCGGCGGCTTCTCCGACATCTTCGAGGACATCTTCGGCGAGATGATGGGCGGCGGGCGGCAGCGGCGTTCCTCCGGTGGACGCGAGCGCGGCGGCGACCTGCGCTACAACATGGAGATCTCGCTGGAAGAGGCCTATGCTGGCAAGAACGCGCAGATCCGCGTGCCGACATCGATCACCTGCGACGTCTGTTCCGGCTCGGGCGCCAAGCCCGGCACCAGCCCGAAGACCTGCGCCACCTGCCAGGGCTCCGGCCGCGTGCGCGCCGCGCAGGGCTTCTTCTCCATCGAGCGCACCTGCCCGACCTGCCACGGCCGCGGCCAGACGATCAGCGACCCCTGCACAAAGTGCCACGGCAACGGCCGCGTCACGGAAGAGCGCTCGCTGTCGGTCAACATTCCCGCCGGCATCGAGGACGGCACGCGCATCCGCCTGTCCGGCGAGGGCGAAGCCGGCCTTCGCGGCGGCCCGGCGGGCGACCTCTACATCTTCCTGTCGGTGAAGCCGCACGAATTCTTCCAGCGCGACGGCGCGGACCTCTACTGCACCGTGCCGATCTCCATGACGACGGCGGCGCTGGGCGGCACCTTCGACGTGGCGACGCTCGACGGCACGAAGTCGCGCGTCTCTGTGCCCGAGGGCACCCAGGCCGGCAAGCAATTCCGCCTCAAGGGCAAGGGCATGCCGGTGCTGCGCTCCAACCAGATCGGCGATCTCTACATCCAGATCCAGATCGAGACGCCGCAGAAGCTCACCAAGCGCCAGCGCGAGCTGCTCAAGGAATTCGAGGAAATCTCCTCGAAGGAAAACAACCCGGAATCGTCAGGCTTCTTCGCGCGGATGAAGGAATTCTTCGAAGGCTGATCGCCTTGAAGGCTCAAACGAAAAGCCCCGGCAGCGCCGGGGCTTTTTTTGCATGTTCAATAGAGCCGCAAACCTCTCCTCCGTCATGCTCGGGCTTGTTCCGAGCATCTGCAACGTCTCGATATTTCAATGCGTTGGCAGATCCTCGGCACAAGGCCGAGGATGACGAAAGCGGGTGGAGCGAGGTTAAAGGCTCCGGCGTGCCGGAGCTTTCCCGCTTGGACTACTGAATCAGGATCGCCCGGAAATCGTTGACGTTGGTGCCGGTCGGGCCGGGCACGAAGAGGTCGCCGAGAGCGTCGAAGGCGGTCCAGCTATCGTTGCGCGACAGGAACTCGGCGGCGTCCTTGCCCTTGTCGGCGAGGCGCGAGACCGTGGTGCCGTCGGCGAAGGCGCCGGCATTGTCCTCCGAGCCGTCAATCCCGTCCGTATCGGCGGCGAGCGCATGAAGGCCCGGAAGGCCGTCGGCGGCGCAGGCGAAGGAGAGCAGGAACTCGCCGTTGCGGCCGCCCTTGCCCTTGCCCCGGATCGTCACGGTGGTTTCGCCGCCCGAGAGGATGACGACAGGTTTGTGGAACGGCCGGTCGCGGCGCACGACTTCCGCCGCGATGGCGGCATGCACGCGGCCGACTTCGCAGGCTTCGCCCTCGATGGCGTCGGAGAGGATGACGGCCTCGATGCCGGCTTCCTTCGCGGCGGCGGCGGCGGCTTCCAGCGAGACGGCGGCGGAGGCGACGAGCCTCACCTCGTTGCGGGCATAGCGCGGATCGGAGGGCAGCGGCGGCTCGTCCGTGCCGCCCTCGATATGGCGCATGACGGCCTCCGGCAGGTCGAGGCGGTAGCGCTCGATGAGGCGGAGGGCATCGGCGCGGATCGTCTCGTCGGCGATGGTCGGGCCGGAGGCGACGAGGGCGGGATTGTCGCCGGGAATATCGGAGACGACCAGCGAGACGACGCGGGCGGGATGGGCGAGCGCGGCCAGCCGGCCGCCCTTGATGCGCGAGACCTGCTTGCGCACGGCGTTCATGGCGCTGATCGGCGCGCCGGAGGCGAGCAGCGCCCTGTTGACGGCGATCTCGTCGGCGAGCGTCAGGTCGCCGGCGGGCGCGGGCAGGAGCGCCGAGCCGCCGCCGCAGACGAGGGCGACGACGAGGTCGTCCTCGGTGAGGCCCCGCACGGCGGCCATCAGCCGGCCGGAGGCGAGAAGCCCGCTGTCGTCCGGCACCGGATGGGCCGCTTCCAGCACCTCGATCCGCTCGCAGGGCACCGCATAGCCGTAGCGCGTGACGACGACGCCCGTCAGCGGCGCATCCCACAGGCGCTCGAAGGCGCGGGCCATCTGCGCGGCGCCCTTGCCGGCGCCGATCACCACCGTGCGGCCCTTCGGCTTTTCCGGCAGGTTGGCGGCCAGCACCTTTTCCGGATCGGCCGCATCGACCGCGACGGAAAAGAGATGTTCGAGAAAGGCGCGCGGGTCGGCGATGTTCGGCATGGGGTTCCTCCGGGTCATGCGGATAGCTCATATAAACACAGCCCCTCATCCGCAAGCCAGTGCCGTCTCCTCCAAGACGGCGCGGCGGGACGAGGGGCTGTCTCTCCTCCTCAGGATGGGGTGACCGGGCGGGGCTCCCCTCCCCGCCCGGCCAGGCCGTCATGCGACGGCGTGGTTCGCCATGCGCTCCAGCGCGGTGACGAGACCGGAGTGATCGAGGCCCGCATCGCCGTGGGCCGCGCACTGATTGAAAAGCTCCTGCGTGGATGCCGTGTTGGGCAGCGCGACGCCGAGCGTTCTGGCGCCCTGAAGGGCGAGGTTCAGGTCCTTCTGGTGCAGCGAGATGCGGAAGCCCGGATCGAAGGTGCGCTTGACCATGCGCTCGCCATGCACTTCGAGGATGCGCGAGGAGGCAAAGCCGCCCATCAGCGCCGCGCGCACGCGCGCCGGATCGGCACCGGCCTTGGAGGCGAAGACGAGGGCTTCGGCGACCGCCTCGATGGTGAGCGCCACGATGATCTGGTTGGCGACCTTGGTCACCTGGCCGTCGCCGCAATCGCCGACGAGCGTGATGTTCTTGCCCATGAGCTGGAAGAGCGGCAGCGCCCGGTCGAAGCTCTCCTGCGAGCCGCCCGCCATGATGGAGAGCGAGGCGTTCTTCGCGCCGACCTCGCCGCCCGAGACCGGGCCGTCGACATATTCGGCGCCGGTCGCGCGGATCTTTTTCGCGAATTCCTTCGTCGCGATCGGCGAGATCGAGCTCATGTCGATGACGAGCTTGCCGGCCGAAAGACCGTAGGAGACGCCGTTCTCACCGAAGAGCACGTCCTCGACTTCCGGCGTGTCCGGCAGCATGAGGATGATCGTGTCGACGGTCTCGGCGAGCGCCTTCGGGCTGTCGACGATCCTCAGGCCGTTGTCGAGAAGTTCCTGACGCGGCGCGACCGAAAACTTCGAGGTGATGACGGTGTGGCCGGCATCCTGGAGGTGACGCGCCATGGGCGTGCCCATGATGCCGAGGCCGATGAAGCCGATATTTGCCATGATCTAAACTCCCAATCTTGAAATGATGTCCGGCTCAGCGGCCGACTTCGGCCAGCCAGCCGAGACCTTCCGCGGTGGTGGTGCGCGGCTTGTATTCGCAGCCGATCCAGCCGTCGTAGCCCAGCGCGTCGAGCGTCCTGAACACGAAGGGCCAGGCGATCTCGCCGGTGCCCGGCTCGTTGCGCCCCGGATTGTCGGCAAGCTGCACGTGGGGGATCTGCGCCTGGTGCTTCCTGAAGGTGCCGATCAGTTCGCCCTCGGTGCGCTGCTGGTGGTAGAGATCGTACTGGATGTAGAGGTTGTCGGAGCCGACCTCCGCGATGATCGAGGCCGCCTGGTCCGGCGTGTTGAGGTAGAAGCCCGGAATGTCGAAATGGTTGATCGGCTCGATCAGGAGCTTGATGCCGTGCTTGCCGAGTTCCGACGCCGCCAGCTTGAGGTTGGCGACGAAGGTGGCGCGCAGCACGCTGTCCGGCACGCCGGCCGGCGCGATGCCCGACAGGCAGTTGACCTGCTTGCAGCCGAGCTTCGTGGCATAGTCGATGGCCTTGGCCACGCCTTCACGGAACTCGTCGACGCGATCCGGCAGGACCGCGATGCCGCGCTCGCCGCCGGCCCAGTCGCCGGCCGGCAGGTTGTGCAGGACCTGCGTCAGGCCGTGCCTGTCGAGTTCGGCGCGGATCGCGTCCTTGTCGAAATCGTAGGGGAAGAGATATTCGACCCCCTCGAAGCCGGCCCTGGCGGCCAGGGCGAAGCGCTCCATGAAGGGCGCCTCGTTGAAGAGCATGGTCAGGTTGGCCGCAAATTTCGGCATGGTTCTCTCCTTCTTGAAGCGCAATTCCGAACGGAAAACCGCTTCACACTTTTCCTGGAATTGCTTGCCCTCAATCCAGCAGCGCGGCCAGCGTTGCCGTCGGCGCATCCTCGCCGCGTTCTGCCAGTTCCTCGAACTCGACGACAGCGTTGATGTCGGCGCCCATGGCGATGTTCGTGACGCGCTCGAGGATGAACTCGATGACGACGGGAACCTGGTGCTCCTTCATCAGCTTCTGCGCCGTGTTGAAGGCTTCCTGGAACTCGTTGGCGCTGCGAACGCGGATGGCCTTGCAGCCGAGGCCTTCGGCGACCGCGACATGATCGACGCCGTAGCCGGCTTCCGAATCGGCATTCGCGTTGATGTTGTCGAAGGCGAGCGAGACCTCGAAGTCCATGT
This sequence comes from Shinella sp. NM-101, assembly GCF_021401195.1. Classification (NCBI taxonomy): domain Bacteria; kingdom Pseudomonadati; phylum Pseudomonadota; class Alphaproteobacteria; order Hyphomicrobiales; family Rhizobiaceae; genus Shinella; species Shinella sp. NM-101. The sequence goes on along the minus strand of NZ_JACBFT010000003.1, from coordinate 186,193 downwards.
TGAAGCCGCGCTGGGCCTGGCGGATGAGGCCGAGATAGGAATTGTTCACGACCACATGCAGGTAGGGCAGCTTGTGCTGGGCGCCGACCGCAAGCTCCTCGATGAGGAACTGGAAGTCGTAGTCACCCGACAGCGCGACGATCGGACGGTCCGGATCGGCGGCGCGCACGCCGAGCGCTGCCGGCAGCGTCCAGCCGAGCGGGCCGGCCTGGCCGCAATTGATCCAGTTGCGCGGCTTGTAGACATGCAGGAACTGCGCGCCGGCGATCTGGCTGAGGCCGATGGTCGAGACGTAGCAGGTGTCGCGGTCGAAGGCCTTGTTCATCTCCTCGTAGACGCGCTGGGGCTTCAGCGGCATCTGGTCGAAATGGGTCTTGCGCAGCATGGTGCGCTTGCGCTCGCGGCATTCGCCGGCCCAGCCGGACCAGTCGCGCAGCTTGCCCGCCGCCTTCCATTCCGTGGCGACCTCGACGAAGACCTGAAGGGCGGCGCCGGCATCGGAGACGATGCCGAAATCCGGCGTGAAGACGCGGCCGATCTGGGTCGGCTCGATGTCGACGTGGATGAACTTGCGGCCTTCCGTATAGGTCGGGATGTTGCCGGTGTGGCGGTTCGCCCAGCGGTTGCCGATGCCGAAGACGAAGTCCGAGGCGAGCAGCGTGGCATTGCCGTAGCGGTGCGAGGTCTGGAGGCCGCACATGCCGGCCATCAGCGGGTGATCGTCCGGGATGACGCCCCAGCCCATCAGCGTCGGGATGACCGGAACGCCGGTGATTTCCGCAAGCTCGACCAGGAGGTCCGAGGCATCCGCATTGATGATGCCGCCGCCAGCGACGAGCAGCGGACGCTCGGATTCATTGAGCATGGCCAGCGCCTTCTCGGCCTGGGCGCGGGTGGCGGCCGGCTTGTAGGGCGTCAGCGGCTCGTAGGCGTCGATATCGAACTCGATCTCGGCGAGCTGGACGTCGATCGGCAGGTCGATGAGAACAGGGCCGGGACGGCCGGAACGCATCGTGTGGAACGCCTTCTGGAAGACGTAAGGCACGAGGCCCGGCTCCATGACCGTGACGGCCCATTTGGTGACGGGCGCGGCGATCTTGGCGATATCGACCGCCTGGAAGTCTTCCTTGTCGAGGCGGGCGCGCGGCGCCTGGCCAGTGATGCAGAGGATCGGGATCGAATCGGCGGAGGCCGAATAGAGGCCGGTGATCATGTCGGTACCGGCCGGGCCGGACGTACCGATGCAAAGGCCGATATTGCCGGCGCGGGCACGGGTATAGCCCTCGGCCATGTGGCTGGCGCCCTCGACATGGCGGGCGAGGATATGGCGGACCGAGCCACGCGCCTTCAGCGCCGAATAGAAGGGATTGATCGCAGCGCCCGGAACGCCGAAGGCGCAATCGACGCCTTCCTTCTCCAGAACCAGCACCGCCGCGTCGACAGCACGCATTTTAGCCATGGGTTTTCCTCCGTCTCTTGAGAGGGAGGGTAGCGCATCCGCGTTTCAGCGTAATCATAAAATGGAAATAAATCCCATCATGCGGAAATAAACATTTTCAACGAAACTGGAACAATCGGCGCAATCGGGCTATGGCATGAAGCGGATGGAGATACGGGCGTACGAGCCCCTCATCCGACCCTTCGGGCCACCTTCTCCCCGCCGGGGAGAAGGAAGAATGGCGGCATCTCCTCTTTCTCCTTCTCCCCTCGGGGAGAAGGAGCCGGCAGGCGGATGAGGGGGTTACCGCGACAGAGGGATCGGGAATCGGAGCATGGCGGAGCATCAGGAAAAGACGCGCGGGCGACCGGGGCGCAAACCGGCGGAAAACGCGGCGCCCTCCTCGGTGCAGGTGCTCGACCGGAGCCTGAAGCTGCTCGATCTGGTGGCGGCGGCCGACGGCGCGGCGCTGACGGACCTTGCGGACGCGTCCGGCATGGCGCCCTCCACCGTGCACCGGCTGCTCACCTCGCTCGCCCAGCACGGCATGGTGACGCATGACGGGGAGACCGGCGCCTGGACGATCGGCGTCAAGGCCTTCGAGATCGGCACCGCCTATCTGCGCTTCCGCAAGCTCGGCACGATCAGCCGGCCGTTCCTCAAGCAATTGATGGAAGGATGCGGCGAGACCGCCAATATCGCCATCGAGGACGACGGCGACGTCGTCTTCATCTCGCAGGTGGAAAGCCATGCGCCGATGCGCGCCTTCTTCCGCCCCGGCCGGCGCGGGCCGATCCATGCCTCCGGCATCGGCAAGGCGATCCTCTCGACCTGGCCGAACGCCCGGATCGAGGCGCTGCTTACCGGCCGCACGCTGCAGCATTTCACCGACAAGACCCGCGACACGATCCCGACGCTGCTGGAGGACATCGGCAGGATCCGCGCCCGCGGCTGGTCGATCGACGACGAGGAGCACACGCTCGGCATGCGCTGCGTGGCGGCGCCGATCTTCGACGAATATGGCGAGGCGGTTGCCGGCATCTCGGTGTCCGGCCCGGCGGTGCGGCTTCCCGACAGCAAGGTGGATGCCTTCGGCCCGGTGGTGCGCGCGGCGGCGGAGGGCGTGACGCGGGCGATGGGGGGACGGCTGGCGTAGTCAGCCGAGGAACGCGCGGGCCCCTCATCCCGCTGCCGCGATCTTCTCCCCCCAAGCGGGGAGAAGGAAGATGGTGCGCCGGTTTCCTGAAACAGTTTGGGCAGCGAGACGGGAAACCATGCCACGCGTTTCCTTCTCCCCGCAGCCAAGGAGAAGGTGGCCGGCAGGCCGGATGAGGGGCAAATGCGCCCCAGAATCCGTCAGGCGGTTTCGAGCAGGCGGCTTGCGGCCGCCGCGCGCTTTGCGCCCTTGCCCTTCATCGCCTTGCCGGCGACATAGACTTCCGCAACGCAGCGGTCGTCGCCCATGGTCTGGAGGATGAAGAGTTCCTCCAGCAGCGATTTCGCCGTGCGCATGCGATATTCCATCGCCGTCTTGGCGCTCGAATCGAGCACGACGATATCCGCATCCGCCCCGGCATGGAGCGAGCCGATATGCTTCTCCAGCCCGAGCGCCCGGGCATTGCCCAGCGTCATGCGGTAGAAGGAATTGAACGGCGTCAGCTTCTGGCCGCGAAGGTGCAGCACCTTGTAGGCCTCGTCCATGGTTTCCAGCATGGAGAAGCTGGTGCCCGCGCCGACATCCGTCGCCACCGACCAGCGCGCACCGGCCTTGTCGAAACGATCGCGGTCGAAGAGGCCGGACCCCAGGAAGAGGTTCGACGTCGGGCAGAAGACGCCGACGCTGCCGGTCTCGGCGAGCACGCCGATTTCGCGGTCGCTGAGATGGATGCAGTGGCCGAGCAGCATGCGCTCGTTCAGGAGACCGTAGCGGGCGTAGATGTCCGTATAGTCCTTCGCTTCCGGATAGAGCGAGGTTGCGAAGGCGATCTCGTCGTGGTTTTCCGAAAGGTGGGTCTGGACGTAGCAGGTGGGATTTTCCGCGACGAGCGCCTGGCTCATCTCCATCTGCTCCGGCGTCGAGGTGATGGCGAAGCGCGGGCTGATCGCATAGTGCGCGCGGCCGCGGCCGTGCCATTTCGCAATGAGCGCCTTCGTCTCGTCATAGCCTTTCTGCGGCGTGTCGCGCAGCGCGTCGGGCGCGTTGCGGTCCATCATCACCTTGCCGCCGACCATGCGCATGCCTCGCGCCTCGGCCGCCGAGAAATAGGCGTCGACGCTCTCGGGATGCACCGAGCAATAGGCGACGGCGGTGGTGGTGCCGTTCGACAGAAGCTCGTCGAAGAAGCGGTCCGCAACGGCGCCCGCATGGGCGGCATCGGCGAATTTCTGCTCCTCGACGAAGATATAGGTGTTCAGCCATTCGAGGAGCTGCGCGCCGTAGGAGGCGATGGCCTGGGTCTGCGGGAAATGGAGATGCGTATCGATAAGGCCCGGCAGAACGAGGTTCGGCCGGTGATCGGCCACCTCGACATCCGCGCCGGCGAGTTTGCTGATGACAGCATGATCGCCTGTGTCCACCACCTTGCCGCCACGCACGAGGACGGCGCCGTCCTCGAAGTAGCGCCAGGCCGCCGTGTCGTCGATGCCCTGCGGCTCGGCGACGAAGGTGAGTACCCGTCCGCGGATCAGGAGATCGCTCACTGGGTCTTCTCCCCGCTGACGGCGCTTTCGTACCAGGCAACGAAGAGCTTGCGCTCCTCGTCGGAGACCTGCGTGACGTTTGCCGGCGGCATGGCGTGCGAGCGGCCGGCCTGCAAATAGATCTCGCGCGCGTGGTTGGCGATGTCGTGATCCGTTTCGAGGACGACGCCCTTCGGCGGCGCGATCAGGCCTTCCCAGCCGGGCTCCTTGGCATGGCACATGGAGCAGCGGCCGAGCACGGTGTCGCGCACCTTCGGGAAGGCTTCCGCCGTCATGAAGGGCTGCGCGGTCGCCGAGACCTTCGCATCGGCCGTCTCGCCCGTCAGGATCTTCGGCACCGTGGAGAGCCACATGATGGCGACGAAGAGCAGGGCCGTGGCAAGCCAGGTCCAGGTCGGGTTGCCGGCATCGGCATGGCGGGTGTTGAAGTAGTGCCGGATGGTGACGCCCATCAGGAAGACGAGCGAGGCGATGATCCAGTTGAACTCGGTGCCGAAGGCCAGCGGATAGTGGTTCGACAGCATGAGGAACAGCACAGGCAGCGTCAGGTAGTTGTTGTGCGTGGAGCGCTGCTTGGCGATCTTGCCGTATTTCGGATCGGGCGTGCGGCCGGCGATGAGGTCGGCGACGACGATGCGCTGGTTCGGCATGATGATGAAGAAGACGTTCGCCGACATGATCGTCGCCGTGAAGGCGCCGAGATGCAGGAACGCGGCTCTACCCGTGAAGAGCTGCGTATAGCCCCAGGCGACGACGACCAGGATGAAATAGAGCGCCACCATCAGCCGCGTGTTGTCGTTGCCGAAGGGCGACTTGCAGATCAGGTCGTACAGGATCCAGCCGAAGGCGAGCGAGGCCAGCGAGATGGCGATCGCCACCGGCTTGGAGACGTCGAGCACATTCGGGTCGATCAGGTAGAGGTCGGCGCCCGCGTAATAGACGAGACAGAGCATGCCGAAGCCGGAGAGCCAGGTGACGTAGCTTTCCCATTTGAACCAGACGAGATGCTCGGGCATCTTGGCCGGCGCCACGAGGTACTTCTGGATATGGTAGAAGCCGCCGCCATGGACCTGCCATTCCTCGCCATAGGCGCCCGGCGGCAGGTCGGGATGCTTCTTCAGGCCCAGGTCGAGGGCGACGAAATAGAAGGACGAGCCGATCCAGGCGATGGCCGTGATCACATGCAGCCAGCGGACGGCGAACATGACCCAATCCCAGGCAATGGCATATTCGTACATAGGGACCTCCACCCATTTTCCATGGGCTTGTTTGCCATCAAGTGATTTTCCCGGAAATCCCGGTGAATCACCAACACTTTCAAAAAAAACTAAAAGATGGAGCCTACTTTGCTCCATACGCCGATGTGGTAGAAAGGGCCATGTCCTATCTCGATAATGTACGCGTCTTCGTTCGCGTGGTCGAACTCGGTACGCTTTCCGCGGCAGGGCGCGACCAGCGCGTCACCCCTGCAGTCGCCAGCAACCGCATCAAGGAGCTGGAGCGCCATCTCGGCGTGCGCCTCTTCAACCGCACCACGCGCAAGCTCTCGCCGACCGAGCACGGCCGCGTGTTCTACGACGGCGCGGTGAAGATCATCGAGGCGGTGAACGAGGCGGAAGCGGCGATCGCGGACCTGTCGCGCAACCCCAAGGGCTCGCTGCGCATCACCGCTCCGCTCGGCATCGGCCGCCGGCTCATCGCCTCGGGCATTCCGGAATTCCACGACAAGTATCCCGACATCGAGGTGCGCGTGCGCCTGTCGGACCACAATGTCGACATCCTCGCCGAGGGCGTGGACGTCGCCTTCAAGCTCGGCGTGCTGGAGGATTCGAACCTGCGCATGCGCGGCATCCTCAAATGCGAGCGCGTGCTCTGCGCCTCGCCCGCCTATCTCGCGCGCCGCGGCATGCCCGCGAATGCAGACGCGCTGATCGCCGACAGGCACGACTGTCTCCTGCTGCGCTATCCCGGCTCGAAGGAATATTACTGGACGCTGGTGATGCCCGAGGGCCCGCGCAAGTTCGAGGTCGCCGGCCCCTATGACAGCGACGACGGCGACGTGCTCACCCAATGGGCGCTGGAGGACCGCGGCATCATCAACAAGCCGCGCTTCGAGGTGAACAACCACCTGAAGGAAGGACGGCTGATCGAGATCCTGAAGGACAGCCCGCCCGCCTCCGTGCAGCTCGCCGCGATCTACCCGCACAAGCGCTTCCAGGACCCGAAGGTCCGCCTGATGATCGATTTCATGGCGGAGCGCTGTCAGCGGCTGATCGGCAGGCTGCTCGACGAGGAGCCGGCGGCGTTCGAGGCGCTTGAAGCCGGCGGCGAAGAATAGTATATTTCCCGCAAAATATACTAGGAGAGGCAGCCATGCGTTTCACCTACATGACCAGTGCCGCCTTCAACCAGAATCCGAGCAAGGCGAAGAAGGCGGCAAGCGAACGCCCCCTCGTCATCACCGAACATGGCGAGGCGAGCTATGTGCTGGTGCGCTATTCCGCATTCGAGGAGAATTGGCGCAAGTCGAAAAGCCTCTATGAAGCGCTCAGCGACGAAACATCGGCATTCGACGAGGACTTCGATCCCGCCCGGACGACTTTCGCGGGGCGGGATATCGAACTCTGATGGCGTTCCTGCTGGACACGAATGTCGTCTCTGCCTCGCGCAGGCCCGAGCGCCAGACCGCCGAATTCCGGAAATTCCTCCAGGCCTTCGACGTGGGCGCCGCCTATCTCTCGACGATTACGCTCATGGAGATCGAATTCGGGATCGAGCGCGAACGCACGCGCAATCCGGCTTTCGCGGACGATCTGTCCCGCTGGCTGACGGCAAAAGTATTGCCCGCCTTCGAAGACCGCATCCTGCCGTTCGACACGGAAGCTGCGACTTTGGCCGGCCGGCTGCCGACCGCGGAAAAGAGACCGACGGCCGATGCGATGATCGCGGCGACCGCCCTTGCCCGTCGCCTCGTTCTCGTGACGCGCAATGTCGGCGATTTCACGCCGCTCGGCGTCGCCTGCCTCAACCCCTGGCACGACCTTCCGGAAGACTGACCAGCGCCGCTCTCCCGTCCGCCGCCGTCCATGACAGCGCCGCCGTCGTGATCTCGGCGGCGGCGAGGGTGGCGATGACGGCGGGGCGCTTGTCCTTGAGGGCGGTGCCGCCGATGGGGCAGACGAGCTTTTCGAAGAGGCGGGGCGAGCCGCTTTCGCGCGACAGCCAGTTGCGGAAGGTGGCGCGCTTCGTCTTCGAGCCGATCATGCCGACATAGGCGGCATCCGTGCGCCTCAGCGCCTCGGCGGCGATGAGGAAATCGAGCGCGTGGTCGTGGGTGAGGATCACGAAGCTGCTGCCGGCGGGCGCATCGCGCACCACGGCCTCGGGCATGGGGGTGAGGCACGTCTCGATGCGCGGCACCGTGGAGGCCATCAGCTCGTCCTCGCGCGTATCCACGAGGATGACGCGCAGCGGCGCGAGCGAGAGCGCCATGGCGAGCGCATCGCCGACATGGCCGGCGCCGAAGACATAGACATGCGGGCGCGCCGCCATTTCCCGCTCGCTGCGGGCGACGAGGTCGCTTGCCAGCGAAGGCCCGACAGCGGTGAAGGCAAGGCCGACCCGGCCGCCGCAGCACTGGCCGATCTCCGGGCCGAGCGGCACGTTCATCGGCTCGGCGGCAAGGCCGGAACGCAGCGCCCGCCGCGCCTGGTCGATGGCCATGTATTCGAGCTGCCCGCCGCCGATCGTCGCGAAGATGGACCGCTCGGAGACGAGCATCCAGGCATCGGTGTCGCGCGGCGTGGAGCCCGCGGCTCCCGTCACTTCGACCAGGATGACCGCCGGTTCGCGGCGCAGGAAATCCCGGATGTCTTCGCGCGCGGCGGGCATTGTTTTTACACCTTTTTACCGGCTTTCAGCCGCTCGATGGCCATCAGCACGCGCTCGGGCGTCGCGGGAGCGTCGAGCTTCGGGCAGACCTTGTGGTCCGCCACGCTCGCCACCGCATCCGACAGGGCGTGCAGCACGGAAAGGCCGAGCGGCAGCGGTGGCTCGCCGACCGCCTTTGAGCGGTGGATCGTCGGCTCGTAGGCTTCCGACCAGTCGGTGAGCGCCACGTTGAAGATCTTCGGGCGGTCCGAGGCGAGCGGGATCTTGTAGGTGGAGGGCGCGTGGGTGCGCAGCCGCCCCTTGCCGTCCCACCACAATTCCTCCGTCGTCAGCCAGCCCATGCCCTGGATGAAGCCGCCCTCGACCTGGCCGATATCGATGATCCTGTTCAGCGAGCGGCCGGTATCGTGCAGGATATCGGTGCGCTCGATGACATATTCGCCGGTCAGCGTATCGACGGACACTTCCGAGCAGGCCGCGCCATAGGCGTAGTAGTAGAAGGCATGGCCGCGGCCCTTGGAGCGGTCCCAATGAATCTTCGGCGTCTTGTAGAAGCCGGCCGCCGAAAGCTGGACGCGCGCCACATAGGCCTGCCTGACGAGATCGTTGAAGGCAATCTCGGCATTGCCGATGCGCACCCGGTTGGGCAGGAAGACGACCTGGTCGCGCGGCACCTGATGGCTTTCCGCGGCGAAATCGATCAGCCGGTCCTTGATCTGGCGGGCGGCATTCTGCGCCGCCATGCCGTTGAGGTCGGCGCCCGAGGAGGCGGCGGTCGGCGAGGTGTTGGGCACCTTGGCGGTGGTCGTCGCGGTGATCTTCACCCGGTCGAGGTCGATCTGGAACTCTTCCGCCACGACCTGCGCCACCTTCAGGTGCAGGCCCTGGCCCATTTCCGTGCCGCCATGGTTCATGTGCACGGAGCCGTCGGTATAGACATGCACCAGCGCGCCGGCCTGGTTGGATTCGGTCTTGGTGAAGGAGATGCCGAACTTGACCGGCGTCAGCGCGATGCCGCGCTTGACGATGCGGCTCTTCGCATTGAACTCGGCGATCGCCTTGCGGCGGCCGGCATAGTCGGCGCTCTGCTCCAGTTCGGCGACGATACGCTGGATGATGCAGTCCTCGACCTTCTGGTGATAGGGCGTGACGTTGCGCGTGCCCTCGACGCCGATCTCGTCGTAGAAGTTCAGCTTGCGGATATCGAGCGGGTCCTTGCCGACGGCGAAGGCCACCTCGTCGATGACGCGCTCGGCGCCCACCATGCCCTGCGGGCCGCCGAAGCCGCGGAAGGCGGTGTTCGACACCGTGTTGGTATGCAGCAGCGCCGTCCTGGCATGGACATGCGGGAAGAAATAGGCGTTGTCGCAGTGGAACAGCGCCCGGTCGCCCACCGGGCCGGACAGGTCGGCCGAAAAGCCGGCACGAAGCGCGAAGGTGTAGTCCACGGCGAGGATGCGGCCCTCCTCGTCGAAGCCGACGTCGTAGTCGATGGCGAAGTCGTGCCGCTTGCCGGTGGCGACCATGTCCTCGTCGCGGTCGAGCCGCACCTTCACGGCGCGGTTCAGCTTCTTGGCGGCGATGGCGGCGAGCGCGGCGCACTGGTTGGCCTGCGTCTCCTTGCCGCCGAAGCCGCCGCCCATGCGGCGCACCTCCACCGTCACGGCATGGCTCGGCACGCCGAGCGCATGGGCGATCATGTGCTGCGTCTCGCTCGGCCCCTGGGTGGAGCAGTGGACGAGGACCTCGTCGTCCTCGCCGGGCACGGCGAGCGAGACCTGGCCTTCGAGATAGAAATGATCCTGCCCGCCGAGCCGCATGCGGCCCTTCACGCGGCGCGGGGCGCCTTCGAGCGCCGCCGCCGCATCGCCGCGCTTCAGCGTCAGCGGCGGGAAGACCTGGCGGTGGGTGGACTGGTCGAGGTCCCAGATGTCGATATCGGCCGGCAGTTCCTCATATTCGATCTTCGCGAGCCGGGCGGCGCGGCGGGCCTCCTCGCGCGTCTCGGCGATGACGCAGAAGATCGGCTGGCCGTGGAACTCCACCTTGCCGGCGGCGAGCACCGGATCGTCGTGCATGCCCGAGGGCGAGATGTCGTTGACGCCGGGAATGTCCTCGTGCGTCAGCACCGCGACGACGCCGGGGGCGGCGTGCACCGCCGAGAGGTCGACGGATTTCAGCACGCCATGGGCGACGGTGGAAAGGCCGAGGCCGGCATGCAGCGTGCCGGCGGGCTCGGTGATGTCGTCGATATAGACGGCGGTGCCGGCGACATGCTTGTGGGCGGAGTCATGGCGGGGGCTCGCATGCACGCCGCCGGTGATCTTCTCGGCCTTGAGGTCGGTCGTATGCTTGTTCATGGCTCACGCTGCCTCGTATCGTTGCACCTGCGCGCTCGCCGCGCCGGATGTGGTTTCCACGAAGAACCGCAGAAGCAGGTTTTTCGCTACCAGCGCGCGGTATTCGGCGGTCGCGCGCATGTCGGTCAGCGGCGCGTAATCTTCAGCGTACTTCTCCATGGCCGCTTCGACGGTCGCCTCGGTCCAGGGCTTTCCGAGGAGCGCGGCCTCGACGGCGAAGGCGCGCTTCGGCGTCGCCGCCATGCCGCCATAGGCGATCGTGATCGCCGCCACCGTGCCGTCGTCGGCCAGCGCCAGGCGGAAGGCGCCGAGCGTCGCGGTGATGTCCTCGTCGCGGCGCTTGGTCACCTTGTAGATGGCGACCTTCTCGGAGGCCGCCGGCACCGGCACATGCACGGCCTCGACGAATTCGCCCGGCTGGCGATCCTGCTTGCCATAGGCGATGAAGAAGTCCTGCAGGGAGATGGTGCGCCGTTCGGCGCCCTTGCGCAAGGTCAGCGTGCTGCCGAGCGCGATGAGCGCGGGGGGCGTATCGCCGATGGGCGAGCCGTTGGCGATGTTGCCGCCGATCGTGCCCATGTTGCGCACCTGCTGGCCGCCGATGCGGTGGATCAGGGGCGCGAGCACCGGAATATGCTGCGCGAGGACCGAGACGGCCTCGCTATAGGTGACGCCGGCGCCGATGGAGACCGTGCCGTCCTTCACCGAAATCGACTTCAGCTCGTCGAGCCCGCTTATGAAGACCACCGGCGCGATGTCGCGCATCTGTTTCGTCACCCAGAGGCCGACGTCGGTGGAACCGGCGACGACCGTCGCGGTCGGCGAGGCTTCCAGCACGGCGGCGAAGTCGTCCAGGCCGGCGGGCACGATGAAGCGGCGCTTGCCCTCGCCGATCTCGACGCGGGCGCCGTCGCGCATGCCCTTGAGGCGGGCGATCATGGTCTCGCGTTCGGAAAGCAGCGGGTCCCTGTCCGTGCCGCCATAGGTCGAGATGGCGCGGGCGGCGCGCAGGATCGGCTCGTAGCCGGTGCAGCGACAGAGATTGCCTTGCAGGGCCGTCTCGATCTCGCGGTCGCCCGGGTTCGGCGTCTTCATCCAGAGCGCATAGAGCGACATGACGAAGCCCGGGGTGCAGAAGCCGCATTGCGAGCCGTGATAATCCACCATGGCCTGCTGCACGGGATGGAGGCGCCCGTCGGCGGCAGCCAGATGCTCGACCGTCACGACATGACAGCCGTCCAGCGAGCCGAGGAAGCGGATGCAGGCATTGACGCCCTCATAGACCAGCCCGCCGTCCGGCGTCAGGCGTCCCACCAGCACGGTGCAGGCGCCGCAGTCGCCCTCGGCGCAGCCTTCCTTCGTGCCTTTCAGCAGGCGGGAGAGGCGCAGCCAGTCGAGCAGGGTCTGGTCCGGCGCGACGTCGCTGAGGGACACGTCCTTGCCGTTGAGGATGAAACGCAGTTCCGAGCGGATCGTCGCAGCCGCCATAGGTTAGCTCCCGCGGTAGGTGGAATAGCTGAAGGGCGAGACGAGAAGCGGTACATGGTAATGCGCGCCCTCGTCGGCAAGGCCGAAGCGGATCGGGATGATATCGAGGAAGAGCGGGCCGTCGCCCGTGCGGCCGAGATAGTCGCCGGCATGGAAGCGCAGCTCGTAGGTGCCGGCCTTCATCGTCTCGCCCGAAAGCAGCGGTGCGTCGCAGCGGCCGTCGTCGTTCGTCTCGGTGGTCTTGAGGTGGTGGAACGCATCGCCCTCGACCCGGTAGAGATCGATGCGCAGGCCCTCCGCCGGCTTGCCCCGGGCGGTGTCCAGGACGTGGGTCGTGAGCCGGCCGGCTCCGTGCGAATGAGACTGCATGTTTTCCTCCCGAGCACAATGCGCCTGCAATCACTATCCGCCAGCCCGTTTCCACTGAAAAGCGGAAAGATCGTTCGAGACTTTCAAATTTTCCGGGGGAATGGCGCGCGCGATTTTCGGGTTAGACATTCACTGCCGGAGCCGTCCGGAAGCGCTCCCCGTGACGGGCGCGCGACGCGAACGGCGGCGCAGCTCGGACGATGGAGGCCGCATCTCGCGGCCACGTCCCTGCTGCGAGCGCGGCAAAACTGTGATAGTCATCGGCGCGAGAGGGAACCTCCCCACCCTGTCGCCGCCGCAACGTTGATCCGCACGGCATGCCGCCGGCGCCATGTCCGGCCATTCCGGCCCAGGGAGGAAATCCATGAAGACCATCGAGATCAAACCGCTGACCCGCGAGGCCTTCGCGCCTTTCGGCCAGGTCATCGAGCAGGACGGCGCGCACAATTTCCCGATCAATGCGGGAAAGTGCGTGCGCTACCACGACCTTGCGCATATCGAGACGACCGGCGAGAAGGCGCGGCCGATGATCAGCCTGCTGCGCGGCGAGCCCTATCCGCTGCCGCTGGAGCTCAGGATGGTCGAGCGCCACCCGCTCGGCAGCCAGGCCTTCATCCCGCTCAGCGACAGCACCTTCCTGGTGGTCGTCGCCGAGGAGACGCAAAACGGCCCGGCCGAGCCGCTCGCCTTCCGCACCGCGCCGGGCCAGGGGGTCAATATCGGCCGCAACGTCTGGCACGGCATCCTGACCCCGCTCGACAAGCCCTCCGACTTCGCCGTGGTCGACCGCGGCGGCGAGGGCGTCAATCTCGAGGAGCATTTCTACGAGGAAGCGTTCCTGATCCGCTGAGCCGCCCACCGGGGCTCACGGATCCGCCGGCCCGCCTCCACGGGCCGGCTTTTTCGTGCCCGCATTCAGATTCCCAAACGAAAAAGGGCCGCGCGGTGAGCGCGGCCCTTTCTCTTGGATGCGTGTCCTGTCCTATTCCGCGAAGAAGGCGAAGCGGATGACGAAGAGGGCGGCGACGATGGCCGTTGCCGGGTGGATCTGGCGCCACTTGCCGGTGAAGAACTTCAGCACGACATAGCTGACGAAGCCGAAGGCAAGGCCGTTGGCGATGGAGTAGGTGAAGGGCATGGCGAGCGCGGTGAGCGCGGCCGGGGCCGCTTCCGTAAGGTCTTCCCACTCGACTTCCGTCAGTTCCCGCATCATCAGGCCGGCGACATAGAGCAGGGCCGGGGCCGTCGCATAGCTTGGCACAGAGGCGGCGAGCGGCGAGATGAAGAGGGCGGCGAGGAACAGGATGGCGACGACGAAGGCGGTGAGGCCCGTGCGGCCGCCGGCCTGGACGCCCGAGGCGCTCTCGACATAGGCGGTGGTGCTGCTCGTGCCCATCAGCGAGCCGGCGACGATCGCCGTGCTGTCGGCAAGCAGCGCGCGGCCGAGGCGGCTCTTCTGGCCCTCCTGGATGAGGCCGGCGCGCTTGGCGACGCCGATCAGCGTGCCCGTGGCGTCGAAGACCTCGACGAGCACGAAGACGAGGATGACATGCAGCAGGCCGCCATGCAGCGCGCCGACGATGTCGAGCTGCAGGAAGGTCGGCAGGATCGACGGCGGCGCCGAGACGATGCCGCGGAACTCGCTGACGCCGAGGATCCAGGACAGGATCGTGACGACGAGGATGCCGATCAGGATCGCGCCCTTGACGCGCAGCGCATCAAGCACGGCGATGACGAAGAAGCCGAGGATGGCGAGCAGCGGGCCGGTCTGCTTGAGGTCGCCGAGGCCGACGAGCGTCGCCGGGTTGTCGACGACGATGCCGGAGCTCTTCAGGGCGATGATGCCGAGGAAGAGGCCGATACCGGCGGCAATGGCGCTTCTGAGCGAATGGGGTATGCCCTCGATCAGCCAGCTGCGCACGCCCGTCACCGTGAGGATGACGAAGATGACGCCGGAGATGAAGACCGCGCCGAGCGCCTGCTGCCAGGTGAAGCCGAGCGCCGCCACGACGGTGAAGGCGAAGAAGGCGTTGAGGCCCATGCCGGGGGCCATGCCGATCGGCCAGTTGGCGACGGTCGCCATGACCATGGAGCCGAGTGCCGCGGCAAGACAGGTCGCGACGAAGACGGCGTCCCGGTCCATGCCCGTCGTCGACAGGATGTCCGGGTTGACGAAGATGATATAGGACATGGTGAGGAAGGTCGTCAGACCCGCGATCACCTCGGTGCGCACCGACGTGCCGTGCTCACTCAGCTTGAAAAGCCGTTCAAACATGTTTTCTCCCCCTGGCGGGCGCCGGTAGCGCCGCCTTGCGATAGATCCGGGCCAATGCTCCTCCAGCAGCCCGTTCGCGGTTCCTTCCGCGCCTGTGCGCGGCGGTCCGAAAGAGACAGGCCACCGTGATCACAGTTTCGTCATAATGCGGGTTCCCGCGCGCCAGCGCCAGCCGGGCATTCCCCCGGATTTTCGCGAAACTCTTTCACGGCGGCAAAGCCCGCCGCAGCGTCATTCGCAGACGTCGACCCATTCGCCGGCCACGAGGCCCGCCATGCGTTCCGGCGCGATGCGCACCGCCGCGTTGGTGGCGCCGGCCGCCGGCACCACCTCGTCGAAGGCGCGCAGCGACATATCGCAATAGACCGGCAGGGGCGAAGGCAGGCCGAAGGGGCAGACGCCGCCGACGGGATGCGACGTCACGGCGACCACCTCCTGGGCATCCAGCATGCGGGGCTTTGCGGCGAAGCGGTCCTTGAACTTGCGGTTGCTCAGCCGCGCCGTGCCGGCCGCGACGATCAGCACGGTCTCCTCGCCGACGCGCAGGCAGATGGTCTTGGCGATCTGCGCGGGCGCCACGCCATGCGCCTCGGCGGCCAGCGCCACGGTCGCCGAGCTCTGCTCGGTGACGAGGACGTCGATATCGGGGGCGTTCTCAGCGAAGAAGGTGCGGACGGATTCGAGCGACATGGCCTGTCATAACCAGTCCGGCGGCCCCGATGCAAGAGCCGCCGGACCGGCAGGTCAGGCATAGATGCCGCCCGAGGGGTTGGAGCCTGTGGCCGAGCCGGGCAGGAAGGTCGTCGCCTTGCCGAAGGTGTTGATGACGCCGTTGGTCTCGGCGATGTAGCGGCTGCCGGTGGCGCTGCCGACGATCACCGGATTGAGCAGCGAGACGGTTCCCGAATTGCGGGCCGCGATGAACTGGGTGAAGGCCGGCGTGCCGGTCAGCGTGAAGGTGCGGCCCTCCCCGACCAGCAGGCCGGCCCCGATATTCATGTGCCGGCGCGCGCCGCCGGTGATGGCGTAATTCTCCTCCAGCACGATCCGGCAGGGATTGTCGGAGAAGATGTGGTCGGCATTCGCGCCGACGGCGCCGAATTCCATCTTGCCGAGCCTGAGGCTCACGCCGTTGCCGACGGAAAGTGCGTGCACGAGGTCCGATGCAATGGCGATGCGGATGCCGGAGACGCGCAGCTGCGCGCCGTTGGAAAGGACGAGGCCGCCCGTGAGCACCACGGAGGCCGGCGTCGTCTCGTTGCCCTTGATGAAGAGCGTGCCGCCGCCGAGGAGCGGGCGGGCGACCGTCGCGCCGGCGTAGCTGCCGTCGGCAAGCTGGATCGTCACGTCGTGGCTGGCGCAATCGAGCCCGTGCGCCTCGTCCACCGCCTTTTGCAGGGTGGCGAAGGGCGTGGCCGCCGTCAGGCCGTCATTGCCGTTGCTGCCGCCGGCGGCGACGTAGTAGGTGCGGCTTGCGGAAAGCTGCGGCCGCAGGCCCACCACGCCCGCGGGGAAGCTGACGCGCCCGGTCGCCGGATCCGCCACCATGGCGTCCACGAAGGACGAACCGTTCGCGCTCACCTTGACGCGGAAGGCATCGCTGCCGGCAAGGCCCATCTCGGCGCGGCCGGACCAGCCGGTCTGGAAGAGCAGCGAGGCGGTATCGCCGGCACTCGCCTTGTTGACCTTGATCTGGTGCCCCGCGCCGTCGTTGGTGAAGAGGGAGGCCGGCGAGGCGACGGCCAGCCGGTTCGTCGCATCCGCCGTCGCGTTGATGCCGATCCTGTCGGGCAGGGTGATGTCGAAGCTGGCGGGCGCCCAGGCGCCGCCCTTGAAGGCCAGCATGACGTTCTCGTCGAGCACATAGGCAAGCCAGCCGGCGCGCGGCGGATAGAAGGTCCAGGCATCGTCCTGAAAGGCGGCGACCGCCTTCGCCTGGCCGGTCCAGGCGCCGCCCGCGCCGGCCGGCACGATATAGCGATCCCCGCCGGCCGGACTTGCCGGCGGGCTCGAAAGGGTGCGGCTGAGGACGGCGAGATGCAGGATCGCATCCAGCGCCTTGATCGCCTCGTTATGGGTGACGTGCTTCTGTGCCTGCGCGGGCAGGATATAGGGAAGGTTGAGGTTTTCGGTCGCGTCCATTTCGTCAGGCTCCTGTCTTGTCGGTTCCCGACGAGTATAGGAGGCTGGCTGGAGGCGGGGAAAACGCGGCTTCGAAAAGCCTGTCCGTCGGCGGGAACAGATGCGCGGCGGCCGGATGGACGGCCGCCGCATTTCCCGAAGGGCGATCCCGGGGGACCGCCTTGCCGGTCAGTGCGAATCCTTCGGCACCGCGTTGCCGCGGGCGCCACGCAGGAAGTCGAAATCGGCCCCGGTATCGGCCCCGGTGACGTGGTCGTGGTAGAGCATGCCGTAGCCGCTGGCGGGGCGCTCGACCGGGCTCTTCCATTCGGCAAGGCGGCGCTCGATCTCGCCCTCCGGAAGGTCGAGATGCAGGCGCCGGTTCGGCACGTCGAGCTCGATGAAATCCCCGTCGCGCACGATGGCGAGCGGCCCCCCGGCAGCGGCTTCCGGGCTGGTGTGCAGCACGACGGTGCCGTAGGCGGTGCCGGACATGCGGGCATCGGAAATGCGCACCATGTCGGTGATGCCCTTCTTCAGCACCTTGGGCGGCAGGCCCATATTGCCGACCTCGGCCATGCCCGGATAGCCGCGCGGGCCACAGTTCTTCAGCACCATCACGCAGGTCTCGTCGATGTCGAGATCGGGATCGTCGATCTTGCGCTTGTAGTCGTCGATGTCCTCGAAGACGACGGCGCGGCCGCGATGCACCATCAGCGAGGCGGTTGCGGCGGAGGGCTTCAGCACCGCGCCCTTCGGCGCGAGGTTCCCCTTGAGCACGGCGATGCCGCCCTGCCGCGCCAGCGCCTTCTCCGCCGGCAGGATGACGTCCTCGTTCCAGTTGGCGACGTCCTTGACCTCGTCCCAGATCTTCTCGCCGGAAACGGTGAGCGCCTCCTTGTGGAGGAGACCCGCCTCGCCGAGGCGCTTCAGCACCACCGGCAGGCCGCCGGCATAGAAGAACTCCTCCATGAGGTACTTGCCCGACGGCATGAGGTTGACGATGGTCGGCACGTCGCGGCCGAGGCGGTCCCAGTCGTCGAGCGTCAGATCGATGCCGACCCGGCCGGCGAGCGCCAGGAGGTGCACGACGGCATTGGTCGAGCCGCCGATGGCGCCGTTGGTGCGGATGGCGTTCTCGAAGGCTTCGCGGGTGAGGATGTCGGACGGCTTCAGGTCGTCCTTGACCATCTGCACGATCCTGCGGCCGGTGAGCTGCGCCATCACGCGGCGGCGGCTGTCGACGGCGGGGATGGCGGCATTGCCGGACAGCGCCATGCCGAGGGCTTCCGCCATGGAGGCCATGGTGGAGGCCGTGCCCATCGTGTTGCAGGTGCCCGACGAGCGGCTCATCGCCTGCTCGGCGTCGAGGAAGTCCTCCTTGCTCATCGTGCCGGCCTTGATCGCCTCCGACATCTGCCAGAGCGCCGTGCCGGAGCCGACGCGCTCGCCGCGGAACCAGCCGTTCAGCATCGGCCCGCCGGTGACGACGATGGAGGGGATGTCGGTGGAGGCCGCGCCCATCAGAAGCGAGGGCGTGGTCTTGTCACAGCCGACGAGCAGCACCGCGCCGTCGATCGGCTGGGCGCGCATCGTCTCCTCCACCGCGAGCGCGGCGAGGTTGCGGTACATCATGGCCGTCGGCCGGTAGGTGTTTTCCGAGGCCGAGAAGACCGGAACCTCCAGCGGAAAGCCGCCCGCCTCCCATACGCCGGCCTTGACCTTCTCGGCAAGCTCGCGAAGGTGGCCGTTGCAGGGGGTGAGGTCCGACCAGGTGTTGAGGATGCCGATCACCGGGCGTCCGTCGAACAGGTCGTGCGGGTAACCCTGGTTCTTCAGCCAGCCGCGGTGATAGATGTTGTCGCGCGAGGTGCCGCCGTACCACTCCTGCGAACGCAGCCTGCGCGGCCAGGGGGAGGGTTTGAATGTCATTGTCGTGCCTTGCTTTCTGTTCTGCGGGCGATGCGGAACGCGCGCTCGCGCGCAAATCGCCATCCTCCCTGTGACCTACAGGGAAACGCGGAACTCACATAACAGTCAAATCATCAATCCGGATCATTGCATATCAATTGCGTCATGATAACGCCGCCGCTAGACTGGCCGCGATGAAAGCGCACTTCCTCAAGCTCAACCAGCTCCGGTTCATCGATGCCCTCAAGCGCAAGGGCAAGCTCAGCCTTGCCGCCGAGGAGATGAACATCTCGCAGCCGGCCGCCTCGCGCACGCTCGCCGACATCGAGGCGCTCGTCGGCCAGCAGATCTGCACGCGCAACGCGCACGGCTTCGTCTTCAACGAGTTCGGCGACGTGCTGGCGGCCCGCGCGAGCCGCGTTGTCGCGGAGGTGGAGAATATCGGCCGCGACATCCGCGAGGTGGCGGACGGCCTGCGCGGCCGGGTGCGGATCGGCGCGGTGACGGCGGCGGCCATCGCCTATGTGCTGCCCGCCTCGGTGGCGCTGCGCGCGCAGGCGCCGCAGGCCCAGCTCCAGGTGGATGTCGAGCCGAGCCTCACGCTGATGCAGCGCATGCGCGCCGGCGAATACGATTTCGTGCTGGCGCGCCTCAGCGCAACCGACGACCCCGCGGCCTACGACGTGCGCCCGATCGGCGAGGAGGTGCTGAGCTTCGCCGTGCGGAAAAGCCATCCGCTCGCCGGGCGCGGCAGGCTCGCCTTCCGGGACCTGTCACCCTATGACTGGATCATCCAGCCGGCCGGCTCGCCGATCTGGTCGACGGTGGTCGACGCCTTCAGGGCCGAAGGGGCCGACTTTCCCGAACGGGTGACCTATTCCGCCTCGGCGCTGCTGACGCTGGCGACCGTCGCGCGGACCGATGCCATCGCTCCCTTCGCGCGCGAGGTCGCCGGCCTGCTGATGGCCGAGGACCTCGGCATGCGCATCGTCACGCTCGACATGGCCCGGCCGGCCAGCGTGCCCGCCTACAACCTCATCCTCGACAAGGGCGCGCTGCTTTCCCCGCTCGCCCACCGCTTCCTGTCGCTGATCGAGGCGGAAATGCCGCGTGCCATCCGCTGATCCTCACACCCGCAGAAGAGCCCGTCAGGGGTGATGGAGGACGCGCCGTCGACCGTCAGGCAGGCGGCATTCATGGCGGGGAATTCGTCCGAGATCGTGAACAGGACGAAGCGGAAGACCTGCTTTCGTCCGCCCGCACGATCAGGCGTGCACCTTCCCGGCGGCGAACATCGGACCGCCCTTGTGCGCGGGGAAGCCGTAGCCATTGATCATCACGAGATCGATGTCGCCGGGGCGAGCCGCGACGGCCTCGGCAAGGAGCGCCGTTCCCTCGTCGACCATCACCTTGAGAAGGCGGTCGATGATCTCCCTTTCGGTGAAGTGGCGCGGGGCGATGTTCTTCGCCGCCCGCGCCGCTTCGATCACCGCCGTCACGGCGGGATCGACGGTGCGCTCCCCGCCCGGATAGGCATACCAGCCAAGCCCGCTCTTGCGGCCGAGGCGGCCCGCCTCGCAGAGCCTGTCGGCGATCTCGACATA
This sequence comes from Shinella sp. NM-101, assembly GCF_021401195.1. Classification (NCBI taxonomy): domain Bacteria; kingdom Pseudomonadati; phylum Pseudomonadota; class Alphaproteobacteria; order Hyphomicrobiales; family Rhizobiaceae; genus Shinella; species Shinella sp. NM-101. The sequence goes on along the minus strand of NZ_JACBFT010000003.1, from coordinate 166,036 downwards.
GCGCTCCAGGGGGTCGCGGGTGGCGGCCTGCCGCTTGCGGCGCGCCCAGGCGATCTCGAGGCCCGCCATGTCGTTGACGGCGAAGATGCCCATCGGGAAGCCGTAGGCCTCCAGGGCGGCATCGATCTGGTGCGGCAGGGCGCCGTCCTCCAGCATGAATTCCGCCTCGCGCCGGTAGGCGGAGAAGACGCGGTTGCCGATGAAGCCTTCCGTGGCGCCGCAGACGACCGGAAGCTTGCCGAGGCGCCTGGCGAAGGCAAGCGCGCTCGCCAGCACGTCCGGCGCGGTCGCCGCGCAATCGACGACCTCCACGAGCCGCATGACATTGGCAGGCGAGAAGAAGTGCAGGCCCACCACGCGGGAGGGATCGGCCGTCGCCGCGGCGATGGCATCGGGGTCTAGATAGCTCGTGTTGGTCGCCAGAATGGCCTGCGGCCCGACGATGCCGTCGAGTTCCCGAAACAGGTCCGTCTTGACCGAAAGGTCATCGAAGACGGCCTCGACGACGAGATCGGCCGCGGCGACATCGGCGGGCGCGGCGGTCGTTTCGAGCCGGGCGAGGCATTCATCGCGCCCCTCCCCGGTCAGACGCCGGGCCTGCACGGCCTTGTCGAGAAGCCCGACGATGCGGGCGCGTCCGGCATCGGCGGCCTCCCGCGTCCGCTCCAGCGCGATCACGCGGTAGCCGCCCGCAAGCGCGCAGACCGCGATGCCGGAGCCCATCAGCCCGGTGCCGACGATCGCAACGGTATCGATCCGCCGCGGCGTAGTGCCGGTGAGCCTTTCGACCTTGCCGGCGGCGCGCTCGGCCAGGAAGACGTGACGCAGGGCAGTGGATTGGGCGGAATCGCGCAGCCGCAGGAACGTGGCACGCTCCTCGGCCAGTCCCTCCGCAAGGCCGAGCCCGCCGGCCGCCTTCACGAGGCGAACGGCCTCCGCGGGGGCGGCCTGGCCGCGGCTCCTTGCGATGATCCTGGCTTCCGCCGCGTCGAGGGCGGCGGCATCCGCGGGGGCGACGCCGAGCATGCCGGTCCGGCGGAGCGGCCGTCCGGCAAGGTCGCGCACGGCCGCAATCGCCACGGCGAGAGGATCGGCGGCGATGCGGTCGGCAAGGCCGAGGGCGACGGCTTCCTCCACCTTGACCGTGCGTCCCGTTCCGATGAGATCGACGGCCGCGACGGTGCCGATCAGACGCGGCAGGCGCTGCGTCCCGCCGGCGCCGGGGACGAGGCCGAGCTTGACTTCCGGCAGGCCGAAGGCGGCGTTCTTCCCGGCGATGCGCCCGTGGCAGGCGAGCGCGACCTCGCAGCCGCCACCCAGCGCGGCCCCCTCCACGGCGCAGGCCACCGGCTTGCCGAAGGCCTCGATACGGCTGACGACGTCGGGAAGCGCGGGCTCGACCTGCGGCTTGCCGAACTCCGTGATGTCAGCCCCGCCGATGAAAATGCGGCCCGCGCCCGAAAGGACGAGCCCGGCGATGTCCGGCTGGCCGGCGGCGTGATCCAGCGCCGCGACGAGGCCGGAGCGGACATGCGCCGACAGGGCGTTGACCGGCGGGTTGTCGATGACGACGACGAGGACACCGTCCTTTCGGCGGGCGGAAACGCTCTGCGAAAATCGCATCTCGGACATGCCGGCAAGCCTCATTCGGGAAGGACGGCCGTGGCCTGGATCTCGATCTTGGCGCGGTCCTCGACCAGCGCGACCACCTGCATCGCCGCCATGGCGGGATAGTGCCGGCCGATGATGTCGCGATAGGCCTGGCCGATGCCGCGCAGGTTGCCGAGATATTCCTGCTTGTCGGTGAAGTACCAGGTCATCGAGGTGATGTGGCGGGGTTCGGCGCCGCCCGCGGCGAGCACGGCCACTACGTTCTTCAGTGTCTGGCGCACCTGCTCGACGAAATCGTCGGTCTCGAATTCCAGGCGTTCGTTCCAGCCGATCTGGCCGCCGACGAAAAGCGTGCGGCCCGTCGCCGCCACGCCGTTGGCGTAGCCGATGGGCTGTGCCCAGCCTTCAGGTTGCAGGATGGTGTGCATGAGGCGTCTCCAGATGATGGGTCGGTGCGGCGCGGACAGAATCCGGCCGGGCAGGAAGGGCGTGGGTGTCGCGTGAAACGCGGCGGGCGGGGTCCTGCATGGCGGGCACCTATCGCGCCGCGCCCTTCATCAGCTCGCGGCCGATGATGAGCTTCTGGACTTCCGTCGCCCCCTCGTAGATGCGCAGCGCGCGGATTTCGCGGTAGAGCCGTTCGGTGATCTCGCCGGCGCGTACGCCCCGGCCGCCGAAGAGCTGCAGGGCCTGGTCGATGACCCATTGCGCATTCTCCGTCGCCGTCATCTTCGCCATGGCGGCTTCGCGCGTCGTCGGCCGTTTCTGCACGTCGCGCCGCCAGGCGGTGCGGCAGGTGAGGAGCGCGGCGGCGTCGATGGCGGTCGCCATCTCGCCGAGCGTGCCCTGGGCGGTCGGCAGGTCGGCGAGCGTGGCGCCGAACATCCTTCGGCTTTTCGCATGCGCCACCGCCTCGTCGAGCGCGCGGCGGGCAAAACCGGTCGCGGCGGCCGCGACGGAAGGGCGGAAGATGTCGAGCGTGCGCATCGCGATCTTGAACCCCTCGCCCGGGCTTCCGAGAAGCTGCGAGGCGGGGATGCGGCAGGCCTCGAAGCGGATGCGGGCGAGCGGATGGGGCGCGATCGTCTCGATCCGCTCGGCGACGGTGAAGCCGGGCGTATCGGCGAAGACGACGAAGGCGGAGATGCCGCGCGTGCCGGGCGCCTCGCCGGTGCGGGCGAAGAGCGTGTAGACGTCGGCGATGCCGCCGTTCGAGATCCAGGTCTTCTCGCCGTCGAGCACGAACTCGTCCCCCTCGCGCCGGGCCGCACAGGCCATGGCGGCGACATCGGAACCGGCATCGGGCTCGGAAAGCGCGAAGGCGGAAAGCCATTCGCCGCGGGCAACCCTCGGCAGGACCTGTTCCTTCAGCGCCGGCGACCCGGAAAGACTGATTGCCCCCGTTCCGAGGCCCTGCATGGCGAAGGCGAAGTCGGCAAGCCCGTCGACATAGGCGAGCGTCTCGCGGACCAGGCAAAGCGCGCGGCTGTCGATCTCCTCGCTCGCCCCGCCAAATGCCTTCGGTACGCAATGGCGCAGAAGGCCCGCGGCGCCCAGCGCCGCGACCAGGTGCCGGCACGCGGCGTCGACGTCGCCGTGGTCGATGCCGTCCAGCCCCCCGCGGCCGACGAAGCCGTCCAGCTCGGCGGCAAGGGCGCGGTGGCCGTCATCGAAGAACGGCCAGTCGAGATGCTCGCGCGTCGGCGCCTTTGCCTCCGGAGCCATGTTCAGTTTCCCTCGAAGGCGGGCCGCGCCTTGGCGGCGAAGGCCTTGAAGGCGCGGGTGAAGTCGCCCGTCGCCATGCAGATCGCCTGCGCCTGCGCTTCCGCCTCGATCATCTGGTCGATGCCCATCGCCCATTCCTGGTCGAGCATCTTCTTCGTCATGGCATGGGCGAACCAGGGGCCGTCGGCGATGGTGCGGGCGAAGCGCTGCGCCTCGCCAAGCAGCGAAGGGCGCTCGTGAAGGGCATTGTAGAAGCCCCAGGCCAGGCCCTCCGCCGCCGTCATGGCGCGGCCGGTGAAGAGGAGCTCGGCGGCGCGGCCCTGCCCGACGATGCGCGGGAGGATGCCGCAGGCCCCCATGTCGGCGCCTGCGAGCCCGACGCGGGTGAAGAGGAACGCCGTCTTCGCCTCCGGCGTCGCGATGCGGAAGTCGGCGGCCATCGCAAGTATAGCGCCGGCCCCGGCGCAGATGCCGTCGACGGCGGCGACGATCGGCTGGGGGCAGGCGCGCATCTGGCGCACCACCTCGCCCGTCATGCGGGTGAAGGCGAGAAGGTCGGGCATCGCCATGCGCGTCAGGGGTTCGATGATCTCGAAGACGTCGCCGCCGGAGGAGAAATTGTCCTTCGCGCCGGTCAGCACCACCGCACGCACATCGCTCGCCCGGGCGAGCGAGCGGAAGAGATCGCCGAGCTCCTCGTAGCTCTCGAAGGTCAGCGGGTTCTTCTTGTCCGGGCGGTTGAGCGTGATCGTCGCGACGCGACCGTCGGCATCCGTCTCGAACAGGAAGTGCCTTGCCGCATGATTCCTGAAGGGGCGCTGCCGGGCCTGCATGGGGTTCGTCATGTCGTCTTCCTTCACAGTATTTCGCCGCCGGCAACCGCGATGGCCTGCCCGGTGATGGCGCTCGCCCCCTTCGAGGCGAGCCAGGAAACGGTGTGGGCCACCTCGAACGGCGTCACCAGGCGGCCCTGCGGATTGGCGCGTGCGAGGCCGGCGCGCGCCTCCTCGCGCGAGCGGCCGGTCTTCCGGCTGATCGTATCGAGCGCGTTGTCGACGAGCGGCGTATCGGTGAAGCCGGGGCAGACGGCGTTGACGGTGACGTCGGTGCGCGCCAGTTCCAGCGCGAGGGCCCGCGTCAGGCCGATGACGCCATGCTTCGACGCGCAATAGGCCGAGACATAGGCGTATCCGGTGAGGCCCGCCGTGCTTGCCACATTGACGATGCGGCCATTGCCGGCGCGGCGCACGGAGGCGAGGGCCGCCTGGGTCACCAGATAGACGCCCGTCAGGTTGACGGAGAGCACGCGCTGCCAGAGCGCGAAATCGGTCTTCTCGAAGGGCGCCGAGGGTGCCTCGCCGGCGCAATTGACGAGCACGGCGATGTCGCCGGCCGTTTCGATCGCGGCCGCGATGCCGCTTTCGACGGTCCCGGCATCGGTGACATCGAAACCGTCCTGCACGAAAGCCTCGCCGCCCGCCGCGCGGATCTCATCGCGCACCGCTTCGAGCGGGCCGGCACGGCGTCCGGCGAGGCTGACGACGTGGCCGCCGGCAGCGAGCTCCAGCGCGATGGCCCTACCGATGCCGCTGCCCGCACCCGTAACGAAGGCATGCCGCCTGCTCATGGCTTGCCCGCCGTCGCCGCACGCGCGAGGTTGTTCACATATTGCGCGCGGGCGGAATGATATTGCTTCAGCCAGGGCTGGCCGTCATAGCCGATCTTCGCCGCCTCGTGCATGACGAAGGACGGGTCGGCCAGATGCGGCCGGGCGATGGCGCAGAGGTCGGCGCGGCCGGCCGCGATGATCGAATTGGCGTGGTCGGCTTCCGAGATCGCCCCGACGGCGATGGTGGGGACCTGGATCTCGTTGCGGATCTTGTCGGAGAAGGGCGTCTGGAACAGGCGGCCGTAGACCGGTTTCTCCTCCTTGACCACCTGGCCGGACGAGCAGTCGATCATGTCCGCGCCGGCCTCCTTGAAGAGACGCGCGAAGATGGCGGCATCCTCCGGGGTGTTGCCGCCCTCGTGCCAGTCATGCGTCGACAGGCGCACGGAGATCGGCCTGTCCTCGGGCCAGACGGCGCGGATCGCCTGGAACACTTCGAGCGGAAAGCGGGCGCGCGCCGCATGGTCGCCGCCATAGAGGTCGGTGCGCCGGTTGGTCAGCGGCGACAGGAAGCTCGACAGCAGATAGCCGTGCGCCACATGCAGCTCCAGCATGTCGAAGCCGATGTCGCGCGCCCGTTCGGCCGCCTTGACGAAATCCCCGGTGACGCGATCCATGTCGGCGCGGGTCATTTCGCGCGGCGTCTGGGAATGGGGGAGATACGGCAGGGCCGAGGCCGAGAGAAGCGGCCAGGCGCCCTCGGCGAGCGGCTGGTCGATCCCCTCCCAGGCCAGCTTCGTCGCGCCCTTCCGCCCCGCATGGCCGAGCTGGATGCCGATCTTCGCGGGCGTCTGGCGATGGACGAAATCGACGATGCGCGCGAAGGCCTGCTGCTGCTCGTCGTTCCACAGGCCGAGGCAGCCGGGCGTGATGCGCGCATCGGGCGAGACGCAGGTCATTTCGGGAAAGACCAGCGCCGCACCGCCCATGGCGCGCGCGCCGAGATGCACGAGATGGAAATCGTTCGGAATGCCGTCCGTCGCCGAATACATCGCCATGGGCGAGACCACGATGCGGTTCGCCAGCGTCAGGCCGCGCAGCGTGAAGGGCGTGAACATCGGCGGCGGCACCGCGCCGTTTTCCCCGGGCTCAACCCCTGCCCGGGCGGCGAACCAGCGCTCGAAGCCTTCGAGCCAGTCCCTGTCGCGCAGGCGAAGGTTCTCGTGGCTGATGCGCTGCGAGCGGGTCAGCATCGAATACATGAACTGCTCGGGCTCCAGCGTGTCGGCATAGCGCGTGCCGACGACCTCGAACCACTCCATGGCATTGCGCGCGGCGTTCTGGATGCGCGCGACATCCACGCGGCGCACCTCCTCGTAGGCGGCGAGCACGGCGGGGATGTGCGCCGTGTCATGGCCGAGAAGGTCGAACTGCCGGGTCAGCTCGATCGCATCGTCGATGGCGAGCTTGGTGCCGGAACCGATGGCGAAATGGGCCGTATGCGCGCTGTCGCCCATCAGGACCACATGGCTCCGGCCGTTGAAATGGCTCCACTTCCCGCAGATCAGCCGGCCGAAGTTCAGCCAGGCCGAACCGCGCAGGTGCCGCGCATTGGTCATCAGCCGGTGGCCGTCCAGCGTGCCGGCGAAGAGGTCTTCGCAGAAGGCGATGGACTGTTCCTGGTCCATCCGGTCGAGCCCGTGGGCCTTGTAGACCTCGTCCGTGGTCTCGACGATGAAGGTCGAGGTCGTCTCGTCGAAACGGTAGATATGCGCCTGGAACCAGCCGTGCCCGGTGCGCTGGAAATCGAAGGTGAAGGCGTCGAAGAGCTTGTCCGTGCCGAGCCAGATGTAGCGGTTCGGCCGCATGACCATCTCGGGCCGGAAGACGTCGGCATATTCGTTGCGGATGCGCGAATTGACCCCATCGGCGGCGATCACGAGGTCCGCGTCGGGAAACTCCTTATCGCTTTCCACGTCGCGCTCGAAGGCGAGTTCGACACCCAGTTCCAGGCAGCGGTCCTGTAGGATATTGAGCATCTTGCGGCGGCCGATGCCGACGAAGCCGTGGCCGGTCGTGCGGATCTTGCGGCCCTTGAAAACCAGCTCGATGTCGTCCCAATGGTTGAAGGAGACCTCGATGGCCTCCGCCGTCTGCGGATCCCATTGGCGCATCGACTGCATGGTCGCATCCGAGAAGACCACGCCCCAGCCGAAAGTGTCGAAGGGCCGGTTGCGCTCGACGACCGTGATGTGGTGCTCCGGGTGCTGTCGCTTCATCAGAAGCGCGAAATAAAGCCCTGCCGGCCCACCACCGATACAGACGATCCGCATGTCGTTCTCCTCCCGAGGTCCGGCCGCGCGCGGCGCCGGATACCGTCTGCCGGCAACCCGCACCGCGAAAGGTAGCGTGGACTCGTTCGGAATAAATTTCAAGCTTAAAATTGTTTTCGGCGCGACGACGCCCCGTCAATCCGGCATAGACCGCAGCGGCGATGAAGGAGGAGGCGCCTCAGGCGCCCCGGGCAAGGGACGCGACGATGGACCGTTTGAGCTTGGCGAGCTCGTCCATCAGCACGCCGCCCTCCTTCGCGGCAAGGCCCGCGAAAAGCTCGGAGATCCAGTCGGCATGCCGCGCCGCCATCTTCTCGAATTCGGCGCGGCCGAACGGCGTCAGGGCGATCACCTGCACGCGCCGGTCCGTCTGCAGGGTCGTGCGGCTGATATGGCCGCTCTCCGTCAGCCGCTCCACCAGGACCGTGATGTTGCCCGGCGAGACCATCATGCGCTTGGAGACCTCGCCGAGCACCATGCCGTCAGGCGCGCGCTCGAGCTGGGCCATCAGGTCGAAACGCGGCAGCGTCGAATCGAATTCCTCGCGGAGCCGGCGCCGGACCTCGCTCTCGACAAGGGTCGTGCAGGTCAGCAGGCGCAGCCAGAGGCGAAGCTCGGCGCGATGATCGTTCGGCGCCTCGAGAGCCTTGGTTTCGCCATCCACCCAGCCCGGCGCGATGTCGAACGTGTCGTTACCCGTCATTCCAAACGTCCGCTTCCTATCCTTCGCGACAGGCGAAAGTCGCTGCGCTCCCTCGTCTTTTAGAGATGTTTGCCGCGCTTGGACAGGCCGCATGCCCTGCCGTCATTTCGACGCACGGGCCTTCGGTGCCGCAGGCGCGGCATGGCCGCCATCCTCGGACCGAGCGTAGACGTCGATCGTGAAGCCGATATGGGCCTCCATCAGCGTCCGGGCGCGCGCGGCATCCCGGTCGAGCGCCGCCTCCATCAGTTCGGTATGGTGCGCGATCGCCATGGCGTCGTGCAGGGCCGCGACGGCTTCGCGGTAGCCTTCGTGCATGCCCTCGGCCGCGCGCAGCGTCGGCGCGAGGCTGAGGAAGCGGTGGTGGCGGCGCATCTGGTCGGAAATCGTCTGCTGGAAACGGGCAAGCCAGCTCGACCGCGCCGCGCCCACCAGCGCCGCATGGAAGACGGCGTGCTTTTCGTCCCATTCGTCGATCTGGCTTTCGGTGGCGCTTTCGACGGACAGGGTACAGCGCGACAGCCGGTAATGCGCTGTCACGACCGCCGATTCCCATTCGCTGCCGCCGTTCTCGATGGATTCGAGCAGAAGCGGGATCTCGACGGCCATGCGGGCGCGGGTAAGGTCCTCCAGCGCCGCGCGCGAGACGGGGGCGACCGCGAAGCCGCGATTGCTGACGGCGGTGACGAGCCCCTCGGCCTCCAGCCGCGACAGCGCCTCGCGCAGCGGCGTCCAGCCGATCTCGTACCGGTCGCGCAGCGCGCCCAGCTTCATCGGCGCGCCCGGCCTCAGCCGCGTCGCGAGAATGTCGCGCCGCAGGAGCCGGTAGGCGGATTCGGTTTTGGTCGACTGCCCTTGATCTTGCATCGAGTTTCCTTAGCGCCTGCATCTGATCGAGACAAATATATATACTTCAGCCATCTTGAGTGAAATATATATATTAGTTTGACAAGATTTCCGAGCACCGTCATGATCCGGGTACGCCGCCGGAGGACGGCGGGCGCTTGTCAGATCTGGGAGGGATTCATGAGCAGGCTTGAGAAGACGTGGCTTTCGGGACTGGTCGTCGCCGGGGCCCTCGCATGGGGTGCGGCAACGGCGGCTGCGGAGCCGATCCGCATCGGCATCGCCAATTTCGGCGAGCACCCGCAGCTCAGCGCATCGATCACCGGCTTCAAGAAGGCGCTGTCGGAGAACGGCTTCGTCGAGGGAACCGACGTCGTCTATACCGAAAGCCATACCAATTTCGACGCATCGCTCGTTCCGCAGATGATCGCCAAGCTGCAGGCCGAGCAGCCGAAGCTGATCTACACGATCACCACGCCGGTCTCGCAGATCGCCAAGAAGGCCCTTGCCGGCTCCGGCATCCCCGTCGTCTTTTCCGCCGTCACCGATCCGGTGGCCGCCAAGCTGGTGCCCTCCTGGGAGGCCGGCGACGACGGCATGACCGGGGCGACGGACCTTCAGGACGTGGCCGCCGTCATGGCCTTCACCCGCAAGCTCCTGCCCGAGGCCAAGCGCTTCGGCGTGCCCTACAATCCCGGCGAGGCGAACGACACGGCGCTGCTCGACAAGATCAGGGAGGCCGCGCCCGCGGCCGGCTTCGAGGTCGTGGCCGTCGGCGTCGACAATGTCAACGACATCCAGCAGCGCATCGCCTCCTTCGCCGGCAAGGCCGACGTGATCTACACGCCGGCCTCCAACCTGCTCCAGCCGGCGATCGCCGCCGTCTCGGCCGCCGCCCGCCAGGCGCAGATCCCGATCGTCAATTCCGACGACGGCGCCGTCCGCGACGGTGTCGTGCCGGCCAGCTTCGCCGTGAACTACGAGCAGGTCGGCCTCCATGCCGGCCGCATCGCCGCGGAAATCCTCAAGGGCAAGGACCCGAAGTCCATCGCCCCGTGGCGCCCGGCCTATGAGGATCACCAGCCGCTGATCTCGAAGAAGACCCTGGCCGCCTTCGGCGTCGAAGTCCCAGGCTCGCTCGCCGATTGCGGCTGCGTGATCGACTGACCGACGCGGGGTCCAACAGACGGCGGCGCCGAAAGCGCCGCCGTCCATAAAAAGGGGGGAGCCAATGCTGGAAATCAGGTCGGCCCGCAAGGTGTTCTACAAGGGACAGGCGGATGAGAAGATCGCGCTCGACGGTCTCAGCCTGCGTCTCGAAACAGGTGAATTCGGCGTCGTCATCGGCTCGAACGGCGCGGGCAAGAGCAGCATGCTCAATGCGATTTCCGGGGCGCTGGTGCTCGATGCCGGGACGGTGCTCATCAACGGCGACGACGTGACGGCCATGCCCGTCCACAAGCGTGCCGTGCGGCTCGCCCGCGTGTTCCAGGACCCGATGCGCGGCACCGCCGCCAGCATGACGGTGGCGGAGAACATGCTGCTGGCTGAGCTCCGGAGCAAGAGGCGGACCCTCGCCCGCGGGCTCAACCCGGCGCGGCTCGCGTCCTACAGGGAGCGCCTCTCGCTCCTCGGGCTCGGCCTGGAAAACCGTCTCGACACGCGGGTGGAGCTGCTGTCCGGCGGACAGCGGCAATCGCTCTCGCTGATCATGGCGGTCGGCGGCTCGCCGGAGCTGCTGCTGCTCGACGAGCACACGGCGGCCCTCGATCCGCGCACGGCCGACATCGTCATGCAGGCGACCGTCCGCACCGTCGAGGCGCTCAGGCTGACGACGCTGATGGTGACGCACAACATGCAGCACGCCGTGGACTTCGGCCACCGGGTCGTCATGCTCGATGCCGGCCGCGTGCGCCTGGAGATCGCCGGCAGGGACAAGGCCGAAATCACCGTCCCGGACCTGATCGGCCATTTCTCCGTCAAGACCGACCGCATGTTTCTGGCGAGCTGACGACCATGGATCTTCTTCAGAACACCGTCGCGAGCTTCCTCTCGCTCATCCCCGTCACGCTGGCGCAGAGCCTCATCCTCGCCTTCGTCGTCCTCGGCATCATGATCCCGTTCCGCATGCTGAGCTTCCCGGACCTGACCAGCGAGGGCGCGTTCCCGCTCGGCGGCTGCGTCTGCGGCGTCCTCATGGCGGCCGGCATGTCGCCGCTTGCGGCAATCGCCGTCGCCCTTCTGGCGGGTTTCGCGGCCGGCTGCTGCACGGCCTTCATCCATCTGCGCTTCCGCATCCACACGCTGCTTGCGGGTATCCTGATGATGACGATGCTCTATTCGATCAACCTGCGCATCATGGGGCGCTCCAATCTCTCGGTCTTCGGGTCGGCCACCGTCTTCGACTGGGCGCCGTTCCTGCAGCCGGGCTTTCCCGCCAGCAAGATCGCCGTCGCCGGCGGGATCGGCCTCCTCGTCTTCCTGCTGCTGCTTTATTTCTTCCGCACGGAGAAGGGCACGGCGGTGCGCGCGGTCGGGGCCAACCCGGACATGGCCGAGGCGCAGGGCATCAATGTCTGGCTCGCCACGATCGGCGGCGTCGGGCTTGCCGGCGCCTTCTCGGCGGCCGGCGGCGCGCTGATGGTGCAGTCGCAGGGCTTTGCCGACGTCAATATGGGCCTCGGCATCCTGATCAACGGGCTTGCCGCGCTGATGATCGGCGAAGCCATCGTCGGCAAGGGCAGCGTGCCGCGCCAGCTCGCCGCGCCCTTCGTCGGCGCCGTCGTCTATTACCAGCTCGTCTCCTTCTGCCTTGCCGCCGGCATGCCGCCGCCGGACCTGAAGCTGGCGACCGGTCTCTTCGTCCTCGCCATGCTGGCCCTGCCGAGCCTCAAGCGGAGCCGCGGGCCGGCGCCCGCCCGCGAAACCGTCCGTGAATAAAGCAAGGACCGCCGATGACCGCACTTCCTGATTTCGCCGCCATCGAGGCCATGGATGCCGCCGATGCGCTGCGCCCGCTTCGCGACCGCTTCATCCTGCCGCCCGATCTCATCTATCTCGACGGCAACTCCCTCGGCGTCGCCTCGACCGCCGCCTTCGCCGAGCTTCGCAGGGCGGCGGAGGAGGAATGGGGCCAGGATCTCATCCGGAGCTGGAACACGGCGGGCTGGTTCGACATGCCGCTGGACCTCGGCGACCGGGTCGGGCGGCTGGTCGGGGCGGCGGCCGGCCAGACGGTCGTCTGCGACACCACGTCGATCAACATCTACAAGGCCCTGCACGCTGCCATGGCGCTGCGGCCGGACCGCTCCGTCATCGTCACGGAGGGCAGCAGCTTCCCGACCGACATCTACATGGCCGAGGGCGTGGTCTCGACCCGGCCGGGCGCTTCGCTGCGGCTCGAAGGCGTCGACGCGCCCGCCATCGAGGCGCTGATCGACGGCGACGTCGCCGTGGTGCTCGTCAACCATGTCAACTACAAGACCGGCGAACTGCGCGACATGGCGGCGCTGACGCGCAAGGCGCACGACAACGGCGCGCTGGTCATCTGGGACCTCTGCCACACGGCCGGCGCCCTGCCGGTCGACCTCGACGGGGCAAGCGTCGATTTCGCCGTCGGCTGCACCTACAAGTACCTGAACGGCGGCCCGGGCTCGCCGGCCTTCATCTATGCCGCCGCGCGGCATCATGGCGGCATCCGGCAGCCGCTCACCGGCTGGTGGGGCCATGCGCGGCCCTTCGCCTTCGAGACACGCTATGCGGCGGGCGACGGCATCCGCCGCTTTTTGTGCGGCACGCAGCCGATCCTCTCGCTTCGCGCGCTGAAGGGCGCGCTCGACATCTGGGACGAGGTCGACATGACCGCGTTGCGCGAGAAGAGCCTCCGACTCACGGACCTCTTCATCACGCTCGTCGAGGAAAAATGCGCCGGCCACGGCCTCGAACTGGAAAGCCCGCGCGATCCGGCACGGCGCGGCAGCCAGGTCTCGTTCCGCCACCCGAACAGCTACGAGATCATGCAGGCGCTGATCGCCCGCGGCGTCATCGGCGATTTCCGCGCGCCCTCGACCATGCGCTTCGGCTTCACGCCGCTCTATGTCGGCTATGCCGACGTGTGGCGGGCGGTCGAGATCCTGGAGGACATCCTGCGCACGGGAACATGGCGGGACGCCCGCTTCGCCGTCCGGGCCGCGGTGACCTGATCGGCGGGAACCGGTCAGACGCCGAGATAGCGGTCCTGCAGCGCCGGCGTCAGCGCCGCCGGCGGGCCTTCGAAGACCGTCGCACCCTTTTCCAGCACGAAGCACCGGTCGGCCACGGGCAGGAGTTCCGCGAGCGTCTTGTCGACGACGAGGATAGACTGGCCGGCGGCCTTCAGCGTGCGGATCGCCGACCAGATATCCTGCCGGATCACCGGGGCGAGGCCTTCCGTTGCCTCGTCGAGGACGAGCAGGCGGGGATTGGTCATCAGCGCGCGGCCGATGGCGAGCATCTGCTGCTCGCCGCCCGAGAGCGTGCTGGCATACTGGTCGCGCCGCTCGCCGAGGCGCGGGAAAAGATCGACGACCTTGCCGAAGGTCCACTCGCTGCCGCGGGCCGTGGCCACGAGGTTCTCCAGAACCGTCAGGTTGGGAAAGCAGCGCCGCCCCTCGGGAACGAGGCCGAGGCCGAGCCGTGCGATACGGTGCGGCCGCATGCCCGCGATCGCCCGGCCCGAAAAGCCTATGGAGCCGGCGCGCGGGCGCAGGAGGCCGATGATCGAGTTGATCGTCGTCGTCTTGCCCATGCCGTTGCGCCCCATGAGGGCGACAACCTCGCCTTCGCGCACATCGAGATCAACGCCGAAGAGCGCCTGCGAGGCGCCGTAGAACGTTTCGAGGCCCTTGATTTCGAGGAGGCTCATGCGGCGTCTCCGAGATAGGCGCGGCGCACGTCGGGATCGCGGCGGATCTCGTCCACCGTGCCCGTCGCGATGATCCGGCCGTAGACGAGGACGGAGACGCGGTCGGCCAGCGCGAAGACCGCGTCCATGTCGTGCTCGACCAGCAGCATCGGCGCCTCGTGGCGCAGGCCGTCGAGGAACGACGTCAGTTGCCGGGAGCCTTCCGGCCCCATGCCCGCCATCGGCTCGTCGAAGAGGAAGGTCTTCGGCGAAAGCGCGAGTGCGATGGCGATTTCGAGCTGCCGTCGCTCGCCATGGGAGAGCTCCGCCGCCGGCACATGGGCGCGGGCGGCAAGGCCGGCGCGCTCCAGCATGGCCATTGCCGGCCCGGTCAGATCCCCGTCGCCCGCCACCTGCCTGAAGAAGCGGAAACTGCTGCCCTGCCGCGCCTGCACCGCCAGCATGACATTGCGCAGGGCGGAGAATTCCTGGGCGAGCGAAGAGATCTGGAAGCTGCGCGCAAGGCCCATTCGCGCCCGCGCGGCCATGTCGAGCCCGCCGATGTCCTTGTCGAGGAAGCGGATCGTGCCGCTGTCGGCCTTCAGCGAGCCGGCGATCTGGTGGATGAGCGTGCTCTTGCCCGCGCCGTTCGGGCCGATCAGCGCATGGATCTGGCCGGGATGGAGATCAAGGCTCACCCCGTCGGTCGCCTTCAGCGCGTCGAAGGACTTGCGCAGGTCGCGGATTTCGAGAACGGGCTCAGACATGGCGCGGCCTTCCCGAAAGGAGGCCGAGCAGCCCGCCGCGCGCGAAAAGCACGATGCCGAGCAGGATGAGGCCGAGGAAGAACTGCCAGCGCTCGGTGATGCCGCCGAGAACGTATTCGAGGCAGACGAAGATCATCGCCCCCGCGACCGGCCCGAAGAGCCGGCCCTTGCCGCCGAGGACGATGAGGACGATGAGCTCGCCCGACATGTGCCAGGACAGCATGGACGGGCCGACGAACCGGTTGAGGTCGGCGTAGAGCGCGCCGGCAAGCCCGGTGACCATGGCGGAAAGGATGAAGGCGACGAGCCGGATGCGGAACGGCTGGATGCCGACGGCGGCAAGGCGCGTGCCGTTCTGCCGTGCGGCCGCAAGCGCGCTGCCGAAGCGCGAGCCGGCGACGAGGCGGAACAGCAGGAGCATTGCCATGAGAACGGCGTAGCAGACCAGGAAATAGGGCAGCGGCTGCGCCGTATTGATGCCGGGAAAGGCATTGCGCACATAGATCGACAGGCCGTCCTCGCCGCCATAGGCCGGCCAGGAGATCGCGAAATAATAGATCATCTGCGCGAAGGCGAGCGTGATCATGATGAAGTAGGCGCCTGTCGTGCGCAGGCTGATCGCGCCGATCGGCAGGGCGACGAGCCCGGCGACCGCGACGGCGACCAGCCAGATGAGCGGCATCGACGTCGTTGCGGGAATGCCCGCGACCAGCGGCTCGGCATTGAAGGCGTGCGTCGCCAGAATCCCCGCGGCATAGCCGCCGAGGCCGAAGAAGGCGGCATGCCCGAAGGAGAGCAGGCCACCGAGGCCCAGCGCCAGGTTGAGGCCGGTAGCGGCGAGCGCGAGCACGGCGACACGGGTGGCGAGCGTCACGTAGAAGGGCTCGCCCATCCCGGCCGCGACGAGCGGGAAGCCGAGGAGAAGGAAGGCGAGCATGAGGTTGACGGCGGTTTCGCGGCTCATGAGCACCTCACGACTGCGCCGCGAACAGGCCGCTCGGCCGGAAGGCGAGGATGAGGGCCATGACGACATAGATCAGCATCGAGGCAAGCGCCGCGCCGATCGTCGTGGCCTGCGAGGCCGGCATCGCCAGCGCGAGCAGCGAGGGAAGCAGGAAACGGCCCATCGTGTCGATGACGCCGACGATGACGGCGCCGACAAGGGCGCCCTTGATGGAGCCGATGCCGCCGATCACGATGACGACGAAGGCGAGGATCAGCACCGGCTCGCCCATGCCGACCTGCACCGACTGGAGCGCGCCGACGAGGGCGCCGGCAAGGCCCGCCAGCGCCGCGCCGAGCGCGAAGACGACGGTATAGAGCGTGCCGATGTCGACGCCGAGGGCGGCGATCATCTCGCGGTCGGATTCGCCCGCGCGGATTCGCATGCCGAGCCGGGTCCGGGAAATGAGGAGATAGAGCCCGGCGGCGACCGCGATGCCGACGGCGATGATCGCCAGCCGGTAGAGCTGGTACCGGCCGCCGCCCGGCAGCGGCACCGCCCCCTGGAGCTGCCCTGGAATGTCGAGATAGAGCGGAAAGGAGCCGAAGAGCCAGCGCGTGCCTTCCGACAGGATCAGGATCAGGGCGAAGGTGGCGAGCACCTGGTCGAGATGGTCGCGGTCGTAGAGCCGGCGGATGACGGCGACCTCGATGAGCGCGCCGACGCCGGCGGCGGCCGTGAGGCTGGCTATGAGGCCCAGCCAGAAGGAACCGGTGGCCGCCGCGACCGTCGCGCAGGCGAAGGCGCCGACCATGTAGAGCGAACCGTGCGCGAGGTTGATGAGGCCCATGACGCCGAAGATCAGCGTCAGGCCGGCGGCCATCAGAAACAGCATCACGCCGAGCTGAAGTCCGTTGAGCAGTTGTTCGATCAGGAGTGCGGTGAACACGGCGTCGGTCCAGGCTTCGGGTCGGGATCGCGTCAGGGCCGCCGCCCGGGCATCGGCGAAGCGCCGGGGCCCGGACGGTCAGGCATGCAAGGGCGTTACAGGCCGCACTGCTCGGCGTAGGCGTCCTTGTGATGCTCGAAGGCGGTTCCGA
This sequence comes from Shinella sp. NM-101, assembly GCF_021401195.1. Lineage (NCBI taxonomy): Bacteria > Pseudomonadati > Pseudomonadota > Alphaproteobacteria > Hyphomicrobiales > Rhizobiaceae > Shinella > Shinella sp. NM-101. Next base: position 149,517 of record NZ_JACBFT010000003.1, on the reverse strand, counting down.
TGATCCTGTTGGTCAGGACATCGCCATCCTTCACCACTTCGCGGACATAGATGTTCTGGATCGGATGGTTGTTGTTGTTGAAGGCGAATTCGCCGCGCACGGACTTGAAGTCCGCGGCCTTGAGCGCCGCGCGGAAGGCGTCCTTGTCCTTGACGCTCGCCTTGGATAGCGCGGAAAGGATGAGGTTCGCCGTGTCCCAGCTCTGCGCCGCGTAGATCGACGGCAGGCGGTCGTATTCGGCCTTGAAGCTTTCGACGAACGCCTTGCTGGCCGCGTTGTCGAGGTCCGGCGACCAGCTCGCGGAATTCTTCACGCCGAGGGCCGCGTCGCCGACGGCGGGCAGAACGTCCTGGTCGAAGGAGAAGCTCGGGCCCATGACCGGAATGCCGACGCCCGACTGGGCATATTGCTTCATGAAGGCGATGCCCATGCCGCCGGGCAGGAAGAAATAGACGGAATCGGCCCCCGAGGCGCGGATCTGCGCGATCTCGGCCGCATAGTCCGTCTGGCCGACCTGGGTATAGACCTCGCCGGAAAGGGTGCCCTTGTAGAAGCGCTTGAAGCCGGTCAGCGCATCCTTGCCGGCCGGATAGTTGGGCGCGAGGATGAAGGTGTTCTTGTAGTCCGTGTTGGCGTACTGGCCCATCGCCTCGTGGAAATTGTCGTTCTGGTAGGCGACGTTGAAGTAGTTGGCATTGCAGTTCGCCCCGGCCAGCGCCGACGGGCCGGCATTGGGCGAGAGATAGATCACGTCCTGCGCCACCGCGTTCGGCACGACGGCCATGGCGAGGTTGGACCAGATGATCCCCGTCATGAGGTCGACCTTGTCGCCCTGGATCATCTTCTCGGCGATCTGCACCGCAAGTTCCGGCTTCTGGGCATCGTCCTCGATCACCAGCTCGACATCGGTGTTGCCCGACTGCTTGATGGCGAGCGCAAAGGCGTCGCGCGTGTCGATGCCGAGTCCCGCGCCGCCGCCCGAAAGCGTGGTGATCACGCCGATCTTCACCGGCTCGGCATGGGCAAGGCCCGACGTCGAGAGCGCGAGGCCGAAGAGGCTGGCTGCCAGAATGCGGTTCATGCTGTTCTCCTCCTTATGGTTCCATTATTATTTCGTTCTATCAAAGGTCTGTACGTACATGCCATAGCTCGGGGAAGAGTTCCACTTCCAGCATCTTCCTGAGATAGGATGCGCCCGACGTGCCGCCCGTCCCGCGCTTCATGCCGATGATGCGCTCGACGGTGGTGACGTGGTTGAACCGCCACCGGCGGAAATAGTCCTCGAAGTCGACCAGCTTCTCGGCAAGCTCGTAGAGCATCCAGTGGCGTTCGGGATTGCGGTAGACGGCCTGCCAGGCGGAAAAGACCTTGTCGTTCTCGCTGCGCGTTTCGCGCCAGTCGCCGCGTTCCGCCTCGCCGCCGACATCGAAGCCGCTGCGCGCCAGAAGCCGGATCGCCTCGTCGTAGAGGGAGGGAGCGGCAAGGATCGCCTCCAGCTTCTCCATGATGTCGGGACGGTGCGCGTGCGGGCGCAGCATGGCGAGGTTCCGGTTGCCGGCGAGGAACTCGATCGCCCGGTACTGCCAGGACTGGAAGCCCGAGGACTGGCCGAGCGATTCGCGGAACTGCGTGTATTCGCTCGGCGTCATCGTGCGCAGCACGTCCCAGGCGCTGTTGAGCTGCTCGAAGATGCGGGCGACCCGCGTCAGCATCTTGAAGGCCGGCTCCAGCCTGTCCTGCCGGATCGAGCGGATCGCCGCCTCGATCTCGTGGAGGGCAAGCTTCATCCAGAGTTCGGACGTCTGGTGCTGGATGATGAAGAGCATCTCGTCATGCGCCGTCGAGAGCGGCGCCTGCGCCGTCAGGACGGTCTCCAGCCGGAGATAGTCGCTATAGGACATGCGTCCCTCGAACGACATCTGCGCGCCTTCCTTCGAGGGGTCGTAGGGTTTGCTCATCTCAGTTTCCCGACCGCAGGCGGAACCGCTGGATCTTGCCTGTCGCGGTCTTGGGCAGGGCATCCAGGAACCTGATCGAGCGCGGATACTTGTAGGGCGCGATCGTCGCCTTCACATGGTCCTGCAGGCGCCGGACCGTCGCCTCGTCCGCCGCGACGCCCGCCACCAGCACGACATGGGCCTCGATGATCTGGCCGCGCTCGCTGTCCGGCGCGCCGACAACGGCGCATTCGGAGACGTCGGGATGCGCGATCAGCGCGGCCTCGACCTCGGGACCGGCGACATTGTAGCCCGACGTCACGATCATGTCGTCCGAGCGGGCGGCGAAATGGAAGAAGCCGTCCTCGTCCTGCAGGAAGGCGTCGCCGGTGAGATTCCAGCCGTCGCGGACATATTCGCGCTGGCGGGCATCCGCCATGTAGCGGCAGCCGGTCGGGCCGCGCACCGCGAGCCGGCCGATCGTGCCGCGCGGCACCTCGCGCATCTCCTCGTCGACGATCCTCGCCTCGTAGCCGCCGACGGGCTTTCCCGTCGAGGCGGGCTTCAAGTCCTCGAAGCGGTTGGAGATGAAGATGTGCAGCATTTCCGTCGAGCCGATCCCGTCGAGGATCGGCTTGCCCGTCTTCCCGATCCATTCGTCGAAGACCGGGCCGGGCAGCGTCTCGCCGGCGGAGACCGCGACGCGGAGCGACGACAGGTCCGCGCCGGCATACATCGCCTTCAGCATGGCGCGATAGGCTGTCGGGGCCGTGAACGAGATCGTCGCCTTGTAGGTCTCGATGATCTCCACCATCAGCGCGGGCGTCGCCTGCTCGAGCAGCGTCGCCGTCGCGCCGAAACGCAGCGGGAAGATCGCAAGGCCGCCGAGGCCGAAGGTGAAGGCGAGCGGCGGCGAGCCGACGAAGACGTCGTCGGGCGTCACGTTGAGGACTTCCCGGGCATAGCTGTCGGCGACCGCCATCAGGTCGCGGTGGAAATGCATGGTCGCCTTCGGCACGCCGGTCGTGCCGGAGGTGAAGCCGAGCAGCGCCACGTCGTCCCGTCCCGTCTGCACGGCCTCGAAGACGACCGGCTTGTCGAGCGCGGCCCGGTCGAGCTCGGCATCGTGGTTCGCGGTCCCGTCGAAGCCGACGACCTGCCTGAGGTGGCGGCTGTCCTTGGCGCAGGCGATCATCTCGTCCATGAGGCGCGTATCGCAGAGCGCAAGCGCGATCTCGGCCTTGTCGACGATCTTGCCCAGTTCCCCGGCGCGCAGCATCGGCATCGTGTTGACGACGACGGCGCCGGCCTTTGTGGCGGCGAGCCAGCAGGCGACCATGGCCGGATTGTTGGCCGAGCGGATCAGGACGCGATTGCCCGGCCTCACGCCGTAGTTCTCGACGAGCGCATGCGCCAGCCGGTTCGTCCAGTCGGACAGTTCCTTGTAGGTGCGGCGCCGTCCGTTGCCGATCAGTGCGATCCGGTCGCCGAAGCCCTTGGCCACCAAAGCGTCCGTCAGTTCGACGGCGGCGTTGAGGCGGTCGGGATAGTCGAAGCCCTCAAGCAGGAAATCCGGCCATTCCCCGGGCGGCGGAAGGTTGTCGCGGGTGAACGTATCGACATGTGCGGTCGGTCCAAGCATGTGGCGGCTATTCCCCTGTTCATGTCCTGCCTGTCGCGCAGGCTTTTTCGACTGGATATGCGTGGTCGCGCGGATCCCTCCGGCCGGGCGCGCTTTCGCCGGGCCGTCGCCGACGGACCGGGTCGTCGCGCGGGAAGCGTCATCGATGGTGATGGGCACAGCGAAGACCTCCACTTCTGCGCTGAACATGGAGCAGCATCGCATCTGCCAAAAATCATTTCAAGCCTAAAGTTTTTTCGGATTGCCCTTGCCTTTGCCCGCCGTCCGGGGGATTCCTTCGTCCGGGCTGCATCAAGGGAGAATGGAAGCGATGCTGGAATACCGCATTTCGGACTGGGACGAGGCCTATGCCAACGGCTCGAACATCGCGCGCGGCGAGCGATGGCCGGCGGCGTGGGCCGGACCTGCCGAAGCCTTCCGAAGCGCGCTTTCGGCGGCGGGACGGGCAAGGCTGGACCTTGCCTACGGCGCGCGGCCGCGAAACCGCACGGACCTCTTCCTGCCGGAAGGCGCGGCACGGGGGCTCGTCGTCTTCGTGCACGGCGGCTACTGGTTGCAGCTCGACAAGAGCTATTGGTCGCATCTGGCCGCAGGCGCCCTCGCCCATGGCTACGCCGTCGCCATGCCGTCCTACACGCTCTGCCCGGACGTGCGCATCGCCGAGATCGTCAGGGAAGTCGCGACGGCGATCGGGGAGGCGGCGAAAATCGTCGACGGCCCGCTGATGCTGACGGGGCATTCGGCCGGCGGGCACCTGGTCAGCCGGATGGTCACGGCGACGTCGCCGCTCGTGCCCGAGGTCCGGCGGCGCATCCGCAACGTCGTCTCCATTTCGGGCCTGCACGACCTGCGCCCGCTCCTGTCGACCGCGATGAACGGGAAGCTCGCCATCGACGAAGCGGAGGCGCTTGCGGAAAGCCCGGCGCTGCTGCGCCCCATGCCGGATGCCCGCATCACCTGCTGGGCCGGCGGCAACGAGCGCACGGAATTCCTGCGCCAGAACGCCCTGCTCGCCAATATCTGGACGGGACTGGGTGCCACCACCGCCGCGGTCGTCGAGCCGGACAGGCACCATTTCACCATCGTCGACGGGCTCGGCGAGGCCAAGCATCCGCTGACGCGGACGCTGCTGTCGGATTGAGCGGCCGTGACGGCCGGCCGTTCACGGACCGGCCGTCACATGAGGATCAGCCGCGGTTCTGGCCCATCCGGGCATAGGCGTCCGGGTTCCTCGCCTTGAGGCGGCTCGCCATGGCGAAGCCGACGACGCCCGCGGCCGGGATCAGCGCCGGCAGGATGATGCCGAGCGCCCCGCCGGCGGTCTGGGTGAGATCGCCGAAGTTGACGAAAATGTAGACGAACAGCGCGGCCATGATCAGGCCCGACAGGGCGGGCAGGACGAGTGTCGTCAAGGCCGGCTGGTTGCCGCCCGCCCTTCGGAAGAAGACGATGACCGAGAGCGACGTGATGGTCATCATGCCGAGGACGCCGAGCGTGCCGATCTGGCTGATCCAGGTGAACATGTTGAGGACCGGATCGAGGCCGAGGCCCGCGAAGACCGCAAGCACGGCAAGCGCCATCACCGTCTGCACGACCGAGCCGATATGCGGGCTCTGGTGGGCGTCGTGGGTGCGGCCGAAGGCGGCCGGCAGCAGGCCTTCGCGGCCGGCCACGTAGCTGTAGCGGGCGATGTAGTTGTGGAAGGCGCTGATCGCGGCAAACAGGCTCGACACCAGCAGGAGGCCGGCAATGGCCGGGATCGGCCCGCCGACATAGGCGCCGGCGAGGTCGAAGAAGAACGATGTCGGGTCCGGCAGGGCGCCGACGGTCGCCACGAGGTTTTCGGCGCCCACGCCCACGATCATCAGCCAGGTCGTGAAGACGAAGAACAGCCCGATCATCAGCACCGACAGGTAGGTCGCCCGCGGGATGGTCCTTTCGGGATCGCGCGCCTCCTCGGCGTAGATCGTCGTCGCCTCGAAGCCGATGAACGAGCCGAGGCAGAAGAGGATCGCCGCCGTGAGCGAGCCCGAGAAGATCGCCGTCGTATCGAAGAAGTTGAAGGAAAGCCCGCTCGCGCCGCCCTTGGCGAGGATCGCGAAATCGACCAGCAGCACGACGAGATATTCCAGCAGCACCAGCACGATCATGACCTTGGCGGACAGATCGACCTGCCGGTAACCGAGGATGCCGACAAGCGCGATGGCGATGAAGCTCCACAGATACCACGGCAGGTTCACGCCGAAGCCGGCGAAGACGCCGCTGGCGATGCCGCCGAGCAGGCCGACCAGGCCGAACTGCATGGCATTGTAGGCGACGACCGCGATGATGGCGACGGCGCCGGCCATGCGCCCGCCGAGGCCCCGGGCGGCATAGGCGTAGAAGGCGCCGGCATTCGTCACATGGCGCGACATCGCCACATAGCCGACCGAGAAGGCCAGCATGACCAGCGTCATCGCGAGAAAGGTGGCGGGGACGCCCGTCCCGTTGCCGATCAGGAAGGCGATCGGCACGGCGCCGGCGACGCCCGTCAGCGGCGCTGCGGCCGAGATCACCATGAAGGTCACGGCGATCAGGCCCAGCGAATTTCTGCGGAGCCGGTTCATCCCCGCCGTTGTCACGTCTGTCATTGTTCTCTCCAGTTCTGGTTCCCCATTGCGCCGGCGCACCGCACCGGCATCCGCAGCGTCGATTTTTTCTAGTTCGCTACGGCAGTTGCACTGCCCGGTGATAGGCCCGGTGGCCGTAGAGCAGGGAGGCAGGGCTTTCCGACAAGCGGACGTCCACGACACGTCCGACGATGATGTGATGCGTCTCCCACAGCACGGAGGTCGCGACCTGGCACTGGAAGCTCGCCGTCGCCCCTTCGAGGTCCGGCTGGCCCAGCGTGCCGGACGACCAGCCGGTGCGCTCGAAGCGCGCCGCATGCTCGCCCGCCGCCAGCCGGCCGGCGAAAAGGTCGGACACCTGGTGCTGGTCCTCGTGCAGGAGATTGGCGCAGAAGCAGCGGTTCTTAAGGATGGCCGCGGCGACGGGGCTCATGTGGTGCAGGCAGGCCAGCAGCGAGGGATGCTCGCCATCGGCCGAGACGGAGGTGAGGGAACTGATCGTGACGCCGAAGCGCCCCGCCTCGCCATCGGTCGTCACGACGGCGACGAAGGTGGCCGCGCGGCTCATGCCTTCGAGGAATTGCATGCGCAGATCCGGTTTCATGGCGCTACCCCAGGTCAAAGAAGCGTTGCAGTTCTACATCGGGTACTTTCCTGCAGAATTCGTCGTGCTGGCTCTGGCGGCTTGCGGCGAAGGCCTCGACGAAGCGCTCGCCGAGCCAGTTCCGGGCGAAGTCGGACGCGCGCAGCCGCGCGATCGCCTCGGGCATGGAGCGGGCGAAGTCGGGGCCATCGCCCGCCTGCGCATAGCCGTTGCCGATCACCTCCGGCTCGGGCTCGATGCCTTCCACGATGCCGGCGACGCCGGCCGCGACGGTTGCGGCGACCGTCAGGTAGGGATTGGTGTCGGCGCCCGGCAGGCGGTTTTCGACGCGCAGCGAGCCAGCATCGTGGCCGACGACGCGGAAGCAGGTCGTGCGGTTCTCGAAGCCCCAGGTCAGGCCGGGCGGCGCGAAGGTGCCGGGCGCGAAACGGCGATAGGAATTGACCGTCGGCTGGAAGATCAGCGTCATGTCGCCGATGTAGCGCTGCAGCCCGCCGATGAAGTGGCGGAAGGCCTGCGACATGCCGTTCCTGCCGGAGGGATCGTGGAAGATCTTCCGGCCTTCTCGGTCCTCAAGGCTGACATGGAGATGGATCGACTGGCTGTCGGCATTCTCCGTCCAGCGCGGCATGAAGGTGACGCATTTGCCCTGCCGCTGCGCGAGGGCCCGCAGGAAGTTCTTCAGGAGCACGAGCTGGTCGGCCGGCTCCAGGCCGGTGCCCGCCGCGATGCAGGCCTCCAGGAAACCGCCGCCGATCTCCTCGTGCATCTTGGCAAGGTCGATCCTCAGCGGCTCGCAGATTCCGGCCAGCGCCTCGTACCATTCGGTCTGCTGCACCTGGTAGAGCACGAGGTCGTGGCTCTTGTGCATCGTCGCCGTCCTGAGGTCGCGGTAGCCCTTCTCGCGGGCGCTCTCCGGCGTCTCGTCGAACAGGGTATATTCGAGTTCCATGCCGTAGCGGGGCGCGAAGCCTGCTTCCCCGGCACGGCCGAGAACGCGCTTGAGGAGCGCACGGGGGCACAGCTCCGCCGTGGCGCCCGCGTAATTCGAGAGCACGAGAAGGTCGTGGCCGGGTTTCGACCAGGGCAGGCGGCGCACGGTCGAGGGATCGAGGACCAGCGAGTCGTCGTGGAAATCCGAGGTGTCGTCGGAGACGCCGGGAATGTCGAGGAAGACGTCGGTCGGATCGAGCGCGAAGGTGACGGGAGACATGCCCATGCCGCTGCGGGCGATGCCGGCAAGCGAGCGGACCGACACCATCTGCCCCCGAAGGAGGCCGTTCGTGTCGGTCATCGCGACGGTCGCGAAACGGCTTGCAGGATCGGCGAGGTAGGCGTCGAGGGTCATGGTCACTCCGTTTCGGTGGCCGGCGGCGGCTTGAGGGATGAGAGGGCGGCAAGGTCTTTTTCCGGCGCGGCGGAATAGGCGCGCAGGAAGACGCGAAGGCCGTTGCGGATGTAGCGCTCGATGGTCGCGCGGTCGGGCAGCGCATCGGGAATGTGCAGCGCCCTGTTGCGCGGCGCCGAAAGGATGAGGCCCCACAGGTCCTCCGCCGCAAGCTCGGCATCGTCGAAGACGAGCCGGCCGGCCGCGCGCTGGCGTTCGAGATACTGGATCATGCCGGCGAGCACCCGGTCGGGGCCCGAGGCCTGGTAGGCGCGGCCGACATCCGGCAGCCGCTGGGCTTCGCCGATGATCAGCCGGGCGAGGTTGAGCATCTCCGGCCGCAGCACGGTATCGGCATAGTGCCAGGAAAACGCATGGAGCTCCGCCACCATGCCCGAGGCGGAGGGATACTCGAAGGATTCGAGCATGTGGTCCCGCTCCTGGGTCATCATCGCCGTGAACAGCTCGTCCTTGGAGGGGAAATACTGGTAGAGCGTGGGCTTGGTCAGGCCCGCCCCGGCCGCGATGTCGTCCATCGACGCGCCGACGAACCCCTTCTGCGAGAAGACCTCGAGCGCGGCATCGAGAATGCGGCGTTCGCGCAGGAGGCGGTTCTGCTGGCGCTTGGGAAGGGCGGTCATCGGGCGAGCTCCGACAGGAATTCGCCCAGCACCCTGTTGTAGGCGGCGGGACGTTCGACATTGCAGACATGGCCCGCATCCTCGATGACCTCGAAGCGGACCGAGGCGCGCGGCGCCGTTTCGGCGATCCGGTTCGCGACGGCGCGGATCTCCCCGACGGGCGCGAGCCGGTCGTGCCGGCCCGTCATCATCAGGACAGGCATGGTCAGCCGGGTAAAATCGAAGCGTTCCGGGGGATGGGTGAAACAACGCAGCGCATCGCGGTAGGTCGCCGCCGGAATGGCGGCCATGGACGTGAGCAGCCTATGCCGCACCGCCTCGTCCGCGCCGGGGCCGGCAAGGACCTCGACGACGGCCGGGGCGAAATCGGCCGGCGTCCGGCCCGCGTCGAGCGGCACCTCGCGGGCCGTCCGGAACGCCTCGCGCTCCGCCGCCCCGGCCTCCGACATGCCCGTGCAGCCGCCGGAAAGGACGAGGCCCGCCAGCATTTCCGGATGGCGCATGGCGAAGGAGGTGGCAAGCCACGAGCCGTAGGACAGGCCACAGAGGACGAGCCGCCTGGCACCCAATTCCTCGGCAACGCGCAGGATGTCGCCGCAATAGTCCTCGACCGTGCTCTGCGACGGGCCGAGCCGGCTCTCGCCATAGCCGCGCAGGTCGAGAGCGGCGGCGCGCATGATGGGCTCCGCCGCATCGAGCTGCGCCAGCCAGTTGGTGCGGGCGCCGCCGATGCCGTGCAGGAAAAGCACGAGCGGGCCGGGCCTTTGCGGCGTGACCGTCAGCGCCAGCCGCGGATCGCCCGCGATGAAGACGGTTTCCCGTGCAGCCTTCCCCGCGCACGCGGCGGGGGCAACCTCGTGCGGGACCTTTCCCGCGAGGTCGCCGAGCGCGGCGATGCCCATCTCGAAGATCGCCTTCGTGCCGGCGGCGATCGCCGGGGCACGCCCGGAAGACGCGGAAAGCCGGGCCGACCATTCGATCCGGCTGCCGCCACCCTCATCGGCAAGCACCTGCAGGCGGGCGTCGTAGCGCTCGGCGCCGGCGATGCCTTCGAGATGCGTGTAGGACAGGACCCGGTCGCTGTCGGACCGGTAGACGAGCTGCTCGCGGTAGAGCGTGTCCTCGCCTTTGGCGGTGAAGGCGCGGATCAGCGCGCCGCGCCCGTCGCGCTCGGCCCGGATCGTCGCGATCGCCGGATGCCAGGCGGCGCAGAAGTCGCCGGCGACGGACCAGACCGCGGCAGGTTCCGCCGCGGCATGCCCGGTGACGTGAACCTGCTCCTCGGCCATCTCTCAGCGAAGCCCCTTGAGCGTGCCGGCCGTGCCGCGCCAGAGCGAGGAGCGCGCGCCGCCCTCGTCGCCGGGCGCCTTGTCGAGCTCGTCCATGTCGTAGAGGGTCAGGACGGAAAGGTAGTCCTCCATGATCTCGGACGTATAGGGCAGCATCAGCGCGCCGCAGCGGCTGTCGCGATACATGCGCTCGAGCGGCAGGGATTTCAGCATCGACTGGCCGCCGCAGGTGCGGATGGCGAGCGCCGCGATCTCCTGCACGCCTTCCATCACGTTGTACTGGGCCGCATACATGCGCATGACCTGCGCCTTGGTGGGGAAGCCCTGCGCTTCCATGAACGCCTGCCACCACAGCGCGCGCATGGCGGCGAGCTGGGCATACATCCTGCCGACGGTGATGCGCTTGGTGCCGAACATGCGCCGGTCGGCCGGCGGCTGGCCGGGCACCTCGCCGCGCAGATAGGCGACCGTGAAGTCGAACGCGCCCTGCGCCACGCCCATATAGGTCGGCGAGAGCGTCGCCATCATGTGCGGCCAGTGCGGCAGGGTCTTTATGAAGATGCCGCGCGGCATCATCAGGTCGTCCTCGGTGACGAAGACGTCCTTGAGCACGAGGTCGCGGCTGTTGGTGCCGCGCATCCCGAGCGGGTCCCAGCTCCCGGTGACGGAGAGGCCCGGCGCCTCCTTGTGGACGACGAAGATCATCGTGTCCTCGTGCCGCGGCTCGACGCCCTCGAAATGCTCGGTGCAGACGATCGAATAGTAGTCGCAATAGCCGGCGAGCGAGGCGAACTTCTTGAACCCGTTGATGACCCAGCCGCCATCGACCTTGCGGCAGGCGGTCTGCGCGGGCTTCGAGGTCCAGTTCTGGCCGGCTTCGGAGATGGGCTGCGAATAGATGCCCTGCTCCCTGACGGCGCGGCGGAACTGGCGCTCGCGCAAGGGGGCGAAGGCGGCGCGGTCCTCGTCCGTCAGGCTCGGCAGCTCATACATGAACCGCGACCACATCATCGAGGAATTGTGCATGTTGAACGTCAGCGCGGTGGCGCCGCAATACTTGCCGATCTCCGCCCCGACCATCGCATATTCGCCCAGGCTGAAGCCGTGCCCGCCGAATTCCTTCGGAACGGTCAGGGTCAGAAAACCCTCGGCGGCGAGGTCCCTGTAGTTCTCGACGGGGAAGGACGCCTCGTCGTCTATGCCCCTGGCGCGCGGGGCGAAGCGCTCGCGGCCGAGCTCGTTGATCCGTGCCAGCACATCGAGCACCTCGGGCCGGATGCGGGAGAGGTCGTAGTAGTCTGCGGGTTCGCTCATGATCAGTCCTTCTCAAATCCGTTCAGGAGGCGAGGTCGCCCTGGAGCCGGCCGTCCTTCACCACGACAAGGCCGTCCAGCGTGATCGTGCATTTGCGCATCGGCAGGTCGAAATGCCCTTCGGTGAAGCGGCCGGCATACTGGTTGGCACCCGTCGACCAGAGGAAATTGCCGGCCCAGGCGCGAAACTCGACGGCCTGCATGTCGCGCTTGTCGTAGAGCGCGCCGGAGATCCAGCGGGCGCCGGGATTCATGCCCCAGCCGACATGCGAGAAGCCGTAGGCGAGCGGGTCTTCCCAGGCGTCCATGTATTCCCGGAAGAGTTCCGCATCCAAACCGTCGCCCCTGATCTGGGTGACGAAATCGTTCTCGACCGTGAAGTCGATGCGGCTGGTCAGGTAGCTCTTGAAGGTCAGGTTCATGTCGCCGACATCCATGACGATCCGGCCGTTCACCGTGCTGGTGCCCGGGAAGGCGAGGCAAAGGCCGCCCGGCCAGTGGGCGACGGCGCCCGGCGTCGTGCCGAAACCCGGCGTTCCCCCGCAGGGGGCGTCCGTGAGGTCGATGACGAGGTCCGTGCCGGCGGCCGACGTGACGCGCATTTCCCGGGCTTCGCGCAGCATCTGGATGCCGAGCGCCACCTTGGGGCCGAGCTCTGCCTTCGGCTCGCAGCGTTCGAGGATTTCCGGGTGCTCGTTGCAGACGACGAGGATGCGGGCGCCGGCCGCCTCGATCTCCGGCCATTCGGCGGCATGGATCATGCCTTCCACGGTGCAGTCGACGATGATCTCGCACTGCTTCATGGCTTCGATCGCCGCGCGATTGCCCTGGATGGCGAGCGACGTGCCGGTGGACTTGACCGGCACGGGCGCCGTCTGGCGCGGCGTCGGCATGGTGATCATGCAGTAGTCCGCGCCGAGGTCGTGGCAGGCAAGGTCGGCAAGCTGCACCAGAACGGGCCGCGACTGGGTCTCCGCAACGATCGCCACCCGCGTCGCGGGTCCTATTCCATTGAGCACGAATACGCGCCGGAAGCAGGCAAGCCACTTCCCTTCAATGCGCTCCTGCAACATTGAATTCTCCCAGGTCTGGATCGCCCCTCAGCGATTTCTTTACTTATGAGTTAAGAAACTGTTTGAAGTCTAAAGTTTTGTCAAGTGGTAATTCTGAGGGCGGCGAAGTGCCGGAAAACGCCTGTTTCCAGCGCCTGCGCGGCTTGGGAACAGGCGGCACGTAGCACTTGCTTAACGGATATTAGGATTCGTGAACAAATCCTCGCCGGGTTTTTCCCGACGGCTTATCGAATTCCCCACCGGATCTATCGAAAATAGGCCTGCCCGCACTTTTAGCCGCGCGGGAGGTACGATCGCCGTCCGGAGATGACATGAGAAAACGCATCCGCACCCACCAGGCCCGACTGGGCATGTTCGTGGAAGAGGTGGAAGGCCATGGCGAAGGCAAATCCTATCGGCGGGGCTTCCTCATCGCCTCGCCCCAAGAACTGGCCGACATCCACAAGAGCAAGATCATCAGCCTCGTCATCGACACGGCGCAGGGGGCCGACGTCGCCGACGACGGAACGGCGGCGCGGGTGGAGGCGGCGCTGCTGAGCAGGTTCTCCTCCAACGAGATCCACACCGCAAGGGCGCTGATACAGGAGACCAAGCCGGTCATCCACCAGCTTTTCAGCGAAGCCCGGCTGTCGGGCCTGCCCGACCTCAACCGCGCCCATCAGGTGGCCGATCATATCGTCGAAACGGCACAGACCAGCATCGTGGCCATCATCGGCGTTTCCCGGCTCAAGACCCGGGACGAAACGACCTACCTGCATTCCCTCGCCGTCAGCGCGCTCATGGTTTCCTTCGGCCGATCCCTCGGACTGCCGGACGAAACCATTCGCGCCCTCTCCGTCGGCGGGCTCCTGCACGACATCGGCAAGATGGCCGTGCCGGTGGAGATCCTCTCCAGCGCGCGCAAGCTGAGCGTCAGGGAGCTGGCGATCATCAAGGCCCATCCCGTTCGCGGTCACCAGATGCTGCGGCAGTTCGACGAGCTTCCGCCGCTCGTGCTCGACGTCTGCCTGCACCACCACGAACGCTATGACGGGGCCGGATACCCTGCCGGCCTCGAGGGCGAGCGCATTCCGTTCGCCGCAAGGCTCGCGGCGATCTGCGATGTCTACGAGGCGATGACGACGATCCGTCCCTACAAGCGGGCCTGGTCTTCGGCGCAGACGATCGAGCTGATGCTCCAGGCACACGGACAGTTCGATCCCGCGCTCCTGCGCAGGTTCGTATCCATGATCCTTTCGGGCGAGACCGTCTAGGATAGATTCAGGTCAAGGCGGAATGCATGAAGAACGCCCATACTTGCCACCCCTTTGGATATGTGGCGGACGGCGCGGCGCACCGGGCCTCCCGCCGTCGCAACGGCAGTCTCCGAGCGAAAAATCGTCGTGCGGCAAGGAGGATTAATGGAAATCAATAAAGGTTACCCAACCCTTATTTACAATAAAAAATTGCAATTAACGTATTTTAATATTGGCGTGGAACAAGTGCGAATGTCAAAATTATTTGGCGAGACAGGTAAATGCTGAGACAAAATTCGCTTGACGAAGAATATCTTGCGGCGTTGAAACAGGAGCTGACGGTCCTCGACGACAGCGTTGCACCGCAGTCGCGCAAGGCGGTGTCCGAGGTCGTCCGCGTCTCCGCGCGCGCGCATGCTGCGCGCTTCTACGACGTCATGCTGGAGCAGCCCAACGCCCGGTTCTACCTCGACCAGGAGACGGTGAGCCGGCGGCTGCATTCCGCGCTCGAGCGCTGGCTCGTCAGCATCTTCCCTGCCGAACCGCTCGACATCGAGCGAGCCTTCGCCACGCTTCTCGACATCGGCGCGATCCACGCGCGCATCCAGATTCCCGTGCTCCTGATCATGAAGGGGTTCCGGGAGATCAAGGCCGCCATCATCGAGCGTCTGCGCCATGTCAGGCTCGCGCAGATCGATACCGCCGACGCCTACCGCTTCGTCTCCAGCCTGATGGACCTGGCGCTGGCGGTGATGATGGTCGCCTACATGCAGGCCTCCGAGCGATCCGTGCGTTCGGACGAGGCCTTCCGCCTCTTCGCGCTCGGCAAGGATCTGGCGGCCGAGCGGGAGCGCCAGCGGGCCGCGCTCGCCGAATGGGCGCAGCAGATCTTCTTCGAGATGCAGACCTCGCACGAAATGTCGAAGGTGGCTCCGCTCGGCCAGTCGGAGTTCGGCCTGTGGTTCCTTCACCGCGCCAACCTCTTCTTCTCCCATTCCGGCGAATACGGCGCCATCGCGGGCGCCATCAACATGGTGGATTCGCTGATAGAGCGGCTGAGAACGGGAATGCCGCCCGCCGAGCGGGTCGCGTCGATGCTGTCGATCAAGGTCGCGGTCGACCGGATCGGCAGTCTCCTCGCCATGCTCTTCGACCAGAGCGCGGAGACCGACAGAACACGCGATCCGCTCACCCGGCTGCTCAACAAGCGCTTCCTGGCGACGGTGCTCCTGCGCGAGATCGAGATCCAGAAGGTCTCGCGCCGGCCGTTCTCGCTCGTCCTGTTCGAGATCAACAAGCTCGACCAGATAACCCGCGATCTCGGCCTGGCCGGTGCCGATTCGGTCATCCAGCAGACGGCGAGCATGCTCTTCAACTTCGCCCGCACCAGCGATTCCGTCTTCCGGATGGGGCAAGGCACCTTCCTCGTCATCCGCGTCGAGGCTGACGCGGCGCGGGCGACCACCTTCGCCACCTCGGTCGCCGACCGGTATTCGGCCACGCATTTCACCGTGGAAGGCAATCCCTTCTTCGACAACAGCCTCACCTTCGCCGTCGTCGAGCATGACGGCCACCCCGACCCCAGGCATCTCATCATGCGGGCGGAACGGGCGCTACGCGAGCGCAATTCCGGCGGCAGCGCATCCGTCGCGTGAGGATGGCGCATGCCGCCGGCCTTGCCCGAGATGACCGACCTTTCAAAGACATCCATCGTTTCCGCAAACAAGAGAAGCCCATGAACAGCATAGCCAACACATCCGGCGCGGCAGACACAAAGGGACTTGAAGAGCGCCTCGCCTTCATGCAGATCTCGCCCGAGACCTGCGCGGCCCTGCGCTCGTTGAAAGCGGTGGTCGAAAGGGAGCTTCCCGTCGCCCTCGACCGGTTCTATGCGCAGGTGCGCGTGACCGCCGAAGTCTCCGGCATCTTCGCCTCCGAAGAGCATATGGCGCGCGCGAAGGGGGCACAGACCGGCCACTGGAAGAACATCGCGAACGGCGATTTCAGCGACGACTATGCCGCCAAGGTCAGAAGGATCGGCGCGACCCATGCGCGGCTCGGACTGGAGCCGCGCTGGTATATCGGCGGCTATTCCATCGTGCTCGATCACCTGATCGCCTCGGCAGTCCGGGAGTTCGCCCCCAAAGGCGGGCTGTTCTCGCGGCCGGCGATCGACTCGGAGGGCCTTGCGCGGGCGCTCGGCAGCCTCGCCAAGGCCGTCTTCCTCGACATGGACCTTGCCATCTCCGTCTATATCGACGAGGCCGAGCGCGCCAAGCAGGCGGCGCAGGCCGCGGCCATCGCCGAGGAGCGCGGGCTGGTGAACAAGGTGTTCGGCGCGGCGATGGCCGCCGTCGCCGCCGGCAATCTCGGCTATCGCATCGACAGCGACCTGCCGGAGGCCTACCACGCGCTGCGCGACGACTTCAACGCCGCCTTCGAGCAACTCTCGGGAACGATCGAGCAGATCAGCACCGGCGCGGGGCAGATGAGCGCCAGCACGCGGGAGCTGAGCACATCGGCCGACGACCTTGCCCGCCGCACGCAGCAGCAGGCCTCGACGCTCGAAGAGGCCGCCGCGGCCCTGGAGCAGATCTCCACCACCGTGGCCGACACCAGCCAGCGCGCCTGCGAGGCGGGAGAACTGGTCGGACGGGCGCGGGCGGATGCCGAGCGGTCGGGCACGGTGATGACGAAGACGGCCGAGGCCATGGGCGGAATCGAGGCGACGTCGCGGCAGATGGGCGACATCATCGCCACGATCGACGAGATCGCCTTCCAGACCAACCTCCTGGCGCTGAATGCGGGCGTGGAGGCGGCGCGGGCCGGGGAAGCCGGCAAGGGCTTTGCCGTCGTGGCGCAGGAGGTGCGCGAACTCGCGCAGCGCTCCGCGCGCTCCGCCAAGGAGATCAAGGCGCTGATCGGCGCCTCCGCCGACCAGGTGCACAAGGGCGTCGCACTCGTCGGCGAGACGGCGGTCGTGCTTTCGGACATTTCCGGCCGCGTGCAGGAGATCGAGCGCCATGTCGGGGCGATCGTCGTCGCCGCGCGCGAGCAGTCCACCGCCCTGCACGAGATCAACGGCTCCCTTCACGTCCTCGACCGGACCACGCAGCGGAACGCCGCCATGGTGGAGGAGGCCAATGCCGCGACCCAGGCCCTGACGCTGGACATAGGCCGCATCGCCACGATGCTCCAGGCCTTCGTGACGGACAGAAGCGCACCGGCGCGCGTCCCGCGGCGTATCACCCTCACGCCTTCCGGCGATGGCGCCCTGCTGCGTTGCGCATGAGGGCATGACCATGGCGCTTGGACTGCAGACACGGGAAAGCACGGAGGCGGCGCCGCAGCCCGGCCTTTTCAGGACGATCGTCGAAAGCATCACGGACGGTATCGTCGTCATCGACGAGCGCTCGACGATCCTCTACTGCAATCCCGCCGCCGAGCGGCTGTTCGGCTGGCCCGACGGAGAGCTCGCCGGCCGGCCGATCGACGTCCTGGTCCCCGAGGAGTATCGCCCCCGCCACCAGTTCCGCGTGCGCGCCTTCGCGCATGGCGAGGCACAGTCGCGCCGCATGGGGAGCCGGCAGGCGCATATCCTCGGCCAGCGCTACGACGGCAGCGAGATTTCCCTCGGCATCACCATCCTGCGCAGCGGATCGATGATGATGGCCGTGATCCGCGACCTTTCGGACTGGATCCGCGAAAACCGGGAGCTCGAACGGCTGGCGAACACCGACCCGCTTTCCGGCCTGCAGAACCGGCGGGGATTTTCCGAGGCGGCCGAACGGGCGATCCGCAAGGGTCCCGGCGAGGATTGCCGCTTCTTCCTGCTGATGCTGGACATCGACTTCTTCAAGCAGGTCAACGACCGCCACGGCCATGACGCAGGCGATGCCGCGATCCGCAACGTCGCCGTGGTCATGCGCGAGGCGCTCCGGTCGAAGGACCTGGTCGCCCGCTGGGGCGGGGAGGAATTCGTCGCGCTCCTGTCGCTGAACGGCCGAAAGGAGGCGCTGATGGTGGCCGAGCGGCTGCGCATGCGCATCGCCTCGACCACCTTTTCCGGCGGGCCGGGCGTCGCCCTCGGCATGACGGCAAGCATCGGCCTGGTCGACGGCCCCGGCGAGGGGGAAGGCCTCGATGCCTTCGTGCGGCGCGCCGATCTCGCGCTCTATGAAGCAAAGGCCAAGGGACGAAACCGCGTCGTCTTCCTTTCACCGTGAGGCGCGGCAGGGCAAGCCCCGAAGACTTGATTCTCATCAAGGCGATCCCGGGAAAGGCGCTTACGATCCTTGCAAGGATCAAGATCGTTGGGGGAGAACGTCATGACGGAAAAGCATGATCGCGAAGAAACATCGGCGCAGGCGGCCCTTCCGCAAGCCGCGCTCACCGGCCTTGCGGACGAACGGGCCGTCGCGGCGCAGGAGAACGGAATAACCGCGGTCCAGGCGATCGCTGCGCAGGACGGCGGCATCGCCGAAGGGATAGACGCGATCCTCGACGGCGCCTCGCCGGACGATGCCGGCCGCATGCGGGAGGCGCTCGGATTGCCCAAACCGGCAGGCAAGCCGCGCCGCACCAGCGACGAGCTTTCGCGCGACTGGCGCGAGGGCGGCTATCCCTACAAATACAAGATGCTGCGCCGCGACTACGAGCGCGAGAAATTCGCCCTCCAGACGGAGCTTCTGAAGCTGCAATCCTGGGTGAAGGAAGCCCGCCAGCGCGTGATCATCCTCTTCGAGGGCCGCGACGCGGCCGGCAAGGGCGGCGCGATCAAGCGCTTCATGGAGCATCTCAACCCGCGCGGGGCGAGGGTCGTCGCGCTGGAAAAGCCGAACGACGTCGAGCGCGGCCAATGGTATTTCCAGCGCTACGTCCAGCATCTGCCGACGCTCGGGGAGGTCGTGATGTTCGACCGGAGCTGGTACAACCGGGCAGGCGTCGAGCGCGTCATGGGTTTCTGCAGCGACGCGGAATATCGGGAATTTCTCGGCCAGGTGCCGAATTTCGAGCGCAACCTGACGCGCAGCGGAATCCATCTGATCAAGTTCTGGTTCTCCGTCAGCCGCGACGAACAGAACCGCCGCTTCAAGGAGCGCAAGGTTCATCCGCTGAAGCAATGGAAGCTTTCACCCGTCGACCTTGCCTCCCTCGACAAATGGGACGACTACACCCAGGCCAAGGAGGCGATGTTCTTCCACACCGACACCGCCGATACGCCCTGGACGGTCATCAAGTCGGACGACAAGAAGCGGGCGCGCCTGAACGCCATGCGCTACGTGCTGCACGCCATGCCCTATACCGGCAAGAGCGCCGACAATATCGGCAGGGTGGACGACCTCCTCGTCGGCCGGGCGAACGTCATCCACGAGCGGGGAGAATACAGCTCGCGCGAAGGCTGGAGCAATTCCGACCAGCTTCGGTGACATCCTGGTGCGGCCGGAAGGATCGCCAGCCCGCCTCTCGGCAGGTCCTGTCAGCTTTCGCATGCGTGGGAAAGCACAGCCCGCGCCAGCACCTCGCAGGCGGTTGCCACATGGGCAGGTGAGGACCATTCCGCGGGATTGTGGCTGATCCCGTCCCGCGACTGGACGAACACCATCGCCGTGGGCGCGATCCGCGCCATGTTGCTGGCGTCATGCATCGCCCCGCTCGGAAGCCTTTGCGGCACGACCCCGACCTGAAGGGCCGCCTCCACAAGGCGTTCCTGCATGGCAGGGTCGAACGTGACGGGCGGCACCGTCATCGTTCGCGTGAAGGCGCAATCCACCCCCTCCTGCGCGGCACCGCGCTTCACGGCCGCAGCGATGATGTCCTCGAAACGGTCGAGAACGCAGTCGTCCCCGTGACGCAGGTCGATGAGCAGCTCGGCATGCCCGGGAACGGTGTTGACCGAGTTCGGCTCGACCGTGACCTTACCGACCGTGAATCGCAGATCGGGATCGTGCTTCAGCGCCGTGGCACGCAGGTCGAGCGCAATCGCCGCTGCCGCCATGAAACTGTCCTTCCGGCTGTCCATCGGCGTGGTTCCCGCATGGGCATCCCGGCCGGCCAGCGAAACCTTGTACCAGCGCACGCCCTGGATCCCTTCGACCACACCGACAGCGGCATCGGCGCGTTCGAGAACGGGTCCCTGCTCGATGTGAAGCTCGTAATAGGCGAGGATATCGAAGCCTTCCCGGGCGGTGCCGGCATAGCCCGTGCGCCGGAGTTCCGCGAAGAAATCCTCGCCGTCGCTGCCCGTCACCGCCGCCGGGTCCAGATAGCCGGCAAATCCCGCCGAGCCGGTCAGGCCGGGCTTGAAGCGGACCCCTTCCTCGTTGGTCCAGTTGACGACGACGACGGGCCGCTCCGTCGCGATCCCGCGGTCGTTCAGCGTCCGGACGATCTCCAGGCCGGCAAGGACGCCGAGAACGCCGTCGAACCGGCCGCCATGCGGCTGCGTGTCGAGGTGGCTGCCGATGAGGATGGACGGCTGCCCGGCGCCTTTTCCTGCCCGCACCGCGAACATGTTTCCATAGGGGTCCACCCGCACGTCGCAGCCCGCTTCCCGGCACCAGGATGCGAAAAGATCCCGCGCCTGCCTGTCCTCGTCGCTGAGGGACAGCCTGCACGATCCCCCGCCCGGTATCGCCCCGATCCGGGCGATCTCCATGATCGTCGACCAGAGCCGTTGCGGATCGATCAGCCGGTCCGCTCCGGCTGGCTGCTCCGATAGGCTGTCCATCGCGTGCCCCTTCCGATCAGCCCGCCGCCCGGATTTCGCCACCGGCGGCGAAGGGCGAGATTTCCCGCGGCAGGAACCGGCCGTCGCCGGGAGCGCCGAGGATGCGCCCCTCTTCGCAGACCTTCCGGCCGCGCAGCAGCGTCATGACGGGCCAGCCGGTGACCTGCATGCCTTCATAGGGCGTGTAGTCGGCGCCGTGATGCATGAGCTCCTGGCGGATGGTTTCCTTGCGGTTCGGGTCCCAGAGCACGATGTCCGCATCGAAGCCCGGCGCGATCGAGCCCTTCTTCGGATAGAGGCCGTACATCTTCGCGTGGTTGGTGGATGTCAGGGCGACGAACTCGTTGAGGGTGATCCGGCCTTCGGCCACGCCCTTTGAAAAGAGGATCTGCAGCCGCGTCTCGACCCCGGGGATACCGTTGGGCACCCATTTGAACGAGGTGCGCGCCTTGGGATTGAGCTTGCCGAGGGTGCCCTCGTAGAAGAACGGGCAATGGTCGGACGAGAAGGTCTGGAAGACGCCCGTGCGGATGCCCTCCCAGATGGCCTCCCAGCTCGCATGGTCGCGCGGCGGAGGCGAGCAGACATATTTTCCGCCGACCTCGTCCATGTTCAGTCCCTTGAGATCGTCCGCCGTCAGCGCGATATATTGCGGGCAGGTCTCGCCGTAGACCTTGAGGCCCTTCTGCTGGGCCCAGCGCAACTGCTCCATCGGTTCGCGGCCCGAGACATGGACGATCATGATCGGTACATCCGTCAACTCGGCATGGCTGATCGCCCGGTGGGTCGCCTCGCGCTCGACGGACTGCGGGCGCGAAACGGCATGGTAATAGGGCGCCGTCTTTCCGGCCCGCTCGAGCTTCTCCGTCATGAAGCGGATCGCGTCGTATCCCTCGCAATGGACCATGACCAGCGCGCGGCAATCGCGGGCGCAATCGAAGACGTCGAGGATCTGGCGGTCGTTCAGGACCAGGTCCTCGTAGGTCATGAAGACCTTGAACGAGGTGTATCCCTCCGCCACCAGCGAGGGGAGCTCCTGGCCAAGGACGGTCGGCGTCGGATCCGAGACGATGAGGTGGAAACCGTAGTCGCAGTAGCTCTGCCCGTCGGCCTCCTTGTGATATTCCTTGACGCTTTCCCGCAGCGACGTGCCGCGCGGCTGCAAGGCGAAGGGGATGAGCGTGGTGTTGCCGCCGGCAATCGCGGAGCGCGTTCCCGTCTCGAAGCCGTCGGCCATGGCGGGACCGCCGAATGCCGGCTGCGCGAGATGCACGTGGCTGTCGATGCCGCCCGGCATGACGAGCAGGCCACCGGCGTCGATCACCTCGGGCGCGTCGGTCAGCCTGCTGCCGACAGCGACGATCCGCCCGGCCTTGACGGCGACATCGGCGACGACCGTGTCGGCGGCCGTCACCACGGTTCCTCCGCGGATGACCAAGTCGTATTCGCTCATTGGGATTCCTCCATGAAATTCATTGATGCTGGAAATCCGGGCAGCCCCTTCCCTGCGGCGCCCCATGGGAGAGGGCGCCGCCCGGCGCATGCTCGAACGGTTGCTTGCAGGAGCGGGCCTTCGCCCGCTCAGATCATCACGTCTCCGCCGTTCGGCGAAAGCGTCTGCCCGCTGTAGAAGGCACCGCCCTTCTCCGAGGCGAGCAGCAGCGCGGTGGGGGCTATCTCGTCGGGCTGGCCGAACCGGCCGACCGGAAGCTGCCCCTTCTTCATCGCGAGCCATGCATCGGAATGCCCCGCCAGAAGCGGCGTCTCCACCGGGCCGGGCGCGATCCCGTTCACCATCACGTTGTGCGCCGCCCCTTCATAGGAGAGCGCCCGCGTCAAACCCACCACGCCCGCCTTGGCGGCGACATAGGGCGCAAGGCCCGGGGCGCCCTTGTAGGCGAGCTGGGAGGCGATGTTGACGATCCGCCCGTAGCCTCGCTCGACCATGCCCGGGAAATATTGCCGGGTGACGAGGAAGACGCCGCGCAGGTTGACGCCCAGCATCCTGTCCCAGTCGGCGACGGAAACGGACTGGAATGGCTTGTCGGCACCGCCAATGCCGGCGCAGTTGACGAGAATGTCGGCCGGGCCGAGCGTTTCGCCGGTCCAGCGGGCGAAGGCCTCGACCGACACCTCGTCGGCCACGTCGCATTCGCGCACGAGAAGCTTACCGCCCATGGCCGCGAAGCTTTCGGAAAGGTACTCGGCGCCCGCCGCGTCGCCGAGATGGCATATGGCGACCTTTGCGCCGGCCTGCGCGAACAGCGTGGCGATCGCGCCGCCGATGCCCCGGCTGCCACCGGTGATCACGGCCCGCCGGCCGGACAGCGAAAGGGGGTTCGTATCATTCATGCCGCAGTTCCCTTCGCCTTCAGCCAGGAAAGATAGGACTTCACGCCGTCCTCAAGCGAGATTTTCGGCGTGTATCCGAGGTCTCGCGCGGCCGCCGAGATGTCGAAGCGCTCCTGGCGGATGTCGCCGGGATCGTCGCCGGCGGCGACCTCGACCTTCGCGCCCGGAACCGCCCGCATCACGGTCTCGGCGACCTCCGACAGCGTCAGCCAGTTCCCGCCGGAGATGTTGTAGGCCTGCTGCGGCAGGTTCGGGCGATCGAGCGCCGCCACCATCGAGTCGGCCGCGTCGTCGAGATGGATATACTGGCGCGGGAAGTCGCGCCCGTAGGGAATGCGGGTCGTGCGGCCGGCGAGCGCGTCGGTCAGCATCTGCCGGATCAGGCAGGCCGTGGTGCGGCGCGGACCATAGACCCAGGTGAGGCGCAGGCTGACGGTATCGACGCCGAACTGCCGCTTGTAGGCATTGAGGATCTGCTCGCTCGCCGCCTTGGACGCGCCGTACATGGAGTCCGGCTCCATGGCGACGTCCTCGCGAACCGGGCCGCCGGGCGTCACGCCATAGGCCGTCGCGGTGGAGGCGAAGACGAGCCTGATGCCGCCGAGGATGCGGGCAAGCTCCCCGACATTGGCGGTGCCGCCGATATTGACGCGGATCATCTGCATCGGATGGTCGGGCGAGACCATCGGCCCGGAAAAGGCGCCGCAATGGACGATGGCGCGGATCGGATAGCGGCGCGCGATGGCGTGCAGGCCGTGCGCATCCGTGACGTCGCACTCGATCACCTCGCGGCCGTCGATCGTCGCGGCCACCCGGTCGATCGCGACGACCTTGTCGCCGCGATCCTCGAGGCGCCGGCGCACGGCGTTGCCGATCAGCCCGATGCCGCCCGTTACAAGGACATAGTCGCTCACGCTTGTCTCCCCTGCTGCTTGTGTTCGGGTACGAATTCCTCGATGGGCAGTTCCGCACCGAGCAACATCCTGGTGTAGTCGTGCTCCGGCGCGGAGAAGATGCGTTCCGTCTCGCCCATCTCGACGATCTTGCCGTAGCGCATGACGGCGACATTATGGGCCAGCGAGCGGACCGAGTTGAGGTCGTGGGTGATGAAGAGCGTCGCCAGCGCCATGTCGCGCTGGAGGTCGCGCACCAGGTCGATGATCTGGGCGCGGACGCGGATGTCGAGCGCCGTCGTCGGTTCGTCGAAAACGACGAATTCCGGCCGCGTGGCCAGCGCACGCGCCATGCCGACGCGCTTCTGCTCGCCCGCCGTGAGCTGGTGCGGATAGGCGGCGGCCAGCCTTGCCGGCAGCCTCACGAGATCGAGCATCTCCAGGACCCGCTTGCGCCGCAGCGCCGCGCTGGTGATCGTGCGGTCGAGGGCCAGCGGCTCGCCGACGAGATCCTCCACCCGCCAGCGCGGATTGAGCGCGACATAGGGCTCCTGGAAGACCATCTGGATGTTCCTGCGCACCGGCCGGAACGCGGCGTCCGACAGCGCCAGGATATCGGTTCCGCCGAAATTCACCCGGCCGGCATCGGCGCCCAGGAGCCGCACCAGGCACTGGCCGACGGTCGTCTTGCCCGAGCCGCTCTCGCCGACGAGCGCGAGCGTTTCTCCCCGCGGAATGGTGAAGCTCACATCGTCCACCGCGCGCACGACATGGCCGGAGGGCGTTTGGAAGTGCTTGCGCAGATCGAAGACCTCGATGGCCGGCCGCTCGACCGCGGCCGACGGCCCCGCGGCCACCGGCTCGGCCTTCGCCATCGGCGCGGGCCGGGCCCTGGCTGCCGCCAGGAGCTCGATCCCATAGGCGGTCGACGGGCCTTCGAGGAAGGCGGCCGTGGTCGTCTCCTCCTCGATCCGGCCGTTGCGCATGATCGCGACGCGGTCGCAATAGCGCGCGACGATGCCGAGGTCGTGGGTGATGATCAGCGCACCCATGCCGAGTTCGCGGCAGCGCGCCACGAGGAGGTCGAGGACCTGTACCTGGATCGTCGCGTCGAGGCCGAGCGTCGCGTCGTCCGCGAGGATGACCTTCGGCCCGGCGATCAGCGCCATGGCGATGATGATGCGCTGTGCCATGCCGCCGGAGAGCTGGTGCGGATAGGCGCTGGCGCGCTGCGCCGGATCGACGATGCCGACCTTGGTGAAGAGGTCGACCGCCGCGGCGAGCGCTTCCTTGCGCCCCATGCGCCTGTGCGCCTGCAGGACGTCGGCGACCTGCTCGCCGACGGGGCGGACCGGGTCGAGAAGCGCCTTGGCATCCGTGCCGATCAGGGCGACCTCGCCGCCGCGCAGGCGGCGAAGCTCCTCGTCGGAAAGGCCGGCAATCGACTGTCCGGCGACCTTTATGTCGCCGGCGACGATCTCGGCATTTGCCGGCAGCAGGCGGATCAGCGCCCTGGCGAGCACGGACTTGCCCGCACCCGTCTCGCCGACGATGCCGAGCACCTGGTCGGAGCGCAGGGTGATGTCGACGCCGTGGAGGGCGGGGACGCCGTTGAAGGCGACGGTCAGCCCCTTGACGTCGATGAGCGGCGTTGTCTGCGGCTGAACCATCATGCTCTCTCCCTCCGGGGATCGAAGTATTCGCGGATCGCATCCCCCAGAAGGGCGAAGCTCAGGACGGAGAAGACGATCGCAAGGCCGGGGAAGAGCGAGACCCACCAGATCCCGAGGATCATCTGTTGCGAACCGACGGAGACCATCAGCCCCCATTCGGGCACGGGCATGCGCACGCCGGCGCCGATGAAGGACAGGCCCGCGGTCAGAAGGATCGCCATGCCGATGCTGATCGAGACCTGCACGATCGACGGCGTCAGCGCGTTGGGCAGGATATGCCGGAACATGATCGTCGCATCGGTGGCCCCGCTGCACCGTGCGGCGGCGATGAAGGGACGCTCGCGCAGCGACAGCACCTCGGCCCGGATGAGGCGGGCGAAGACCGGGATGAACAGTACCGCCAGCACGATCGCGACGTTCCAGATCTCCTGCCCCATGACCGAGACGAGCGCCATGCCGAGGACGAAGACCGGGAAGGACTGGATGAAGTCGAAGACACGCATGGTCAGCGAGCTCAGCCAGTTGCGGTAGTAGCCGACGAGCAGGCCGATCGGCACGCCGATGACGAAGGCGACCGCGACGGCGGTGACCGAGATCAGCAGGTTGATGCGCGTGGCGAAGATGATGCGCGAATAGATGTCCATGCCCGAGACGTCCGTGCCCAGCCAGTGCTCGACCGAGGGCGGCTGGAGCGAGGCGATCGGATCGGCCGTCGTCGGCGAATGCGTGGCGAGCCACGGCGCGAAGACGATGGCGAGGAGTTGGAGGACGAACAGCACGACGCCGATGAGGGCCGCCGGATTGCGGGAGGTGAAGCGGAAGAAGTCGAGGATCTTTGTCATGCCGCCCCTCATACCCGGATGCGCGGATCGGCGAGTTCGTAGAGAATGTCGACGACCAGATAGACGAGAAGGATGAAGGCGGAGGCGAGCAGCACGAAGCCCTGCAATGCCGGATAATCGGAGTTGATGACCGACTGGACCGCATATTGCCCGAGCCCGCCCCAGGAGAAGATCGTCTCCACCAGGACGGCAGCGCCCAGAAGGAAGCCGATCAGGAAGCCGACCAGCGTGATGATGGGCGGCAGGCTGTTGCGCAGGGCGTTGCGGACGATGACCCGTTCGGGAAGGCCGCTTGCCCGCTGGTGGCGGATGAAGTCGCTGCGCCAGATGTCGGCGAAGGTGGTCTTGGTCATCTTCATCAGCGCGCCGGCATTGACGAGCGTCAGCGTCAGGACCGGCAGCGCCAGACGGCCGAAGGAGGAGACGAGCGCGTCGAAATCACCCGCCAGCAGGCTATCGAAGGTGTAGAAGCCGGTGATGGCGGGCGGGGCCTCGAGAAGCGGATCGATGCGGCCGAACGGCGCGGGGGCGATGCCGGCGAGGGAGAACAGGAAGAAGATCAGGAGCAGGCCGACCCAGAAATCGGGGATCGCGCCGGCCGCCAGTCCATAGAAGCGGCTGACATAGTCCATGATACCGCCGGGCCGCACGACGGCGATGACCGCCACGACGACGGCGACCGCCAGCGTCAGCAGCATGGAGTAGAAGATCAGTTCGAGCGTCGCCGGGGCGCGGTCCATGAGGTCGGTGGCGACGGGGTTGGAGGTGAACAGCGAAATGCCGAGATCGCCGTGCATGACATTGCCCATGTAGCTGAGAAACTGCTCCCAGAGCGTTCCGTTCAGGCCGAGCTGTTCGCGAAGGTTGGCGATGCTTTCGGGCGTTGCCATGTTGCCGAGCATCAGCAGCGTGGGGTCGCCGGGCAGAAGGCGCACAAGCATGAATGTGACGAAGATCACGCCCAGCATCTGCGGCACGATCATCGGCAGACGCGAAAGGACGATCCGCAACGGCCTCGGAAGGCGTTGCCAGGCACCGGAAACAGACATTCCGACCTCTCCTGTTCTCGGGAAAAGGGAGGCGGACGGGATTGCTCCCGCCCGCCGGTTGCCGGACCGGCCTATTCCTTGTGGAAGTCGAACCAGGCGTTGCCGTTCGGCGTGTACCAGGAATAGCCCTTCACGTTGGAGCGCGTGGCGAGCTGGTAGCCGGGGTTGAACAGGAACACCCAGGGAGCGCCCTCCATGGTGATCTGCTGCACGCGCTTCATGTCGGCGAGGCGCTTTTCCTCGTCGACGCCCGTCAGGGCCGAGTTGATGAGGCTATCGACCTCCTCGCTCTTGAAGCGCGAGTAGTTGATGAGCGAGTTGCTGTTCAGCCAGAGGTTCGCGACATAGGCGGCATCCGGAACGATCGCCATGTCCCGGAAGAAGTACATCGGGATCTCGCCCTTGGTGTACCGCTCGACGAGCGTGGAGGCCGGCAGCTTCGACAGCTTCACGTTCACGCCCGCCTTCGCGAAGGCCGTCTGCAGGATGACGGCGATCTCCTCTTCGAGCTGATCGCCCGTGCGGTAGCCGAGCTCCGTCTCGAACCCGTCGGCATGGCCGGCCTCGGCGAGCAGCGCCTTGGCCTTCTCGACATCGTGCGAATAGGTGAAGTATTCGTCGGTGAAGGCCGGGTAGATTTCGGAGATGGGGCTCTTCGTCGGACGCGCCGTGCCGTAATAGACGGCCTTCGATATCTCGTCGCGCGGCACGAGATAGTTGAGGGCCTGGCGAACGCGCGGATCGTCGAAGGGCTTCATCTCGTTCTGCATCTCGACGCGGTGGATGTAGTTGCCGAAGACCTTGTCGACGGTCACGCCCGGAATCTTCTCGACCTGGGAAAGCTCGCGCGGCGACAGGTACTCGGCCACGTCGATGGCGCCGCCCTGCAGGGCCGCGACGCGGTTCGCCGCGGTCGGCATCTCCTTGAAGATGATCCGCTTCAGCTTCGGCGCGCCGCGATAGTAGTTCTCGTTGGCCTGGTAGACGACCTCCTGGCCGGGCGCATATTTGGTGACGACATAGGGACCGAACGAGGCCGAGGCGGTGGCGAGGTAGCGCTGGCCCCACTTGTCATCGTCCGTGATCTTCTCCTTCATCACCTTGGAATCGAGGATCCCGAGGTCGCTGTTGGTCCACAGCTTGGCGATCAGCGGGGACGGGTTGGGTATCTTGACCTTCACCGTCATGTCGTCGACCTTCTCGAAGGCCGCGCCGAAGTCCTCGATCTTGAGGATCTGCGTCATGTACCAGTGGAAGTTCGACTTGAGGTTCCAGCCGCGCTCGAACGACCACATGACGTCGTCGGCGGTGAGCGTATTGCCCGCGCCGCTGACGACGCCGGGACGCAGGTGGAACGTGATCGACTTGAAGTCGTCCGCGACCTCGTATTTTTCGGCCAGCGCGCCGGTGATCTTCGCGAAGTCCTCGTAGAGAACGCCGTCGTCGCCGGTCTTCATCTCGTAGGTCAGCAGACGCTCGTAGACGTTGCGGCGCATTTCATGAACGGCCTCCGTCGGCGGATATTCCTGGTCGAGCGACTCGGGCGTGCGCGGGCCGCCGACGAGGAGGGTTTCCTTCGCGGCCTGCGCGAAGGCCGGCACCGGATTGGCGAGGGTGCCGGCTACGGCAAACGCAACGGTTGCGCCGAGCAGTGCCCGGCGGCTTACGGGTCCCAGCGTGATGAATTTCAGCATGTCTTTCATATTGTTCCCCTTTTTCGGTTCATTTTCCACAGGAGGGCGATCGCCGGCACCGGTCCGGACGGTCATAGATGCTTTTCCCGTTCTGTTTTTATTATTGGATACAATAGAGTGTTCAATAATGTCGCTTGTCAATTGCTTTTTCCCGGGCCGCATGAGAAAAGTGCAGCACGATTGAAACCGTGGCGTTTATTTGGGGGAGGCTGCGGCCTCGCGGAGGAAGTGATCGATGGAAGGAACAGGCCGGAAGGCTGCGGCGGATCCCGGTAAAGACGCAGGCAGCCTGAAGAGGATCCACGGCTACACGGAAATGGAGGTCACCCGGAAACTGATCCTGGCGATCTTCGAGCAGCGCCTGCCCCCGGGGCTGCGGATCACCGAGGCGCAGCTCTCGGAAGCCTTCGACGTCAGCCGCACCGTGGTGCGCCAGTCGATCGCCAAGCTCTCGGAGATCGGCGTCTTCAAGAAGACCCCGAACCAGGGATGCACCATCGCCTCTCCCAACCGCGACGAGGCCCGCAAGATGCTTCACGTCCGGGAGATGGTCGAGCCCGCGATGGTGCGCGGCATTGCCGAGACCCGGACGCCGGAGCACCTGGCGGCGCTGCACGAGCATATCGCCATGGAAGGCGAAGCCCGCCTGCGGCAGGACCGCTCCACCCTCGTCCGGCTGAGCGGGGAGTTCCATCTCAAGCTCGCGGAAATGACGGGCAATCCGTATCTCATCCGCCTCATGACGGAGCTCCAGGTGCTGACCTGCCTTGCCATCCTCGTGCATGCCGAGGCGGAAACCGGCTGCCCGCGCGACGAGCATAGCGCCATCGTCGCGGCGATCGAGCGGGGCGACGGCGAGGCGGCCAGCCACGAGATGGCGCACCACCTCAAGCACATCACCGCCGACCTCAAGCTCGACCGCGCCGAGCCGGAGCCGAACCTGGAGAACGCCATGCTCTGGCTGCGGGGCGCGGCCGGTGCGTGACGCGCTTCGGCCCGCCTCGTCGCGGTTCCTCGCCACGAAGGCACAGGCGCGCCAGCCATCGCAGACCGTTTTCGTCTTCGCCGGTGGGCCGGTCGCTGAGGCAATCCGGTTCGAGTAAGCCTTGCCTTACGTTTTGACCGCGGCGAGGAATGCCGGCCTTTGATCTCGGCGGGTCGCTGCCGAATGCCTTGATGCTCAACCGCCGGATCCGAGCGGCAGCCCGGGAAGAGGTGCAACATGCCCAGAATCGCTCTCATAACCACCGGCGGGACGATCGCCTCGCGGGCGGATTCCGCCACGGGGCATGTCACCGCGCAGCTTCGCGGCGAGGCGCTCCGCACGGGACTGCACGATCCCCTGGACGGCTTCGATCTGGTGGTGGACGACTTAATGACAACCGGCAGCTATGCCCTGACGCTTGGCGATGCGTTCAGGCTCGCCCGAAGAATCTCGTCCCACCTCGCCGATCCCGCGGTGGATGGCGTCGTGGTCACCCACGGGACGGACACGATGGAGGAGAGCGCCTATATGGCCGACCTGCTCGTTGACGGCGACAAGCCCGTCGTGTTCACCGGCGCCCAGCGCGCCGCCGACGCGCCGGACAGCGACGGCCCGCGCAACATCGCGGACGCCGTGCGGGTGGCCGGCGCTCCGGGCACGCGCGGCCTCGGCACGCTCCTGTGCTTCGAGCAGGAATTCCACGCCGCGCGCGACGTGACGAAGTCTCACACATCGCGCGTCGACACGTTCGTGTCCGGCGAGCACGGCAAGCTCGGCGAGGTCGACGGGGACACCGTGATCGTGCACCGACGCCCCAACCTCGCCGGCACGATCTCAACGGACCGCGTCGAGGAAGACGTCGAGATCGTCAAGCTGGGGATCGGGACCACGGACCGCTCCATCCGCCTTGCCGCCGCAGCCGGCGTGAAGGGGATCGTCATCGAGGGTTTCGGCCGGGGGAATGCGACCCCGCCGGTGACCGCAGCGGCGATAGAGCTCGTCGGCCAGGGCATTCCGGTCGTCATGACCAGCCGTTGCCAGCGGGGGCGCGTGAAGCCGATCTACGGCAATGGCGGCGGACGGACGCTCGCCGAAGGCGGCGTCATCTTCGCGGGTGACCTCAGCGCCCAGAAGGCCCGCATCCTCCTGTCCGTGCTGCTAGGCAGCGGCATGCCGATGGCGGAGATCCGGCGGCAGGTCGAACGGTTCGGGATGTAAGAAGCTCCGCAGCCTGCTGGCGATGAAACGCCGCCTTCGACTGCGGAGCGGTAAGGAAGGCACCGGCCAGCCTTGCCGGCCGGTGCCCGATCATGCCGTCAGGCTGCCTTCAGCAGGTCGCCATGCGGGTCGAGCACGAACTTCGTCGCCGCTCCCTGGTCGAAGCTCTCGTAGCCCTGGACCGCGTCGTCGAGCGCGATGATCTTCGCGTTGACGATGTCGGCGATCGGCAGGCGGTCGTGCAGGATCGCCTGCATGAGCTGGCGATTGTACTTCAGCACGGGCGTCTGGCCGGTGTGGAAGGACTGCGCCTTCGCCCAGCCGAGGCCGAAGCGCAGCGCCAAGCTGCCGTGCTTGGCCGCGTCGTCCACGGCACCCGGATCCTCGGTGACATAGAGGCCGGGGATGCCGATGGAGCCCGCGGCGCGGGTGATCTCCATCATCTGGTTGAGGACGATGGCCGGCTGCTCGCCGCCGGCATGGCCGCGCGCCTCGAAACCGACGGCATCGATGGCGCTGTCGACCTCGTTGGTGCCGATAACATCGGCGATCATGTCGCCGAGCCGGTCGCTCCTGGAAAGGTCGATCGGCTCGAAGCCGACCCTGGCGGCATGCGCCAGGCGGTCCTTGTTGAAATCGCCGATCATGACGACCGCCGCGCCGAGGATGCGGGCGGAAGCGGCAGCCGCGAGGCCGACCGGACCGGCACCGGCCACATAGACCGTCGAGCCGACGCCGACGCCCGCCCTGACCGCGCCGTGGAAGCCGGTCGGCAGGATGTCCGACAGCATGGTGAGGTCGCGGATCTTCGCCATCGCCTTGTCGCGGTCGGGGAACTTCAGCAGGTTGAAGTCGGCATAGGGGATCGTCACGTAGCGCGCCTGCCCGCCGATCCAGCCGCCCATGTCGACATAGCCGTAGGCGCCGCCGGCGCGCGACGGGTTCACGGTGAGGCAGACGCCGGTATCCTGCGACTTGCAGCAGCGGCAGCGCCCGCAGGCCACGTTGAATGGCACCGAGACGATGTCGCCGACCTCCAGCATCTCGACGTCGATGCCCTTTTCGATGACCTCGCCCGTGATCTCGTGCCCGAGCACGAGACCCGGCATCGCCGTCGTGCGCCCGCGCACCATGTGCTGGTCGGAGCCGCAGATGTTGGTCGAGATCACCTTGAGGATGACCCCGTGCTCGATGCGCCGGCCATCCGGCGCCTCCAGCTTCGGGTCGTCGATGTCGCGCACCTCGACCTTGCCGGGCCGCATGTAGACGACGCCTCTGTTCCTGCTCATAGTCTGTCTCCTCCTGGGTTGAAGCCGTCCTGCCCGCTCCTCGGCAGGCAGGATCGCGATCGCAACGTTTGCGAGCCGCCGGACGGCGGTGCGCATCGTTTCCCGACGACGGGTGGAGAGAGGAAGGAACGGAGCGATTGCAAGACAACGCCGTTCGCCTCTCGATCGCCCACCGCAATCGGCCGAGTCTTTGCTTCAAGGCTGGTTTCCGGGCTTCGGAACCGTCCCTCGAGGACACTCTCGACGCCTTCCCGGCCGGGCGGCCAGTGGCATTCGTCGAGATTTCGTTCCGCTACCGTTGCGGGGGCAGCGCCGGCATCGCACCGGCTTCCCAATTATCCATGCCGAGGCTTTCGGCA
This sequence comes from Shinella sp. NM-101, assembly GCF_021401195.1. Taxonomy (NCBI): domain Bacteria; kingdom Pseudomonadati; phylum Pseudomonadota; class Alphaproteobacteria; order Hyphomicrobiales; family Rhizobiaceae; genus Shinella; species Shinella sp. NM-101. The sequence goes on along the minus strand of NZ_JACBFT010000003.1, from coordinate 116,703 downwards.
TGGCACCCTGAATGGCCCAGCATTCCACTTATCGTCCGCAATGACCCGCGAGATAACGACATCGCCGGCACCCTGAACGACAGCTTCCATCCGCTGCATCGACGCATTCGCGCAGCCTGGCGAAGCCGGACTGCGATATTCCCGGGCTTGCGGGCGACATGGCCGGCGTCCATCACCGCCCCGGCAGGAACAAAGCCCAGCGCCTCTCGTTAGCGATCCATCCTCGCAATGAAAGACAGAACCGATGGACACCGTTCCTGCAAGCCGTCTACCCACCTGTCCCCTCTCCGTTACGATCAACGGCACGCCCTATACGCTGGATGTCCATCCCTGGACGACACTCCTCGACCTCCTGCGCAGCGACCTCGAACTGACCGGTACCAAGAAGGGATGCGACCATGGCCAGTGCGGCGCCTGCACCGTCGTCATCGACGGGCAGCGCATGAATGCCTGCCTCAAGCTTGCCGTCACCCTTTCCGGGGCTGCGATCACCACCGTGGAAGGTCTTGGCACGCCGGAAAGGATGCATCCGGTGCAGAAGGCATTCGTCGAGCATGATGCCTTCCAGTGCGGCTACTGCACGCCGGGCCAGATCTGTTCCACCATCGGGCTCCTGAATGAAGGCCATGCCCACACGCGCGACGACATCCGCGAATTGATGAGCGGCAATCTCTGTCGGTGCGGCGCCTATACCAACATCGCCGACGCCATCGAGGATGTGCTTTCGAGCCGGGCTTCCTGGCGGGAGGCGGCGGAATGAAACCCTTTGCCTATACCCGCGCCGAAACCGTCGCGGATGCCGTGGCCGCGCTTGCCGCCAGCCCGCAGGCGCAGTTCCTGGCCGGCGGCACCAACCTTGTCGACCTCATGAAATACGACGTGGCGCACCCGGACGCGATCGTCGATATCAATTCCCTTCCCCTGAAGGAGATCGAGGCGCTTGCCGATGGCGGCCTGCGCATCGGCGCGCTGGCGAGCAATTCCGCCGTCGCCTACGATGCCCGGATCGAGGCGCGCTTTCCCCTGCTTGCAAGCGCCATCCTCGCCGGCGCCTCGCCGCAGTTGCGCAACGCCGCGACGACCGGCGGCAACCTGCTGCAGCGGACCCGCTGCCCCTATTTCTACGACCCGTCCACCCCCTGCAACAAGCGCGAGCCGGGCAGCGACTGCGCGGCCATCGGCGGCCTTACCCGCATGCACGCCATCCTCGGGGCCAGCGACAAATGCATTGCCGTGCATCCCTCCGACATGTGCGTGGCGCTCGCGGCGCTGGACGCCACGGTGGAAGTGGTAGGGCCCGACAGCGCACGGGACATCGCCTTTACCGATTTCCATCGGTTGCCGGGGGATGAGCCGCACCGCGACAATATTCTTGAGCGCGGCGAACTCGTCACGGGCATCCGTCTGGAGGCCAACCATTTTGCCGGTCACTACTCCTATCTGAAGCTGCGCGATCGCCTGTCCTATGCCTTCGCGCTGGTATCGGTCGCCGCTGCGATGGAAATCGCCGACCGACGCATCATCGACCTGCGCGTCGCGCTCGGCGGCGTGGCGCACAAGCCCTGGCGCGATCCGCTCGCCGAGGCGGAATTTGCAGGCGCGCCGGCGGCGGACGAGACATTCCGGCAGGTGGCCGACCGCCTGCTCCTCGATGCCCGGGGCCAGGGCGGCAACGACTTCAAGATTCCCCTCGCCCGACGGGCGATCGTCCGCGCCTTGCGGCAGGCGGCCAGCGGCATGCCGCAGAGCCAGACGACCAAGGCAATCCAATAGGAGGCAAGAATGCTCGACCGTTCCAGAATCGTCGGCCTGCCGATCTCCCGCATCGATGGACCGCTCAAGGTGACCGGGCAGGCCAGATATGCGGCGGAGCATTTCGAGCCCGGAATGCTCTTCGGCCACGCGGCGCTCGCCACCGTTGCCACCGGCCGCATCATCGCGCTCGACGTGCGCGCGGCGGAGCGCGTGCCGGGCGTGGTCAAGATCTATACCCACGAGAACCGGCCGAAAACCGCCTATCGGGACAGCAAGTGGAAGGATGCCGTGGCGCTGCCCGGCCATCCGTTCCGCCCGCTGGAGAACGACCGCGTGCTGTTCGACGGCCAGCCTGTCGCCTTCGTGGTCGCAGAGACGCCGGAGGCCGCGCGTGACGCCGCCGCCCTGATCCACGCGCACTACGCGGCCGAAAGGCCGCACACGGACATCCTCGCCGAACGGCACGACAGCTACGAGCCGCCGGTCGCCCGCATGAAGCAGCTCCTGCCTCCGCCCCCGCGCGGCGACGCCGAGGCCGCCTTTGCCGCGGCACCGCACAAGGTCTCCGCCGATTATCTGCTCTCGGGCGAGCATCACAACCCGATGGAGCTGTTCGCGGCCACCGTGCGCTTCGAGGATGACGGCGTGCTGACGATCCACGACAAGACGCAGGGCTCGCAGAACAGCCGCGACTATGTCTGCGGCGTATTCGGCCTCGACCCCGACAAGGTGATCGTGAAGAACGACTTCGTCGGCGGCGCCTTCGGCCAGGCGCTGCGGCCGAAGCATCACCTCTTCCTGGCCGTGATGGCGAGCCTCGACCTCAGCCGGTCGATGAAGGTGGAGATGACCCGGCGGGAAATGTTCTACCTCTCCTGGCGCCCTTCCTGCGTGCAGACCGTCTCGCTGGCGGCGGATGCGGATGGCCGTCTAAAGGCCGTCCTGCACCATGCCGTGCATGCCACCTCCCGCCATGAAGACTATCAGGAGAACGTCGCGAACTGGTCCGGCCTCGCCTACAAATGCGATAATGTGAAAATCTCCTACGAACTCGTCAAGCTCGACCTCGCAACGCCCGGCGACATGCGCGCACCGGGCGCGGCGAGCGGCATCGCCGCGCTCGAAACGGCCATGGACGAGCTTGCCCATGAGGTCGGCATCGATCCGCTGGAACTGAGGGTGCGCAATTTCGTCCACCGCGACCAGAACCAGGACAAGGCCATCACCTCCAAGGCGTTGCATGCCTGCTACCGCGAGGGCGCGGCGCGTTTCGGCTGGTCGGAGCGCTCGCCGGAGCCGCGCTCCATGCGCGAGGGCAACGACCTCGTCGGCTGGGGCATGGCGGGCGGCATCTGGGAAGCCATGATGTCGAAAGGCGAAGCGAAGGTCCGCCTGTCGACCGACGGCAAGGTCAGGGTCAGCGCGGCGGCCTCCGACATCGGAACCGGGACCTACACGATCCTCGGCCAGATCGCGGCGGAAACGTTCGATTGCCCGATCGATGCGGTGACCGTCGACATCGGGAGCTCCGATCTTCCGAAGACCGGTGTCGAAGGCGGATCCTGGACGGCGGCGACCACCGGCTCGGCCGTGCAGGCGGCGGCGAAAGCCGTCGTGAAGACGCTTCTTCGCCATGCCGGGTCGATGGAGAATTCGCCGCTCGCCGAGGCGAGCGAAGAGCAGGTCGAAATCGCCGACGGACGCCTCGTCCTCGAAAGCAACCACCAGGCCGGCATCGCCCTTGCCGACATCATGGCGGCGGCCGGCCCCGACACGATCGAGGAACACGCCAAGGTCGGCCCCGATATGCTGTCCATGATGCGCTATGCCGCCTACAGCCATTCGGCGGTCTTCGTCGAGGTAAAGGTGGACGAGGAGCTGGGCGTCGTGCGCGTGACGCGCGTGGTCAGCGCCATCGCCGCCGGCCGCATCCTCAATCCCAAGACGGCCCGCAGCCAGATTCTCGGGGGCGTGGTGATGGGCATCGGCATGGCTCTCCACGAGGAGGGCATGATCGATCACCGCACCGGCCGCATCATGAACCATAACCTGGCCGAATATCATGTGCCCGCCCATGCGGATATCCACGACATCGACGTGATCTTCGTCGAGGAGGACGACGACAAGGCAAGCCCGATCGGCGTGAAGGGCCTTGGCGAGATCGGCATCGTCGGCGTTGCCGCCGCCGTGTCGAACGCGATCTTCCACGCGACCGGCAAGCGCATCCGCGATCTGCCGATCACGATCGACAAGATCCTGGAAAGCGAGATCGTTCAATGACCGACCGCCTCGCCGTCACGCCGCTTCGCTACCATCCCGATATCGAGCATGTCGAACCGGACGAGCCACAAACCGCGCGCGAGCTCGCGGAGACGATGCTGTCCATCGCCGAGAAGACCTATGCCGACAGCGGCCATGCGATCCGCTGCGTGCATGCAAAGAGCCACGGCCTGCTCGCCGCGCGCCTCGAAATCCTCCCCGACCTTCCGCTGGAACTGGCTCAAGGCATTTTTGCCGCGCCTCGGACCCATGACGCCGTCGTCCGGCTCTCGACGACGCCGGGCGATCTGTTGCACGATAGCGTTTCCACGCCCCGCGGCATGGCCTTGAAGGTGCTTGACGTCGATGGCGCACGATTGCCCGGTTCGGACGGCTCCGCGAGCCAGGACTTCGTGATGGTGAACGGGAAAGCCTTCAATTCGCCGAGCGGAAAGGCGTTCCTGCGCAGCCTGAAGATGCTGGCCTTGACGACCGACCGCCTCGAAGGCGCCAAGGAGCTGCTTTCCAAGGTCTTCAAGGGGCTTGAATCCGTCGTCGAGGCGGTCGGCGGTGAAAGCGCGACGCTCAAGTCGCTCGGCGGCAATCCGCCGACCCACATCCTCGGCGAAAGCTTCTTCTCCCAATTGCCGCTACGCCACGGCGACTACATCGCCAAACTCGCCATCGTTCCCGCTTCCGACAATCTCCGGGCGCTGGCCGGAACGCGGCTCGATACCGGCGACGATCCCGATGTCGTCCGGCACGCGGTCGAGTGTTTCTTTATCGAGGAAACGGCCGTCTGGCACCTTCAGGCCCAATTGTGCACCGGCCTCGACGACATGCCGGTCGAAAGCGTCGAAGCCTGGGACGAGACGATGAGCCCTTTCGTCACGGTCGCCCGGCTCGTTGCAGGGCCTCAAGCGGCCTGGAACGAAGACCGTTCGGTCGCCGTGGATGACGGCATGCGCTTCAGTCCCTGGAACGGCATCGCGGCGCATCGGCCGCTCGGCTCGATCATGCGTCTTCGCAAGCTGTCCTATGAGAAATCCGCAGCCTTTCGCTCGCAACGCAATGCAACGCCCGTGAGCGAGCCCGTTTCCTGTCCATTCGCGCACGCAGGAAGCGCCGCGATCCGGAACACCGGATCCTAGGCGCCTTCCACACGAAGGATGCCCCTATTGCTGCGTCCATGGCAGGCCGGTTTTCGGCTTGTCCCCGGGGAGCTGCCGCTCGGCCACGAAGATCGACCAGGCCGACATGAAGAGCGCGGCGACCATCGGCCCGACGACGAATCCGTTGATGCCGATCAGCGCGATACCGCCGAGCGTCGAGATCAGCACGACATAGTCCGGCAGCTTGGTTTCCTGGCCCACCAGGGGCGGACGCAGCAGGTTGTCCACGAGCCCGATCACGAAGACCCCGACGAGGGTCAGGACGACGGCCTGCCACCACATGCCGAGGAGCGCGAGATAGACAGCAGCGGGAATCCAGATCAGCGCGGCGCCGACGGCCGGCAGGAGAGACAGGAGGCTCATGGCGACACCCCAGAGCAGTGCCGGCTGGAGATCGAGGGCCCAGAAGGCGATGCCGCCGATCAGGCCTTGAACCACGGCGATGATCACATTGCCGCGAACGGTCGCACGCACGGTCGAGGTGAACTTCGCGGCAAACTGCCGGGTATGATCGTCGCTGAGCGGTACGGCGCGCAAGATCATCCGCGACAGAACCCGGCCATCGCGGAAAAGAAAGAACAGCAGGTACAGCATGATGCCGAACGAAAGAAAGAAGGCCAGCGTGCTCTGGCCAAGGCTCAACGCGCGCCCCGCAAAGAAGCTGCCGCCTCCCAGCACGGCCGATGCCAGGCCCTCCGGCAGTTGGCCGAGCCCTCCCACGCTGACGGATTCGATGTGCTCCCTGACGAAGAGCGGCAGGGCGTCCTCCAGCTTCTTCAACAGCCCGGGAAGATCGATGTCTCCGCTCTCCACGCGCTGGTAGATCTGGCTTGCCTGCGCGACCAGCGATGTCAGCACGACAAGGCCCGGAACGATGACGAGGCAAAGACACGCCATCACGGAAGCGAGGGCCGCAAAGTTCCTGTGATTGCCGAGGCCGCGTTCGATTCGAGCGTGGACGGGAAAGAAGATGATCGCGAAGATGACGGCCCAAAGAACGGCAGAGTAGAACGGCGTCACAACGGCGAAAAACGCGATGGTGACCAAGGTCAATATTACGATGAAGCCAACCCGGTATATGAACATTGCTTTTCCCTGCGCGGACGTGATGGTCGACCGTTCGTCTTACGCCCGCCGCCGTGACGCCTTGTCTGCGACTGTTGCATGAGGGGTCGGTTCCGGGTCTCTTCCTGACCTGCGAAAATAGCCGCGGCCGTCATCACGGCAAGGTCACGGCCAGTCAATTCTTTGTTTTGGAACCATTCAAAACCTCCCGCGGTTCAGGCCAATGGATGCGGGAGGAGCGATTTGGCGACGCGGCGACAGTTCATTCATTCGATCATGCTTGCAAGCGCAGCGATTGCCGCGCCTGCTTTCGGACGGACCATATCGGGAATTCCATGGGTTCCCGGGCTGGCGGATCGGCCTGCCGTACCGGACCCCGCCCGGACGTTCTTCACCGCCGCCGAGCGTGCCTGCGTGCGCGCCATCAGCGCGCGCCTGATCCCGTCGAACGACACCGGCCCGGGCGCCGACGAGGCCGACGTCGTCACCTTCATCGACCGGCAGCTTGCCGGCTTTTATGGCCGCGGCGAACGCTGGTACATGAAGGGGCCTTTCTCCGCCGGCACGGACGAGCAGGGATACCAATCCGAAAGCCCGCCGGCCGGGCTTTACCGCAAGGCGCTCGCCGCACTCGACGCGCACTGTCGCGGGAGCCATGACGGAAAGGCGTTCGACGAGCTCGACGCCGGGGTGCAGGACGACATCCTCGCCGCGATGGAGGACGGCGAGCTCGAATTCGAGGGCGTCGCGGCGCCGGCCTTCTTCGCGCTTGTTCTCGAAAACACCATCGAGGGCTTCTTCAGCGATCCGATCTATGGCGGCAACCGGGACATGGCAGGCTGGCGGCTCGTCGGCTTTCCCGGCGCGCGCTACGACTACCGCGACTATCTCGACCATGACGGCAAGCGCCTCGACATCCCTCCCGTCGGTCTTGCCGGACGACCGGAGTGGAAAACCCCATAAGAGGAGGGCAGAGGAATGGCGAGAAAATTGCCGCCGGTGGATGTGGTGCTCGTCGGCTTCGGCTGGACCGGCGCGATCATGGCGCAGGAACTGACGGAAGCGGGCCTCGAAGTGCTGGCGCTCGAGCGCGGCGGCTGGCGCGACACGCCGACCCACTTTCCGCCGACGCTCGCCCCCGACGAATTGCGCTTCTACTGGCGGCACGAGATGTTCCAGGACACGGCCCGCGAAACACTCACCTTCCGCAACAACGCCAGCCAGACGGCGCTGCCGATGCGTCGCTGGGGATCGTTCCTGCCGGGCAGCGGCGTCGGCGGAAGCGGCGTGCACTGGAATGGCCAGACCTTCCGCTTCCTGCCGTCGGATTTCATTGCCGCCAGCCACAATGCCGACCGCTACGGCCCGTTGCCGGACGGCATGACCGTGCAGGATTACGGCGTCACCTATGACGAACTGGAACCCCATTTCGACCGCTTCGAGAAGCTCTGCGGAATCGGCGGCAAGGCGGGCAACCTGCGCGGCGCGCTGCAGGCGGGCGGCAATCCCTTCGAGGGCCGGCGCAGCGACGAATATCCCAATCCGCCCATGGAGATGACATTCGCCCAGAAGCAGTTCGGCGCCGCGGCGGCGGAACTCGGCCTGAAGCCCTTTCCCGCGCCGTCCGCGAACATGAGCCGCCCCTATACCAATCCGCTCGGCGTCCAGCTCGCACCATGCACCTATTGCGGCTTCTGCGAGAAATACGGCTGCGGCAACTATTCCAAGGCCATTCCGCAGACGACGATCCTGCCCGTGCTGATGGGAAAGCCGAACTTCACGCTGAAGACGCACAACGAGGTGCTGGAGATCCGGCGCGACAGCAGCGGTCGGCGCGCCACGGGCGTCACGCATGTCGACGTGCATGGCGAGGTCTTCGAGCAGCCGGCCGGGATCGTCATCCTGTGCGCATACCCCTTGCAGAACGCCCGCCTGATGATGCTCTCCGGCATCGGCAGGACCTACGACCCGCGCAGCGGCGAGGGCCTTGTCGGCAAGAACTACTGCTATCAGGTGGTCTCCTCCGTCGACGTCTTCTACGAGGAAAGGTACACCAACCAGTTCGTCGGGGCCGGCGCGCTCGGCATGGTGATCGACGAGTACAACGGCGACAATTTCGACCATGCCGGGCTCGGCTTCATCGGCGGCGGCTATCTCGCCTGCTGGACGACCAATGCGCGGCCGATCGAGACGCACCGCACCCCGGAGGGGACGCCGGAATGGGGCGCGGGCTGGAAGAAGGCCGTCAAGGAGAACTTCCTGAAGTCGACCAGCGTCTCGACCCATGGCGCGTCCATGGCCTATGCGCAGAACCACCTGGACCTCGACCCGACCTATACCGACGTCTACGGCCGGCCGCTGCTGCGCATGACGTACGATTTCACGCCGAACGACCGGGCGATGACGGCCTACCTCACCGACCGCGCCCGGGAGATCGCGGCGCGCATGGGCGGCAGGGAGATCAAGGTCAACGCCCGGGAGGGCGCCTACGATTCCATGCCCTACCAGACGACGCACAATACGGGCGGCACGATCATGGGCAGCACGCCGCAAAACAGCGTCGTCAACCGCTACCTGCAGAGCTGGGACGTGCCGAACCTCTTCGTCATGGGCGCGGGCGTCTTTCCCCAGAATGCCGGCTACAACCCGACCGGCACCGTCGCGGCGCTGACCTACTGGGCGGCGGAGGCGATCAGGTCCCGTTACCTTCGCGATCCCGGCCCGATGGTGCAGGCATGAGGAAGAGCGCGCCCCTCCTCATCGCCGGCTCGGCCCTTCTCGGCTCCGCACAGGCCGGCCAGGCCAACGATTTTTCCCAGCTCGAGCGCGGGCGCTACCTGACGCAGGCCGGCAATTGCCAGGGATGCCATACCCCGCCGGGCGAGGAGCCCTTCGCCGGCAGCCGTGCGCTGGAAACGCCCTTCGGCTTGATCTATACCCCCAACATCACCTTCGACACCGAAACCGGCCTCGGACGCTGGACCAAGGACGACTTCTGGCGGGCGATGCACGAGGGCAAGGCGAAGGACGGCTCGCAGCTCTACCCCGCCTTTCCCTATCCGCATTTCACGAAGATGCCGCGCGAGGATGTGGACGCGATCTACGATTATCTCGCGACGCTCGATCCCGTGCGCAAGAAGAAGCCGGAGAACGAGCTGCCCTTCCCGCTGAGCTGGCGCACCACCGTCAAGGGCTGGAACATGACCTTCTTCGAGCCCGGCGTCTTCCGGCCCGACCCCGCAAAATCCCAGGAGTGGAACCGGGGCGCATATCTCGTCGAGGGGCCGGGACACTGTTCGGGCTGCCACACGGAGAAGAACCTGCTCGGCGCGGACAAGAAGAGCAGGCACCTTGCCGGCGGCAAGCTGGAGAACTGGGCCGCGCCGGATATCCGCGGCGGCCGGCATGGCGGGCTGGAGGCATGGTCGAAGGCGGCGATCGTCGAATTCCTGCAAACCGGGCGAAACGCCCACAGCGCCGCCTTCTCGATCATGTCCGAGGTCATCTCCTACTCAACGCAGCACATGACCGAGACGGACCTAGCGGCGATCGCCACCTATCTCAAGGATCTCGACGGCGAGGAACGCGCGGCGCCGGCAACACCCGACGATGCGGTGATGAAGGCGGGCGCGGCGATCTATTTCGACAATTGCAGCGCCTGCCACGTCTCTGACGGCAGCGGCGTTCCGCGCTTCTTCCCGCCCCTTTCGGGCTCGGGCAATGTAAACAATCCGGATGCCACGACCGTCATCCGCGTGATCCTCGAAGGCGCGCGCGCGGTGCCCACGAAGAGGCATCCTTCTCCGCTGACCATGCCCGCCTTCGGCTGGAAGCTCGACGACGATGGAATAGCGGCCGTCGCGACCTATGTCAGGTCGAGTTGGGGTAATTCCGGCGGCGCGGTGGAGGCGGACGAGGTCCGCGACCTGAGGAGCCTGCTCGCCGGCGGTCCGCCCTGACCGGAGTCCTGAATGGAGACGGCGATGGCGCAGACCCTCTACGACATCTATTGCGGCCCCGCGCCCGATGCAGCGAGCCTGCCATGGCGCTGGAACCTCGATCCGGTCCTGCTCGCGGCGCTGGCCGCCCTGGCTTTCGCCCTCCTGCGAGAGAGGGATGGGCGCACCTTCGCCGCGCTCGGACTGTTCGTCCTCGTCGTCGCCTTCGTCTCGCCGCTCTGCGCGCTGACCTCGGCGCTGTTTTCCGCGCGGGCGCTGCATCACGTCCTGCTCGTCGCCGTCGCCGCGCCGTTCCTTGCGCTGGCGCTCGGCCGTCGGGACTGGCGCGCACCGCAATTCGCCTTCGCCGTCCATACGCTGCTGTTCTGGCTCTGGCACTCGCCGTCGGCCTACGCCTTCGCGCTGTCCTCCCATGCCGCCTACTGGCTGATGCAGCTTTCCCTGCTCGGCTCGGCGATCTGGCTCTGGGGGGTGGCGCTCAGCCCGCGCACGCCGCTCGGCAATGCCTGCGCCCTCCTGTTCGGCACCATGGTCCAGATGGGCATGCTCGCCGCGCTCCTCACCTTCGCGCGCGAACCGCTCTACGACGCGCATCTGGCGACGACCGCCGCCTTCGGCCTGACGCCGCTGGAGGACCAGCAGCTTGCCGGCGTGCTGATGTGGGTTCCGGCGGCCGGGCCCTACCTGCTGGCGGTGCTGTGGCGTCTCCACGCCACCCTCGCGGAGCGCGGCCTTGATCGGCGGGTCCCATGATCGCGCTCGCCAAGTTCGTGCACATCGCGGCGATCGCGATCTGGGCGGCCGGCGTGGTCAGCCTGCCGGGGCTCTACGTGCAGAGGACGCATGTGGAAGACCGGGACGCGCTGCTGCGCCTGCAGCGACTCGTCCGCTTCGCCTATGTCGCCATCATCTCGCCCGCCGCCTTCCTTGCCGTCATGACGGGGACGGCGCTGATCTTCCTGCGCCACACCTTCGAGCCGTGGTTCTCGGTCAAGCTCGCCTTCGTCGGCGTCCTTGCCGTCTTCCACGTCCTCACCGGGCTCGTCGTCATCCGGCTCTTTCGCGAGGGAGAGGTCTATCCGGTCTGGCGCTTCGTCATGGCGACGGTATTGAGCGCCGGGGTGGTGGTCACGATCTTCTTCGTCGTCCTCGCCAAGCCGGCGATCGACCTTGCCTTCCTCGACGTCCTTTCCGAGCCGGGCGGCCTCGGGCGCCTCTATGGCGAATTCAATCCCTGGACGAAACCATGAGGCCGACGCCGTGATCGAAGATCAGCTTGCCGCCGTGCCAACCGGCAATCCCCGTCAGGACGGCGGAAAGGCCCGACAGGAACAATCCCTGCGGCAGGACGTCGAGCAGGTTCGTCGCGCGCAGGCCCCAGTTCGCGCCCATCACGGCGATGAGGGTCATGGCGGCGATGGCATGCGCCCAACTGGCGACGCGCGCACGGATGCCCGGCACCAGCAGCAGCTCGGCTGTCCCGACCGCCCCGGCGGCCATGCCGAGGAAGAACGCGCCGCCGGACGACCACAGCCCGACGCGCAGCCAGAACGCATCGCCCGTCCACCAGTAGAGCAGGTCCACGCCGAGCGTGGCGAAGACGAAGGCGATGGGGAAGTGCACGCTCATGGCATGCAGCGGGTGGCCGCTGATGGCGACCAGCGAGCTCGCGTCCTTCTCCTCCACCTTCTGGATGACCGGATTTCCCCGGTCCTGCGTTTCTTCCATGCCCGTACTCCCTTCCGCCCGATAACCATGCGGCAGGCCATCGGGTTCCGCGCCTTGTCCGCCTTTTCCGCGCCCCTTGCGCTTGCCGGCTGCACCGGCGATCTCTCCGCGCTCGACCCCGCCGGCCCCTTCGCCGCCGCGATCGCCGACCTCTGGTGGCTGATGCTGGCGGGCGCCGCCGTGATCTTCCTTGTCGTTCTCGGCCTTTTCCTCCTCGTCCTCTTCCGGCCCGGACCGGGACGGCGGGTTTCGCCCTCGCGCTGGATATGGATCGGCGGCGTCGCCTTTCCACTCGTCACCCTGGTTGCGCTCATCGGCCACGGCCTGATGCGCGGCGAATACATCCTTACCGGCCGGGCGGGCGATCCTGTCGAAGTGGAGGCCCATGGCAGCATGTGGCGCTGGGACTTCCGCTATGCCGGCGGCACGCGCAGCAGCGAGGGCGTTCTCCACATTCCGGCCGGCAGGACAATCGTGGTGACGGCGACCAGCGACGACGTGATCCACAGCTTCTGGGCCCCGCGCCTCGGCGGCAAGATCGACGCGATCCCCGGCCATGCCACAAAGGTGCGCATCCTTGCAGACCGCCCCGGCGTCTATGGCGGCATCTGTTCGGAATATTGCGGCACGGGTCACGAGGGCATGTTCTTCGAGGTCCACGCCCATTCGCCTGAGGAATATGAAACGGTCCTTGCCGGCCTGGAACAGGAGGGCGTGCGATGACGCCGGCACCGCGCCCCGCGGCGCTTCGCCTCCACCGGGAGCTGACGGCCATCTGGGGCACGCCGCCGGGATGGGGCCGCCTCCAGGCGGTCAACCACACGGTCATCGGCAAGCGCTTCATGCTGACGGCGCTCGTCTTCTTCGCCATCGGCGGCGTGATGGCCATGCTGATCCGCACGCAGCTCGCCACGACGAAAAGCGCCTTCCTCGACGCCGCCGCCTATGCGCAGGTCTTCACCATGCACGGCGTGGTGATGATGTTCCTCTTCGCCATCCCCTTCTTCGAGGGGCTGGCCATGTATCTGCTGCCGAAGATGCTGGGCAGCCGCGACCTCGCCTTCCCCCGCATGTCCGCCTACGGCTACTGGTGCTACCTCTTCGGCGGATCCTTCCTGGTCGGGGCGCTTCTGGCCGGCGTGGCGCCGGATGGCGGCTGGTTCATGTACACCCCGCTTTCCTCATCCACCTACATGCCGGGCGTCAATGCCGACGTCTGGCTGCTCGGCATCACCTTCGTCGAGATCTCGGCGCTTTCCGCCGCCGTGGAAATCCTCGTCTCGATCCTCAAGCTGCGGGCGCCCGGCATGTCGCTGACGCGCATGCCCATCTTCGCCTGGTACATGCTGATCGTCGCCGGCATGATGCTGATCGGCTTTCCGCCGCTCATCCTCGGCTCCATCCTGCTGGAGGCCGAGCGCGCCTTCGGCCTGCCGTTCTTCGACCCCGGCCGCGGCGGCGATCCGCTGCTCTGGCAGCATCTCTTCTGGCTGTTCGGCCATCCCGAGGTCTATATCATCTTCCTGCCGGCCGCCGGCGCGCTCTCGACGATCATCCCGACGCTCGCCCGCCGGCCGCTCGAAGGCTACGAGGTCGTCGTGGCGGCGGTCATCGCGCTCGCCTTCCTCTCCTTCGGGCTATGGGTCCACCACATGTACACGGTGGGCATTCCCCACGTCGCCCTCTCCTTCTTCTCCGCGGCGAGCGGGCTGGCGGCGGTGCCGACCGGCGTGCAGATCTTCGCGTGGCTGGCGACGCTCGCCCATGGCCGGCCGCGCATGTCGGTGCCCATGCTGCACGTCTTCGGCTTCCTGTTCGTCTTCGTGCTCGGCGGGCTGACGGGCGTGATGCTCGCCATGGTGCCGTTCGACTGGCAGGCGCACGACACCCATTTCGTCGTCGCACATCTGCATTACGTGCTGGTCGGCGGCTTCGTCTTCCCGATGATGGCGGCGGCCTATTACTGGCTGCCGCATATCTTCGGCCGGCAATCCGTGCAGCATCTCTCGCATGCCGCCTTCTGGATGATCTTCATCGGCTTCAACCTGACCTTCTTTTCCATGCACCTGACGGGGCTGCGCGGCATGCCGCGGCGCATCTCCACCTATCCGCCGGAGGCGGGCTGGGAGGTGCTGAATTTCGTCTCCTCCATGGGCGGCTTCATCATGACGACGGGCTTCGCGCTCGTGGCGCTCGATTTCCTGCTGCTCGCCGTCTTCGGCAAGCCCTTCCGGCGCAATCCCTGGCAAGCGGGCACCCTGGAATGGGCGATGCCCACCCCGCCGCCCGCCTATGCCTTCGCCTCGCTGCCCGAGGTCGCCGAACGGGCCGACCGGTTGGACCCCGACACGCTCGGCCCGGCGCTCGCGGCCGGGAACGGCTTTCTCGGCGCCGCCCGCAACGGCTGGATGGAGGTTCTCGGCGTGGACATGGTGACGGGGAAGCCCGAGCAGGTCGTCGTCCTGCCGAAACGGACGTATCTTCCGCTCCTGACCGCGCTTGCGACCGGCAGCGTCTTCGCCCTTCTCCTCCTGAAGCTCTACTGGCTCACCCTGCCGGCCATCCTCATCGTCACCGCGCTGTTCCTGCTATGGACCCGCGACTGCGGCCCGACGTCCGATCTCGCCGACCTGCCCGTCGGCCGCGGCCCGGACCTGCCGCACCATTACCAGACAGAGAGACCGCCATCCTACTGGGCGATGGTCTTCACGCTCGCCGCCGACGCCACGCTCTATGCTTCGCTGCTCTTCGGCGCGCTCTTCCTGTGGCTGTCGGCCCCGAACTGGCCGCCCGGCCTCGACATCCCCCTCGATGCCTTCACTTGCCTGGCGGTCGTCGCGGCCTTGATCGTCGCGGCTTTCTTCGGCAGCAGGCGCCTTTCCGACAATGACAGGACGGCGCGGAACCTGTGCATCGCCGCACTGGCCCATGGCGCGGCACTGGTCATTCTCCTCGCCTTCCTTGCCGCCATCCACGGCGAGGCGACACGGCATGCCGCCGTGGCCAGCATCTTCGCCGTGAAGAGCTATGCCGCCTTTCACGTTGCCGTCGGCCTCGTCCTGTCGCTGTTCGGCGTCTGGCGCATCAGACGCGGCAATGTCTCTCGCCTGAGGGATCTCGACCTGCGCCTGGGGCGGCTCTGGCACCTGTTCACCCTGGTCACGGGCGTGATCGCCATGGCGTTCCCGTTCGTCCTCAAACTCCTGATCGGTGGAGCGGGCGCATGAGCGGAAATCCCCTCCTCGGTCTCTTCGCAGTCTGGATCGGCTGGGCCGCCGGCTTCCTGCTGCTGTATGCGCTTCAGGCAACCGGCTGCCGCGCGGGCTGGGACGACCGGATGGTAGGGCCGATCTCGACGCTCCGCCTGGCATTGATCATGACGGCCGTGGCCATCGTCACCGTTCTCCTCGCCCTCTCGTGGAAGGCGAGACGGAACGGGCCGACATCACCGCTTGCGAGGATCGGCGCCATGGCAAATGGCGCGGCGATCCTTGCCACGCTGTGTTTCGCCGGTGTCCTGTGGCTCAGCATGTGCGCATAGCCGGAAGGACAACGGTGTGCGAACGGGACCCATGCATTCACCGGAAATCCTCGGCGATCATTTTCGCGCCCTTCAGCGCGATGAGGGCCGTCGGCGTGTTGGTGTTGCCTGACGTGATCGTCGGCATGATCGAGGCGTCGATGACCCGCAGGCCGTCCAGTCCGCGCAGCCGCAGCCGCTCGTCCACGACGGCCATCGGATCATCCGCCGCGCCCATCTTCGCCGTGCCGACGGGGTGGAAGATCGTCGTCCCGATATCGCCGGCGGCCTTCGCCAGGCTCTCGTCGTCGTCACCCACCGAAGGGCCCGGCAGATATTCCACCGGCTGCAAGCGCGCCAGCGCCGGCTGCGCCATCAGGCGGCGCGTCACGCGAATGGCGTCGGCCGCGACCGTGCGGTCCTCCTCCGTCGAAAGATAGTTCGGCGCGATCCGCGGCAGGTCCTGCGGTGCCGCGCCGGTGATGCGCACGCTTCCGCGGGATGTCGGCCTGAGATTGCAGGCGCTGACCGTGATCGCCGGGAAGCGGTGCAACGGATCGCCGAACTTGTCGAGCGAGAGCGGCTGCACATGGAACTGGATGTTCGCCCGCGCATGGTCCGCACTGGAGCGGGTGAAGATGCCGAGCTGGGAGGGCGCCATGGTCAGCGGTCCGCGCCGGGCGAAGGCATATTGCAGCCCCATCCAGCCGCGTCCGAAAAGGGAATGGTACATTTCGTTGAGCGTGCGGACATTGGCGACCTTGTAGATCGCGCGCTGCTGGAGATGGTCCTGCAGGTTCTCGCCGACGCCGGGCGCGTGAAGCACCGGCCGGATGCCCAGGCCCGCCAGGAAATCGCCGTTGCCGATGCCGGACCGCTGCAGGACCTGGACCGAGCCGATCGAGCCGGAGCAGAGAACCACCGTCGCGCGGGCGTGCGCGACGCATGTCCGGCCGCCCTTCGTGTATTCGACCCCGCAAACGCGCGTGCCCGCCACATGCAGCCGGTTCACGAGAACCTGCGTCTCGAGTTTCACATTGTCGCGCGACAGGGCGGGCTTCAGGAAGCCGCGGGCGGAGGACCAGCGCCGGCCGCGCTTCTGGTTGACGTGGAAATAGCCGGCGCCTTCGTTGTTTCCGGTATTGAAGTCCGCCGTCGGGGCGATGCCCATCTGGCCGGCCGCTTCGCGCACCGCGTCGAGCACCGGCCAGGCAAGGCGCGGGGCCTCGATCCGCCATCCGCCGCCGGCACCGTGCGTGTCGCTCGCCCCGAGGAAATGATCCTCCAGCTCGCGAAACAGCGGCAGCACGTCACCCCACCCCCATCCGGCGAGCCCGAGCGAGCGCCAGTGGTCGTAGTCCGCGGCCTGGCCGCGCATGGAGATCATGGCGTTGATGGCGGAGGACCCGCCGATCACCTTGCCGCGCGGATAGGCCAGCGACCTGCCGTTGAGGCCGGGTTCGCTTTCGGTGCGGAACATCCAGTCGGAACGCGGATTGCCGATGGCGAAGAGATAGCCGACGGGAATGTGGAACCAGATCCAGTCGTCCATGCCGCCGGCTTCCAGCACGAGCACGCGCCGCGTCCGGTCGCGCGACAATTGCTCGGCGACGACACAACCGGCCGTTCCCGCACCGACGACGATATAGTCGAATTCCATTGCTTCGGTATCGTTCATGGCTTCCCCCCCGGACATGCGTCCATCTTCCGCGTTGCCGGCCGGCATGCAATGGGGATAAATGCACATCCCGTGTGCGAAAAAGGGTGCAGAATGGATTGGGATGACCTGCGGCTGTTCCTGGCGATCGCGCGGCAGGGGACGATAACCGATGCCGCGCGCACGCTGGGCTACGACCATTCCACCCTGTCTCGGCGGCTCTCGCAGCTTGAAGCCGCGATCGGTGTCGAGCTTTTCCACCGGGCGGGCCGCAGGCTGCGCATCACCGATGCCGGCTCCAGGCTGCAACGAACGGCGGAGAAGATGGAGACCGCGCTGATCAGGGATATGGCCGAGATCGACGCGGCCCGGGCTGTCCGCGGCGGATCGGTGACCGTCGGCGTGCCGGAAGGACTCGGGATCGGCTACCTCGCCGGGCGCGTCGGGGAGATCGTCGCAGCCTATCCGGAGATTTCCATCGAGCTCATCGCGCTGCCGCGCAACTTCTCGCTGGCCGACCGCGAAGCCGACATCGCCATCACCCTCGACCGGCCGACCGCCGGCGACCTGACCTTCCGCAAGCTGACGGATTACACGCTGCAATTCTACGGCAGCCCGGCCTATTTCACCGTCAATGCGGTGCCGCGCTCGGCGCAGGACCTGCAGGACCACCGGCTCTGCGGATATATCGACCAGCTGCTGCATACCGACGAGCTCGACTACATGCGGGCGCTCGGAAGGAACCTGCGCGCGCAGTTGAAGAGCAGCAGCATCGCCGCGCAGCTTCAGACCGTGCTCAGCGGTGCGGCGCTCGGCGTGCTGCCCAGGTTCATGGCGCATGCCTATCCCGATCTCGTGCCGATCCTGCCGGATACGACGCTGACCCGGTCCTACTGGATCTCGTTTCACAACGACCTGAAGCGCGTCGAGCGCCTGCGGCTGGTCGTTGCTGCCATGACAGGGGCAGTCGCGCGCGATCAGGCGATCTTTCGCTGACGGGCTCCAAATCGGGGGGGCCGGCAATCATCCCGCGCGCGCAACGATCCTTCTTGCCCTTGCGATGACGGGCGCATCGATCATCAAGCCGTCCAGCGCGAAAACCGGCCCGCCAGCGGACGCCTCCAGGCAGGAGAGTACCTTGCGCGCCCATGCGGCTTCGCTTTCATCCGGAGCAAGCGCCTCGCGGATGACCGGTATCTGCGCGGGGTGAATGGCCGCCACGGCGTTCATGCCCAAATGGCGGGCGCGCTCGATCTGCCGGCGATAAAGCTCCAGGTCCCGGAAATTGGCGATGGAACCTGGAAACCCGATGGCGAGCAGGCCACGGCCGGCCGCGGCCATGGCCAGCCTCGCCGCGGGCCATTCGAGCACGCCCCGGTCGGGATGGACGCCCAGCGCGGCGGAAAGGTCCTCCGATCCGAGCATGAGACCGGCAAGGCCCGGCGTGTCGGCCAGAAGCGCCGTGCCCTCCACGCCGCGCGGCGTCTCCACGAGCGCGATGATGCCGATGTCCCCGCCCGCCAGCTCGACGGCGTTTTCGATCTGCCGCCGGCCTTCGCATTTCGGCAGGATCAGCGCTTGGGCCGTTGCTGGGTCGACTGCCTGGATATCGGCCGCCATCATGCCGAGAGGCGAATTGACCCTCACGGCGCAATCGATGCCGGCCTCGGCCAGCCTCGCCTGAAAGCGCGCGAGATCCTGCCGCGCCTTCTGCTTGCCGTCGGGCGCAATCGCGTCCTCGAGATCCAGTATAACCGCATCGGGCCTGTGGCGGATGGCGCTCTCGAGGTGCCGATCGGCCCCGACCGGCACGAAGAGCAGGCATTGCCAATCGAGCATTGCAGTCACGCGCGGCCTCTCCGGCTGTGGAATTCCGCCCTCAGCGCGGCAGAATGCTCGCCGAGCGCCGGCACGCGCCCTCCCCCGAAAGATGCATCCGAAAAGCGCGCTCCCCGTCCCATCATCTCGACGGGGCCGCTTGGCGTCTGCACCTCGACATGCCAGGCTTGCGGATGGGCGGCGAGGTCGCCGGTCGTCGAAAGCCGGCCGCAGGCAATACCCGCTTCACTCAGAAGCGCGACCGCCTCCTCGCGGTCGTACCTCTTCATGACCTTTGCAATCATCGCCTCGATCTCGGCCATGTGCGCGACCCGCGCCACGTTGCGTGCATAGCGGGCATCGGTCGCGAGCGACGCATCACCGAGCACCTTCTGCGCGAAGGCCGCCCATTCGCGGTCGTTCTGCACGCTCAGCAGTATCTCGCGCCCGTCCTTGCAGCGGAAGGCGCCGTAGGGGGCTATGGTCGGATGCCGCATGCCGAGGCGGGGCGGGGCCTTCTCGCCGTAGCGCGTCTGCAGGTAGGGCACGTTCATCCAGTCGGCCATCGTGTGGAAGAGAGAAATCTCGACGGCGCGGCCTCGTCCCGTTTTCTGGCGGGCGATCAGCGATTGCAGCATGGCGGCATAGGCGGTCTCCCCGGCGGCGATATCGCACACCGAAATGCCGACACGGGCGCTACCATCCGGCGTACCGGTAACCGACATCAGGCCGCTTTCGCCTTGGATCAGCATGTCGTAGGCCTTCTGGTCCCGGTAGGGGCCATTTTCGCCATAGCCCGAGATCGAGACATAGATGAGCCGCGGATGCGCCGCGGTCATCGCGTCGGCGCCCACGCCCAGGCGGGCCGCGGCCCCGGGCGCGAGATTCTGCACGAAGATGTCGGCCTCCGCGACCATGCGCTTGAGAAGCGCAAGGTCCTCGGGCTGGCGCAGATCGAGACAGATGGATTCCTTGCCGCGATTGATCCAGACGAAATAGGCGCTTTCGCCGTGCACCAGATGATCGTAGCCGCGGGCGAAATCGCCCTCCGGCCTTTCCACCTTGATCACCCGCGCCCCGGCATCGGCAAGCCGGGATGTGGCAAGCGGAGCGGCCACGGCCTGCTCCAAGGAAACCACGAGGATCCCGTCAAGATCTCGCATTCAGCTCTCCTCTCCCCTTCGGTGAAAAGCTTAGCGAGGCTCGTCGAGGCCCGGTAATAGATGTTTCCTTGACAGGCTAGATCAAAGCCGACTAACTGCCCGCCGGAAGGGGGCGCAGGCATGGACATCCGGCATTTGCGGTACTTCATTGCGATCTCGGAAGAGCGCTCCCTGTCGGCCGCATCGCAGCGTCTCGGCGTGGCGCAGCCTTCCCTTTCCCAGCATGTGATCAGGCTCGAGGAAGAGCTCGGGGTTCCCCTGATGGAACGATCGCCGCGGGGAATCGTGCTGACGGACGAGGGCCAGCTTCTCGTGCGCCATGCCAGGGAGATATGCCGCAATCTCGACCAGTGCATCACGGAAATGCGCGAGGCGGGCGGAGCCGTGCGGGGCCAGGTCACCTTCGGTCTGCCGCCGTCGATCTCCATGGTCATGTCCGTTCCCCTGGCGGAAACCGTCCGCATCGATCTGCCGTCCGTCCGCCTGCAGGCCATCGAGGCGATGAGCGGCTATATCCGCACATGGCTGGAGGACGGCACGGTGGAAATGGCGTTTCTCTACTACATCGACAGGAAGGACCAGTTCCGGGCGCGCCATCTCCTGGACGAGCAGCTCTGTTTCTTCGCCGCCCCTGATAACTGGCCGCTCGACACAAAGCCGGGCGTGCCGGTGCGCCTTGCCGATATCGCCGGGCTGGATCTGATCCTGCCCTCTCCCAGCCATGGCCTGACCCGGACCATTCAGCGTCACGCCACGGAAAAGGGCATCGAGCTGAACGTCGTCATCGAAATGGATGCGATGACCCAGATCAAGGAACTGGTCGCCCGCGGATCCGGATTTGCCATATTCGCGCCCGCCGCGGCGCACGATTTCGTCGCGCGCGGCGAGCTGGTGAAGTCGCCGATCATCGAACCGTCGATCTGGAGACCGGTCTATCTCGTGTCGAACCCGGCGCGCCCGATGAGCAGGGCCTGCCAGGCCGTGGAGAAGATCACCCTGACCGTGGCCCGCGATCTCGTCAGGCGCGGCATATGGGAAGGCAAGCTGACGCCCGAGCTCGAAGCGTTCGAAGGCTAGACACGAAAACTATTGGAAGGCGCGGGGCCGGGCGCGCCCGTTCATCTCGCTGAGGCGATCATGGTCAGCCCGCCGTCGACGGTGCAGGTGCGCAGTTCGTATCCGCCGGCGGCAGGGCGGGCCTCGATGACGGCTTCCACACCACAGATCAGCGGCGATACGCCCCGATAGCGAAAATTCGAGGGAAGCCGCCCCAAGAGCCGGCTTGCCATGTTCATCATCACCATCGCCTGCATCGGACCGTGCACGACGAGACCGTCATACCCTTCGACGCCGGTTGCGTAGGGATGGTCGTAGTGGATGCGGTGGCCGTTGAAGGTAAGAGCGGAGTAACGGAACAGCATCGTCGCATCGGGCGCGAAAGCCATCGCGCTTTCCACGTCCCAAGGCTCCGCCTGCTGCGGTTTCGGCTTCTCCCCCGGCTTCGGATCCTCCCGGTAAACGAGGTCCTGCCGTTCCCGGAGAACCGGGACCCCGTCCGCCAGCCATTCATGGTCGATGGTCACGAATGCAAGCGGGCCGGTCGATCCGGATTTGGAAACGACGTCACGCACCGTGCTCACCCGCTCCATCAGCGCGTCGGGAGGGATCTCCCGGGCGAAGGCGATTTCCCCGCCGGCCCACATGCGGCGCGGCAGGGGAAGCTCCGGTACGAAAATTCCCGGCCTGGGGTGGCCGTCGCGTCCGAGGTCGCCGGCGGGTGCGAGATCCGGGACGAGGCACCAGTGGAAGCCGGGTGGAACCGGGCGCTCATCGAGAAGCGCCCCGAAGGTCACGCGGAATTCGGCGAGCTGGCGCGGCGTGATCCTCTCTTCCCGGCGGCTCTTGCGCCCGATCCACGCCGATCCGCTCATGCCTTGCCTCCCAGGCAGGTCGCCAGGACGCGCGCGGAGATACCGTCGAGGCCCGCGACCGCCGCCCAGATTCCATCGCCTTCTGTGCCGATCAGGCCCCTCGCCTTTTCCCGGAGCGCCAGTTCTATCCGCTGATCGGGCAGGCGCAGGGAGAGGTCGTGGACGAGATGCAGGACCGTTCCGTCCTCAAGTTCCAGCCGGCAATCGGCCTGCATGTCGCCGATGGCATCGTCCCCGCTGACGGTGACCTTGCGGGCAAAGGCGGCAAGGCGCCCGTCACCTGCGAGCGCGTCGGCATAGGCCCGGTCGTTGGCCGTGGATATTCCCTCGAATACCATGCCCGCGAGCCAGTTATAGCTGAACTTCACTTCCAGGCCGGTGCGGGGCTGCTTGATGTCGCATACTTTCAGCCAGCGCGGGCTTGTCCTCAGGTGAAGCGACCTGACGTCCGCCGCACGAACCGGATGGCCGACGCTATCTGCCGCGCCTGCGAGCGCCTCGATCATCGCATGCGTCCCGTGACAGCAGGCGTGCAGCTTGTATTTGACGTCCTCGAAAAGAAACGTTTCCGGCGGCGGAGCGCCCCAGGCGCCGGCGCCCTCCTTGTCGGTATGGGTGGGCAGGAAGCCCTGCGGCCCGTAAATCCCGTCATCGGCGGAGGTGAAGCCAAGCGCCGCAAGGCGGGCGCATTCCACACCGTTGGAGGCCGCGATGCCGGCATTATACGGTTTGCCCATCGTTCCGAACTGGGATTTGAGGCCCGAGGCACGGGTCGCCGCCAGCCCCAGTGCAACACGCATCGCCTCGCGGTCGAGCCCGAGCAGGCGCCCTGCGGCAATGGTCGCCCCGAAGGCGCCGGCGGTGGCCGTCTGGTGAAAACCCCTGTTGTAATGCGCCGGTCCGAGCGTGAGGCCGATCCGCACCGAAGCCTCGGCACCGATCAGGAAGGCGTCCGCAACGGCGGCGGCCGATGCATTGCTCAGTTCGCCGGCAGCGAGCGCGGCCGGATAGATGCCGACGGAGGGATGTCCCACATGGGCGAAATGGGTATCGTCATAATCGAGCGCATGGCTGACGGCGCCGTTTACCAGGGCGGCGAGCCGGGCGGGATACCGTCCGCCGCCGAAGATCGCCGCCTCCTGCGCCCCGCTCTCCGCCGCGGCAAGCGCGCAAAGCGCCCCGGAAAGGGGCTCGCTCCTGCCGGCCCTTCCGCAGACGATCCAGTCGAACAGCGAGAAACGGGCCATCCGGCGGGCGCTTTCCGGGATGGCCCTTGCCGGCATGAGCGCGAGATCGAGCAGGGCCTCCATGTCCGACATCAGCGCGCCTCGCCGTAGGATTTCGGCAGGCCGAGCACCTGCTCGGCGATGTAGCACAGGATCAGGTTGGTGGAGATGGGTGCCACCTGGTAGAGGCGCGCCTCGCGGAACTTGCGCTCCACGTCGTATTCCTCGGCGAAGCCGAAACCGCCATGCGTCTGAAGGCAGGCCTCCGCCGCTTCCCAGCTCGCATCCGCCGCAAGCATCTTGGCCGTATTGGCCTCCACGCCCGGATTGAGGCCGCTGTCGTACATGGCCGCCGCCCGGTAGACGATCGCCTCCGCCGCCATCATGTGGGCATGCGCCTCGGCCAGGGGAAACTGAACGCCCTGGTTCTTGCCGATCGGCGCGCCGAAGATGACGCGCTCCTTTGCATAGGCCGCTCCTTTCGCGATGAACCATTTCGCATCGCCGATGCATTCGGCGGCGATGAGGATGCGCTCGGAATTCATGCCGGACAGGATGTAGCGGAACCCCTTGTCCTCTTCGCCGATCAGCGAGGACGCCGGAATTCGCACATTGTCGAAAAACACTTCCGTGGTCGCATGATTGATCATCGCCCGGATCGGCCGGATCGTGATCCCCTTGCCGACATGCTCGCGCAGGTCGACAAGGAAGACGGAAAGGCCGTCCGTCCTGGATTTTGCCTGGTCGCGCGGCGTGGTGCGGGCGAGCAGCACCATCAGGTCCGAATGCTCCGCCCGGGAGGTCCAGATCTTCTGGCCGTTGATGACGTATTCATCGCCCTCCCGCCGTGCCGTGGTCTTCAGGGCGAGCGTGTCGGTGCCGCTCGTGGGTTCGGTGACGCCGAATGCCTGGAGCCGGACCGAGCCATCGGCGATGGCGGGAAGCCACCTGCGCTTCTGCTCCTCGTTTCCGTGCCTCAGCACGGTGCCCATCGTATACATCTGCGCGTGGCAGGCGGCGGCATTGCAGCCGTTGCGGTGAATTTCCTCGAGAATGACGGCCGATGCCGTCAGATTGAGGCCCGAGCCGCCATATTCCTCCGGAATCATCGCCGCGAGATACCCCTCGTGGATGAGCGCGTTCACGAATTCCCTGGGATAGGCACGCCGGGCGTCGAGATCGCGCCAGTATGCACCCGGATAATCCGCGCAGACTTTGGCCACGCCTTCACGGATCGCCGCATAGTCAGCGATCGGATCGAAACTCGTCATGGGGTCCTTCCTCTTGTTTTCTCACATGGTCCCGGAAAAACATCCACGGGGGAAATAGCAAAGTCGGATCGCCGCTAGCGCCTTGCGCTATGGCCGGTTCATCGCTCCACCACGCGGGCGATCGAAGAGGCGATCCAGGCCGGGACCTCGTTGCGGTCCTGCCCCGCGTCAGGGTGCTCGGGCCGGATCGCGCGCAGGCCGTCCTCGCTGGTCCTTCCAAGGCCTGCAGGCTCGGCCAGCCACCAGACCAGGAAGGCGCCGAGCAGCCAGAACAGTATCTGCCACACCCACAGCGAAGGCAGACCGAGCGCCGCGTCTCCATCGGTGAAGATCGGCTGGCTGAAGAAGGTATTCCCGAGGATCGCGCCCGGCCCGATGGCGAGGAAGGCCCATATCAGCGTCAACGACCATTTTGCGCCGCGCCCGGCCTTGCCGCCGAAGTCCGTCGGCCAGCGCGCCGCAAATTCGTCATGCAGCCGGTCGCGCCGCGTCCTTTCCTCGCCCTTGCGGGTGAAGATGGAGACGAGCAACACCGCCGACAGGTTGAGCACGAGGCCCCAGAGCGCCGAATGGATGGTGAGCGGCCAGCGCCCCCACGGAAGATCGAGGAAAAGCCCCTCGAACAATACGAGACCGGGCGGTTCGGTGAAAAACACGAAGAGGCCGCCCAGGATCAGGCCTATGATGACGGCGCTGCGGCTGATCCAGCGCACGAAGGCAAGACCCAGAAGGGCCGGAAAGAGCTGGATGGAGAGCGGCAGGGCCAACGATGCCAGAATGGCCGACGGAAGGGGCGCGAAGGCTGCAAGGAAGGCCACCGCCAGAAAGGCGATCGCAATGGCAATGCGCCCCGCGAACCGGTTGCCGGCCTCCGTCATTCCCGGCAGCATGTAAGGCAGCACGAGTTCCCGGGTAAAGAGGAGGGCACCGCCGCCGGTGAAGGCGAGCACGGCGATTTGCGCCGACAGGACGAGAGCGAAGACGAAGCCCGCGGCAAAGGCCGTGTCGAGCGCGGCAAGCTGATGGGCATGGGCAACGGGATCGGAAAGCGTGCGCGCAGCGAGAAACGGCAGCGCCAGGACGAGGATTCCGGCGGCCAGCCCCGCCGAAAGCCAGGTCATTCCGAACGAAAGGCCCTTGCCCGCCCTTGCGGTCATCACGAGGTACAGGACAACGGGACTGGTGACCACGCCGGCAAGGGACAGGCTGCGCGACAACACGCCGAGCGCGGTGAAAAAGCCGCCGGGCACGACGTCCTTGCCTATGCCGGCCGAGTACTGGACGACGCCGGGAAGCGCGTCATGCAGGATACCCGGCGCCGTTGCGATGCCCTTTGCGAGAAATCCCGGGCTGCCCGAGACCGTCTCGCCGAAAAGCGTCACGGCCAGCAGGATCACGGCGAAAACCGCGCTTTCGATGGCGATGAGGAAGGCGACGGGTCGCCATCCACCGATCACGGCGGGCAGGAACAGGAAGAAGGCGAGCGCCCAGACGGCGACAGCACGCGATATGCCGCCGTCACTGACGCCGGCGACGATGCGCCCGGCATCCGACAGGAGGTCGGCTGCAAAGGGCAGACCGAAAAGCATGACCATGCCGAGCATGACGAGCCGCATCGTGACGCTGCCGTAATAGGTGCCAAGCGCGTCGCCGGGACTGGAAAATCCCGCGATCCTCGCCGCCAGCCACAGCCGCTTGCCGAGCAGAATGCCGACAAGCGCCGCGACAACGAGGCCGATCCCGGCGTGGGATGCCTGAAGGCCGTACCGCCCGGCCAGGTCAAGCTGCTCGGAAAATCCGGTGCCGGTGAGCATCAAGCCGCCGAGCGCGAACATGAGCGCCCAGGAGGGGATCGGCCGGCCACCGTCGAAAAAGACGGCATGCGGCAGGCCGGCCCGTGCGAAACGCGTCGCAAGATAGATACCCAAGACACCGCTGAAGGCGATCAGGCTGGCGAGCAGTGCGGTCATCGGCGGCCTCCGCGATGCGCCAGGCTCGACGCCCGGCGCGGATTGTTGTCACGGATGATATCGAACTGCTCGAAAGCGGCTCGGGGCCCAAAGCGCGTTACCATGGCGAAGATCGCGGCCGCGGCGAGAAAAGCCATTCCGCCCGCAACGGGGAGGAAATGGCGCTCCGCAAATCCGTCCACCAGCAATGTCGCCAGCACGAAGGCGAGCAATCCGGAAAGATAAAGCACCAGACCCAATGCGACCTCACCGGCATTGAACCAGCTTCGGGTGACGGCGTTGACCAAGACATGGAGCGCAAACCCCGCGATCAGCAGGACAAAGCCGCCGGCGATCCACCAGGGGCCGCCTGCGCCAAAGCCGAAATGAAACAGCCCGAGCGCGACCGACCCCGTTGAAAGCCAGCAGGCGAGCACCAGTCCGTGACGGTCGAGCCGATCCGTCTCATCCCTGCCTGACATCGAAGCCTCCCAGACAATGCTGCGTCAATGACATGAATTGCCCGCTCCTGCCCGCCGGGCAGGAGCGGTCTTCAGGGTGCCTCAGTCATCGTCCTTGCCGGTCTTCGCGCCGGGCGTCGGCGGGAAATTGCGGAAGGACATGCCGCCGGCCGAACCGAGGTTCTTCAACGGCAGGCCGATCTCCTCCATGAGACCGTCGACGAACGCGACCTGCGTGCGATACTTCATCGCCGAGTTCACGACCTGGTCGGGAATGTTGCCGCCGGAAGGCGAAGCACCGCCCGCGCCGCCCGTTTCCGAGGGGCTGTTGAGACCGGGCAGGCCGTCGACCTGGAGGATCTTGATCGATTCGATGTTTTCCATCGGCTTGACGCTTTCGCGGATGATCTGCGGCAGCGACTTGACGAGCTGCTCGTAAATCGCGCTGCGGCGGCTCTCGTCGTTGCGCATGTTTTCCGCGTCGTTGAGCTTGCGGTTGCCCTCGGCATCGGTCTCGTAGCGGATGCCGGCGGCCCGCGCTTCGGCAATGTCCGCCTCGGCACGTTGTTCGGCGGACAGCTTCTCGGCCTCCGCGCGCCTGACCATGCGCAACGCCTCGCGCTCTGCGGCAGCCTCCGCCGAGATGATCTCGATCTTCTTGTTGCGGGCGGCAAGTTCCTCGGCACGGGTCGTCTCCACCTGCTCCTCGACCAGGGTGAGCTGCTTGCGGGCCTCGGCCTCGTTGGTGCGGGCGACCGCTTCCTCGATGGCCTTGTTGACGACGGCGATCAAGCGGCGCTTGTCGGCAAGCTCGATCTCCATGTCCTGCTCGATGATGTAGCGATCGATATACTTGCCGGCGGCGACGCGCAGTTCCTCGATCTCGCGGTTGGCGACGATCTGCGCATCCTCCACCTTGCGGTGGCTCTGCGTTTCCGCAAGCTTGATCTTCTGATGCTTCAGGATCTCCTGCTGGGCGACGTCCTCGTCCTTCTTCAGGCGTTCGAGTTCGACCTGATGACGCTTGACGATGGCCGCTTTCTCCTGCTCGGCAGTGGCCTGCTCGTTGACGACCTTGACGGTCTTTTCCTTGTCGACGGACAGCAATTCGATCTCGCGCTCGGTCTCGATGCGCCTGGCTTCGACCTCACGCTGCCTGTCGAGGCGGGCCTGCTCGATCTGCGCACCGGAGCGGCTGTCGAATACCTCAATATCGAGACGCGCCTTGATCTCGGCTTCCTTGACGAGGCGCTCGCGTTCGATGCGCTCGGCGTCAACCTGCTGGCGCGTGAGAATGCGCTCCGTTTCGAGCCGCGTGCGAGAGGCGATCTCGGTCAGCTCGGTTTCCCTCTGCCGTTCGATTTCCAGCGCACGCACCTCGTTCTGGGCACGGATGCGCTCGGCCTCGACCGCCTGATCCTTGGCAATGCGGATGCGCTCGGCTTCTTCCTCGGCGCGCACGCGCGCCTGGGTGATCGAAATGGTGGAGGTAGAGCGTTCCGCCTCGATCTCGGCCTGCTGCGCGACCTTGCGCACCTCGATGGCGCGCGCCTGCTCGATGCGGGCATATTCAAGATCGCGATCGATCTCCAGCGCGCGCTGCTCGGCCTCGTAATCCTTCATCTTGATATCGATCCGAACCTCGTTCTCGATCCGGTTGCGCAGCTTTCGATGGCTCTCCACCTGCTCGGTGATCTGCGTGAGGCCTTCGGCGTCGAAGGCGTTCGCCGGATTGAAAACGGAAATATCCGTCTGGTTGAGGGAAGTGAGAGAGGCATTTTCGAGCTCGAGCCCGTTGGTCCCGAGGGTCTTGCCTGCGATATCGGCAACCCGTTCCATGAAGCCGGCGCGATCGACGTGGATTTCATCCATGGTCATCGAGGCGGCGACCGCCGCCATGGCGTCGACAAACCGTCCCTGGATGATCTCCTTGACCGCCAGCGGGTCCTGCGTGCGGACGCCGAGCGTGCGCGCCGCCGTCGAGACGCCGTCCTTCGTCGCGACGACGCGGACAAAGAATTCCGCCGCGATGTCGACCCGCATCTTGTTGCGGGTGATCAGCGACTGCTCGCCCTGCCGCCGGATTTCCACGGGTATCGCGTTCATGTTCACGACCGTGATGTCGTGGATGATCGGGATGACCAGGGCGCCGCCGCCCATGACCACCTTTTCGCCGCCAGAACCGGTGCGAACGAAGCTCTGGTCCTTCGAGGAATGCCGGTAGAGCCAGTGCAGCAGGTAGACCCCGACGGCGATCAGGATCGTGATGAGTATGATGATGGCGATTGCGTCAGCGCCGTTCATGGTCATATCCTTTCGTCAGGCTTGCGGCCTTTGGAAGTGCGGGCGGCTCAGTAGCGCTCCTGGCCGGCGACGGCCAGGACGATGAGCGACGGAGTGATGAGATTGACGAGGTCGAAGAGGGTGTAGAGCGCGATCACGCCGGAGGCCTGCCCGGTCCCGATGACCACGTCGACGAAATGCAGGATGGGATAGATGGCCCAGCCGATGGTGAAGATCAGGCGTATCCAGAAATAGCCGAAGCGTACGGGGCGGCTTGCCTTGCGCACGAGGCCGGTCATCGCGCCGAAATACATCTCGCCCAGGATGTAGAGCCAGAAGCCGATGGAGAGCAGCACGCCGAAGGTGGGGTTGAAGAAGCCGGCATCGCCCAGATAGCGCGAAAAGACCATCAGCAGGGCGGCGGCCGACATGCGCCAGAAGACGCCGACCGGCACCTTGCCGAGGGTCGTCACATAGAAATAGACCGCCGCGACCTGCAGCGGATGGACCGTGAACCAGCCCGAGAAGCGGACGCCGCCCGATGCCTTCTGTAGCGTAAGCCAGAGCGAGGCGGCACCGACGTAATGCAGCGAGGAGGCAAGGGCCGCGACACCGACCATGGCGACGGGCGCGCGCCACTTTTCGTTGACCCAGGAAAGCCCCAGGAAGCACAGGATGGCCGTGGAGAATGTCGCGACGAGCACGCCTGCATAGGCCGAGCTGACGACATCCTGCGATGTGAAGAGTGCTCCGAACATGTCCGTCCCCTTAGACTTGCGACCTGATGTGCGGCGACCGGCCGTAAAGCGCGACCATCGGCAGGATCAGGAGGCCGAAGATGAATTGCTGCCATTCGTATTTCAGGCCGATCCCGATGAGGAACGAGCTGAGGACCTGAAGCACGAGCACGCCGATGACGGTGAAGCCGTAGCCTCCATAGCCGCCCATCAGCGAGGTTCCGCCGATCACGACGGCCGCCAGCGTGGTGAAGAGATAGGGATCGCCGACCCCGATGAACCCGCCGCCCGACCAGCCCAGCAGCAAGGAGCCGGTGAGCGCGGCGAAGACGCCCGAAATCACATAGGCGAGCGTCCAGTATTTCAGTTCCGAAATGCCGACGAGCTTTGCCGAGCGACGGTTTCCGCCGAGCGCGTAGACATGGCGGCCATAGGCGGAATAGCGCAGCGCGATGATGACAACGACGGCGAGCACGATCCAGATGAGGATGGTCGGCGGGAACTTCAGGCCGAAGGTCACGCCGTTCATGGCGGCCAGATTCTGAAGCCATTTCGGGACCTGGCCGAAGACATTGCCGGAGAAGGCCGAGCCGATGGAGGTCAGGATCTGGGTCAGGCCCGCCACGGCAAAGCCTGTCCCAAGCGTCAGGATCAGCGCCTGCCCCTGCAGCCTGTAGCTGAGAAGGCCATTCAGGAGGCCGATCAACCCGCCGAGCACCAGCACGAAGCCGAAGGCCACATAGGAGGGAACGCCGAGCCCGACCAGGAACAGCAGGCCGATATTCGAGGAGCCGATGACGAAGGGAATGGACAGGTCGAGCCCGCCCATCAGCGCGACGAGCGTCTGGCCGACGCAGGCGATGCCGAGGAACGAGGCGAACAGCAGGATCGCCTTGACGTTGGTGGCGGAAAGGAACCCCTTGATGGTGAAGGACGAGATCACGACCAGCGCGGCCAGCACGATGAGGCCGATGAAGGCCGAGCGCCCGTGACCGAAACGGCCCGACACCTTGAAGGCGAAGAACAGGATGGCTTCGAGCACCAGGAAGGCGATGAGGTTGGTGACAGACCGAAACTCCGGGACGGACGCCGTGACCAGCAGATAGACGATCAGCAACAGGCCCGTGGAGATGATGAGCGCACGGTTGTCGCGCCAGACCGTGCCGGCCCCGGCAGGCTGGCGGGCGGCCTCGCCCACGGACCGGCGCGCCTCGAACATGACGACGACGTAATTGAGGACCCACAGCAGCACGGCGATGGAAACGACCGTCAGGACGATCACCTCCTGCGCCTTCATGTCCTGCGCGAAGCCGACACCGAAGCCGATTGCCGCAACGATCAGCGTGACGGCGAGATTGATCCAGACCATGAAGAAGGAGCGCGGGATCGGGATGAGCTGGTGCCGCGGATTGGCACGGTCTTCGTAGCGTTCATCGATCATTGACGCACTCCATTGAGGATGTTGGGCGCACCTTCCAGGAAGATGGCGGCAAAGAGCGAAAGGATGAGAATCCCGACGAGCAGGTAGAGGAAGACGCCCATGCGGCGCGATCCGGCCTCTGCCTTCATCATCCGCGCCGCGACCACGAAGGTGGCGAAGGCGCCGGCCGCGAGGAAGGCCGTCATCTGGATCGGCGACAGCGCCAAAGCGAGATCCGGACCAGCCGGCGGCGCGTCGAGCAGATAGCGGGTCGCAAGCCCCGCGGCATCGCGCGGTGCCGGGGCTTCGGACAGGTAGGTCGCGGATGTGGCCACCTGCAGCATGATCGCGACCACGCCCGTGCCGAGCACCACGAAAGCGCCCCAGGGCGAGATGAAGGAGATGTACCGCCCGACGACCGGTACCAGCAGCGTCAGCAGGAGCGACAGGACGAGAATGACCCCATAGCTCATCTGCGTGACGAAGGCCTGGATCGCGCCGAAGTTGAAGGTCGCGAGCACGAAGCCGATGAGATAGAGATTGAGCGCCCCGAACAGCGCGCCGATGACGCCGCCCCTGCCGCCCGAGAGGCTGACGCCGCCTAGAACCAGCGCCGTCACCGCCGTGAGCGTCATGGTCGTGCCCTGCGTCGGATCGCCGGAGGAGATCAGTGCGGTGTAGCAAAGCGCTCCAAGACCGACGAACAGGCCGGCGATGACATGGGCGCCGACGCGCACGATGTTGATCCGCACACCGCTCGTCCAGGCCGCGCGCTCGTCATATCCCACCATGCGCAGGTTGGCGTAGAAGGGCGAGAGCGTGAAGAGCAGCCAGCCGGCGGTGGCGATGACGAGGATCAGCAGCACCGGTGAGAAGATCGTCTGCCCGAGGCCCCAGCTTGCCATGAATTCGGGCGCCGTGCCGCCCGGTCGCTGCAGGATCACGAGATTGATGCCCGACAGGGCGAGGAAGCCCGACAGCGCGACGATGATCGGCTGGACCCTGACCCAGATGACGATCAGGGCAAAGAGAAGCTGGTAAAGCACGCCAAGTCCCAGCGCGACGAAGAACGTGCCGAAAGGACCGCTGATGACGCCGAGCATGGTGAGCTTGACGACCGATACGTTGATGAAGGCAAGCAGCGGGCCGACCGCCAGGTCGACCGTTCCCCGGCCCGAGACGGCCAGGGCCATCAGCGAATAGGTCGCAAGGATCAGCGGGGCGGCAACGATGATCGCGCTGCCGAAGCCGGAGAGCGAGACAAGCGAGGGATTGCGGATCGCAGCCGTGCCGAGCAGCACCGCGATCAGCAGGATCGGGACCAGGAGATAGGTGCTCGCCGATGAGGATCGTTCCGACATGCTCTTGCTGCTTCGTCAATCGCGGATGAAGGGGCCGGGCGGCTCCATGCGAGACGCCCGGCGTCGTGTTCACAGATCGATGACCCGGCGTCCGGTCGGCCGGGCCGAGGACGGGGCGACATGGGCTGGGCTGGCGCCGAGCCCGCGCCCGGAACCGCGGCGTTCCGGATCGTTCTGGACGATCTTCTTGAGGACGGGCGTGATGATGTCCTTGAACTTCGCCGGGTCTTCCGACGTCGGAAAATGCCCGCCGGAGAAGATGACGGTTTCCGAGCCCTTGACCTTCTCCGCCGTGCGCACCGTCATGTCCGGCGTGCAGGCGAAGTCGTACTCGCCGGTGAGGAAATAGATCGGCAGGCGCCCGGAGATCTTTTGCACCTGGTCGCGGAAGTCGCTGTCGACCGAGTAGAAGAACAGGTCCCCCTTGAAGATGCCGGGCCCGCCCTGGGCGTAGTACCACCAGGTCTCCCAGCGGTATTCGTCCGGGCTTTCCGGCGACATGAGGCCGAAGACGGCGGTCGCGACCGCCTCGCCGCCGTGGATGTGGGGATGGTGCAGCGGATCGATCCACCAGCCCGGCGAATAGTCGCATGCCTCCAATGCGATCAGCGCGGAGAATTCGGTTTCGTATTTCAGCGCCAGGTGCAGGCAGATGTTTCCACCCATGGACTGCCCCATGATCACCGGCTTCTTCAGGTCGAGCGCCCGGCAGAAGGCAACGATGAACTCGCCGTAGAAGCTGGTCGTCAGCTTGTACTCGTCCTCCATGAGGTAGAAATCGGAGGGCGGGATCGACTTGCCGTGCCACGGCATGTCGAACGCAATCACGCGATAGTTCGACGTGATGTCGGGATCGCAGAGCTGGTGGCGGTACTGGCGCCCGTCGGTGCCGGCCGTGTGCAGGCAGACGAGCGGGATGCCCTCGCCGGTCTCTTCATAATAGGTGCGGTACGTCTTGCCCTGGCATGTCACGTAGACATAGCGGCCGACGATGGGATCGTGCTGGTTCATCTTCACACTTCTCCGGATGTTCAAACTTGGCGCATCAGCGAGAGCATGCGCGTCAGCGCCCGCATGTTCTGCCAGAAGGGAAGCTGGTTACCGTCGATGACGAGCTGCTTGTGCAGCGGGTGGGCCATCGCCCAGATGTCATTGAACATCGGCGGCGGAATCTGCTGGGAGAACTTCGCCCAGGCGCTCGAAGGCGCTCGCAGCGCGAAATCGAAGCCGAAGTCGTTGGGCGCGAGGCCTTCCGAGATACGGGCGATCTTGCCGCCTCGCACCTCGATCAGGAATTCGGTCTCGTCGACCCCGAGCACAAAGCGGTTGTTGAAGAACCTGCCGATGACCGGCAGGATCCTGTCTTCGTTGACGCAGCGCGCCCAGCGTTCGATCCATTCGAGGTCGAAGCCTTTTCTGCTGCCGTATCTACTCATGAGATCCTCCTGTCAGTTCGGCAGATGAGTCAATGGGTTGAAAGAGGTTTGCGGGCCGGCCCGTAGACCGCCGTGAAAGACGCCTGGTCGATGGAAACCGGCAGGACCGCCGTCGCGAAGGCGGTGAAATCCGCATCCGGGGTCAGGGACAGTTTCGGCACCTTGAGGGCATAGAGGGTGAAAACGTAGCGATGCGCGCGGTCCGGAGGCCACGGCCCTCCCCAGCCTCGCCCGAAACCCGGAATGCCGAAGGTTACGAAATCCGGATTGAGCTCGAGCGATCCCGTCGGCATGGCAAGGCTTCCGCTCGCGCCCTCCGGCAGTTCGCGCACATGCGCGGGAATGTCGGCCACCAGCCAGTGAGCGAAGGACCGCGGGAAGTTGAATTCCGCCGGCAGATCGGGATCGGTGACCGCAAGGGCGAAACTCGACGTGCCCTCAGGAACGCCCTGCCAGCGAAGGGCCGGCGAGACGCGCTTTTCCTCGGTGAAGCGTTCGGGAACGACGCTGCCCTGCGGAATATCGGGAGCGACCAGCAGAAAGCCGGACTGGTTCATGGCGTCCTCCTTGCGGGGATCTGGCTGGATGCGGACGGGCCGCGGCATCGGGCGTCCGTCCTCGCTACGGCGAAGGCCGGCGCCGCCGGGGGGCAGGAATTCGAGATCCGTCTCGGCATGGTGATAGGAATGCGCCTCCTCCTCGGCGAATGCCTCGCCCGGCATGGCGGCGCTCGCGCGGCGTCCGAACATCGCATTGAGGATGACGTGGCTATCGAAGGGCGGCTCGAAATCCGAGGAAATCGCACCATTGCGGAAAACATGGACCCGCGAGCAGAGATTGAGGAATTCCTCGATCTCGGACGACAGGAACAGAACGGCGTGGCCGCGGGCCGCGAAATCGCGGAGATTGCGGTAAAGGTCGAGCTTGGCGCCGATGTCGATGCCGCGCGCCGGATCGTTCAGGACCAGCACCGAGGGCTTCTCGGCAAAGGCACGGGCGATCAGCACCTTCTGCTGGTTGCCCCCGGAAAGCGAGGTTATGAGGTTGTCCGGCGCGCCCAT
Source organism: Shinella sp. NM-101 (assembly GCF_021401195.1). Classification (NCBI taxonomy): domain Bacteria; kingdom Pseudomonadati; phylum Pseudomonadota; class Alphaproteobacteria; order Hyphomicrobiales; family Rhizobiaceae; genus Shinella; species Shinella sp. NM-101. The sequence continues at coordinate 81,471 of NZ_JACBFT010000003.1, read as the reverse complement.
CTTCACGGCCAGCTTGGAGGCTTCCCACTCGAAGACGGGTTTCAGCTTGGTGCGGTTTATGAGGTTCAGCCAGCCGCCCGTCCGATAGGCCTTGTAGACCGGCAGCATCATGTTCTCGAAGATGCCGAGATTGGCGAAGATGCCTTCCTTCTTGCGGTCGCCCGAAACATAGGAAATTCCGTTTTCGCGGGCAGAGGCGGTATCGGTCACCGCTTCGGCGACCTGATCCCTGATAATCGCGATGCGTCCGGAGACGAGGGACTGGACGCCCGCGGCGGCGCGCACGAAATCTGCCTGGCCCTGGCCGTCAAGGCCGGTTATCCCGACGACTTCGCCGGGGTAGAGCGTGAAATCGAAGGGGGCGCCATCCGCCCAGACGCGCACGTCCTGCATGCGCAGCAGCGGCTTGTCGGAGAGGCGGGATGCCGAGGCCCGGCTGCCCTGCGCACTTTCCCGCTCGGGACCGGCGATGAGGGCGAGAATGCGCTCTTCGGTGATCTCGTCCTTCTCCAGCGTCCCTACCGTCCTGCCGTCGCGCAGCACGGTCGCCCGGTCCGCGATACGCACCAGTTCCGCGATGCGATGGGTGACGATCAGGATCGCAGCCCCGCGCTTTTTCATCTCGCGCATCTTCCGGAACAGCCGCTCGGTGGATTCGAAATCGAGCGCGGCCGAGGATTCATCGAGAATGAGCACCTCCGGTTCGGTCAAAAGCGCCCGCCCGATGGTGATCCACTGCTTGATCGAGAGCGGCAGCTCTCCGGCCGGCGTGGACAGATTGACGTCGAAGCCGACGAGTTCGCTCATCAGCGCCGATGCACGGCGCACCTTTTCCTCGTGATTCAGCGAACCGCCGAGCAGGCCGTCCGCGCCGAGATAGAGATTGTCCAGCATGGAGCATTCGTCGGCGACGAGAACCTCCTGGAAGACGTTGGAGATGCCGAGTTCCCGCGCCTCGTGCGGGCTGGTGGCAGCCTTGCCGAGGATCGAGACCTGACCGGAATCGGGGATGAGAACGCCGGAAATCACCTTTGCCAGCGTGCTCTTGCCGGAGCCGTTGCCGCCGATGATCGCATGGACCTCGCCTTCGAAGGCGCGCAGCGACACACCGCCGAGGGCCACGGTCGGCCCGAAGGTCTTGCGGACATCGCTGATCTCGACCGAAACGGCGGACATTGCGTTTTCCCGTGCGGGGCGTGGAAGGAAAGAAGGACCGAGGGCTGCCGCGCCGTTTTCACGCGGCAGCCCGTTTCGCAGACGCGGCGGTCACTGCTTGGGATGCGATTTCGGATCGTATTTCTCGGGATCGGCGGGATGCAGGAAGAACTGATCCAGATAGGCTGCGCTCGCCCATTTCTCGATGCCGGGATGATACCAGCCGTCGGAGTCCTCGCTGCAATCCTCGGGGATGGAGGCAAGCATCTCTTCCTTGTTCATGGTGACAGGCTTGGCCAGGATCGACTGTATCTTCGGACCCTGCCCCTGCAGCGTGCGCATCATGATGTTCCACGCCATCTCGAAATCGTCGCCGGGCGGCCATGCGTGGATGGCGCCGGAGACATAATCGGGATTGTGGCGCCAGTAGCAGAGCGCGCCCATCTCCGAACCGATGGTGATCGGCACCATGTCGCGACCCGACTGCTGGAGCGCGCGAAGCGCGCCGAGCTCGGATGCCGACTGGATGATGATGCCGCTCAGATCGCCCGGATTGGTGGCCATCCACTTCTGGATTTCCGCCTGCGCAACCTGATCGGTCCACATGCCCGCGATCTGGCCCGCAACGGTGACGTCGGGGTTCCTGGACAGGGCCGCCTGGATGCCGACGTTCTGGCTGTCGGACGCGGACGTGCCGGGAATGCCCTCGACCACGAGCACATTGCCCTTGCCGCCCACCTCCTTCGCCATCCATTCCCCGAGCATGTTGCCGCCGACCACGAAGTTCGCGGAGGAATTGACCGAATAGGGGCTCGTCAGATACCCGGTCGCGGAGAAGACCGGCACGCCCTTGGAATGGGCATATTCCACCGTCTGGTTCAGAGCCGTCGGGTTCGAGCAGCAGACGATGACTGCGTCCACGCCCTGGTCCACGAGCTGGCGCATCTGCTGGATCTGGGTGGAATCGTTGAGGTTGGACTGCGTGACGATCACGTCCGAAATGAGCCCCAGCTCCTTCCATTTCGGGATGATGGTGTTCTGCAGGCGGTCCATCACGCCGGCGCGCCATGTGTTGCCGGCATAGGAAGAGGCATAGCCGATCTTCCACGGCGGCGGGTTCTTCGCCACGAAATCGCGATAGGCGCTGTCGCCGATCGGCTGGTTGGGGTCCAGCATGTCCTTGTTGTAGAGTTCCTTCTGGATAGTCTCCGGCAATTCGTCGACGCCGGCAAATGCATGTCCGGCAATCGCCAGCGACGCGGCAAGCGCCATCGTCCGCAGCATCGCTGCGTTATAACAAGCCATGTTTTCCTCCCTCAGTTATTCAAACTGCCTGGAACTCCCCCTCCTCCGGGGTTGCCAGAAAGTGTCGATTAAAGCGCGGGCTCTGGAAAATAGGTTTTTCGTATATGGGCTATATGCTGGCGTTCTATGCAGCGACGGCGACGCTGGCCGCTGGCGCGAACCGTCGTCGCCATCGGGACTTTGCCTGATTGATTGCAGGGGCCTAAGATCGCGCAGCAGGAGGTCCTTCAGGCCGTAGGCCCAGCCGTGGATGGTAAGCGACAGCCCGCCCAGGCCCGATTGCAGGATCGGCGTGCGCGACAGCTGTCGACCTGGGCGGCGATTGCGGCGCCGTCTCCGCGCTCACTGCAACAGCGGACCGTCGGCGCCCGTCACGTCGATGCCGGTGATCGTGGCGTGCGCGGCGAGGACGGCGATGAACTGCGACACGGCCTTCGACCAGGCGGAGGCTTCGAGCCAGCCGGCGATGCGCCGGCGGACGAGGTCGAAGGGCAATTGCTCGCCATCGATCCGGCGTTCGAGGCGGATGATATGGAAGCCGAACCGGCTTTCGACCGGGGCGAGCGTGATCTCGCCTTCCTTCATGCGCTGTAGCGCCCGTTCGAATTCGGCGACCGTGCTGCCGCGCGTGAGCTGTCCGAGATTGCCGCCGGTCGCGGCGGACGGGCAGGCCGAGTGGGTGCGGGCCATGGTCGCGAACTCACCCGGGTGCCCGACGATGACGGCGGCGAGCCGCTCCGCTTCGAGGCGACGGGAAGCGCGTGTGCCCTCGTTGGCCGGATCGGCGGTTATCAGGATATGGCTCGCCTCGAAGATCGGCGCGCTACGGAACTTTTCGCGATTGTTGTCGTAGAAACGGCGGCATTCCTCCTCGCTCGCCGAGGGGGCGGAAACCTCGCGCTCGATCAGGAGACGAATGGCGGCGTCCTCGTCGGTTTCCTGGCGCCCGTCCCCGCCGGCCCGCTGGGCGGCGAGGATGTCGAGCTCGCGGGCCTTCTGCAGGAGCAACTGGCGGACCACCAGTGCCCTGGCCGCCGCGGCGAGCGCGGCACCAGGATTCTCGGCCGGGTGGTTCTGCGCCTCGGCGAGAATGTCGCTTTCGGCGATGGCGATCCCATTGACGGAGACGGCGCCGAGCACGGGGCGCGCCTTCGGCGGCACATGGGTGTCGGGCTCGAGATAACCGGAATAGCTCTCCGCCGGGCCACCACCTTCGGCGGCCCGTCCGTTCCGGGTCTTGTCGAAAAGCGTGACCATGGCCTACTCCGCCGCAATCCGGCTGCCGACCGTCCGCCGGCTGCGCTGGCGCACGACCTGATAGCCCGGACGCCAGATGTAACGCACCGGCGCGCTCAGCATGTGCACGAGCCGCGTGAACGGGAAGAGGAGGAGGATGGTCAGGCCGAGGAACAGGTGCAGCTTGAACACCGCGGCCGCGTCGGCGACGTAGGAAGCCGCCTCGGGGTTGAAGGTGAAGATGCCCTGCGCCCAGTTCATGAACTTCACCATCTCGTGGCCGTCGAGATGGGAGAGCGAGGCGGGGATCGTCGACAGGCCGAGGAAGAGCTGCATCCACAACAGGATGATGATCAGCGTGTCCGTGGCGCTCGAGGTGGCGCGCACGCGCGCGTCGAACAGGCGGCGGTGCACGAGGAGCGTCGCGCCGACGATCGCCATGAGGCCGGCGAGCCCGCCGGCGATGACGGCGAGCAACTGCTTGGCGCCATGGCTGACGCCGAGCGCCTCGAACACCCGGATCGGCGTCAGGAGCCCGACCAGATGGCCGCCGAAGATGACGAGAACGCCGACATGGAAGAGCACCGAGCCCCAAATGAGCTGCTTGCGGCGCAGGAGCTGGCTCGAGCCGGAACGCCAGGTATAGGGCTCGCGATCGTAGCGGATGATCGAGCCGAGGATCAGGACGGCCAGCGCCACATAGGGATAGATTCCGAACACGAGCGAATTGAGATAGCCAGACATGTTCCGCCTCCTAGACCGGCATGGTGTTTGCGGGCTCGTTCGGCTTGCGCGCCGCCGCCCTCATCTGCGTGCGCAGCCTGTCGGGACCACAGCCGCTCTCGCCGGCATTGCCGCCGAAGGTCACGGCCTCGTCCTGCCAGACGCGGTCGAGCGCCACCAGGTCGTCGGGATCGTCCTCGGCGCTTTCCAGGAGCGCGTTCACGCGCTTCTCGTCCACCTTTGCCTTCGACAGCAGCCGCAGCGCGGCGAAGGCGCAGGCATAGACCGACTCGCGCTTGCCCAGCCGCTCGCCGATCGCCGCCGTGATGTGCCCGGTCTGGGACAGGAGGTCGTCGACCTCCTCCGCCGTGCGCGTCGAGAGGAATTCGAGGAAGAGCGGCAGGTAGTCCGGCAGCTCCTTGCTGTCGATGATGAAGCCGCTTTGCTCGTACATGCCCATCAGGTCGACCATGGCCTGGCCGCGGTCGCGGCTTTCGCCGTGCACATGCTCGAACAGGTGCAGCGACAGCGAACGGCTGCGGTCGAACAGATGGACGTAGCGTTCCTGGGCCTCGTAGAGGTCCTGGCCGGCGAGATCGTCGATCAGGCGGACGATCTGCCGCCTGACGTCGGAGCCGATCGCATCGTCCGCCTGAAGCGCCGCCTTCAGTTCGCCGGTGCCGCCGATGAGCTCCTCGCTCGGATAGCTGAGCAGAAGCGACAGGATCTTGAGGGCCTTGTGCATCACACGATCTCCTTGAAGATGTCGGTCGGGGTCTGGACGACCTTGCGGCGCCTGGCGCCGAAGAGGTCGCCTTCCGACGTGCCGCCCGAGCAGCCGTTGCCGAAGGAAAAGCCGCAGGAACCGCGCACGTCATAGGCGTCCTCGCTCACCTCGCGGTGCGTGGTCGGAATGACGAAGCGATCCTCGTAATTGGCGATCGCCATGACGTGGTACATGTCCTCGATCGCCTGGCCGCTCATGCCGACCCTGGCGGCGATCGACTGGTCGATCACGCCGTCGATCGTCCTGGCGCGCATGTAGGCGCGCATGGCGAGCATGCGTTCGAGGGCGGAGACGACCGGAGCCTCCTTGCCGGCGGTCAGCAGGTTGGCGAGGTAGCGGACCGGAACGCGCAGCGAGCGGACATCCGGCAGCGGACCGTCCATGCCGAGCTTGCCGGCCTGGGCCGCCGACTGCAACGGCGACAGCGGCGGGATGTACCAGACCATCGGCAGGGTGCGGTATTCCGGATGGAGCGGAAAGGCGATCTTCCAGTCCATCGCCATCCTGTAGACCGGCGAGCGTTTGGCGGCCTCCAGCCAGGCGTCCGGAACGCCATCCTTGCGGGCCTTCGCGATCACGGCCGGGTCGTTCGGGTCGAGGAAGATCTTCAGCTGCTCCTCGTAGAGGTCCTGCTCGTCCGCCGTGGAGGCGGCATGGGAGATCCGGTCGGCGTCATAGAGGACGACACCGAGATAGCGGATGCGGCCGACGCAGGTTTCCGAGCAGACGGTCGGTTGACCGGCCTCGATGCGCGGATAGCAGAAGATACACTTTTCCGATTTCCCGGAATTCCAGTTGTAGTAGATCTTCTTGTACGGGCAACCGGAGACGCACATGCGCCAGCCGCGACACTTTTCCTGGTCGATCAGCACAATGCCGTCGTCCTCGCGCTTGTAGATCGCGCCGGAGGGGCAGGCCGCTACGCAGGTCGGGTTGAGGCAGTGCTCGCACAGCCTCGGCAGGTACATCATGAAGGTGTTTTCGAACTGGCCGTAGATCTCCTTCTGCACGCCCTCGAAATTGTAGTCCTTCGAACGCTTCTCGAATTCACCGCCGAGGATTTCCTCCCAGTTCGGCCCCCATTCGATCTTCTCCATCCGTTCGCCCGTGATCATCGAGCGCGGGCGGGCGGTCGGCATGGCACGGCTTTCGCCCGCCGTCTGCAGGTGGCCGTAGTCGAAGTCGAAGGGTTCGTAGTAGTCGTCGATCTCCGGCAGGTCCGGATTGGCGAAGATCTTGGCGAGGATGCGCCATTTCGCACCCATCTTCGGCTCGATCTTGCCGTTCGGCTTGCGGACCCAGCCGCCGTTCCATTTCTTCTGGTTCTCCCATTCCTTGGGAAAGCCGACGCCGGGCTTGGTCTCGACATTGTTGAACCAGGCGTATTCGACGCCCTCGCGGTTGGTCCAGACGTTCTTGCAGGTGACGGAACAGGTATGGCACCCGATGCACTTGTCGAGATTGAGGACCATGCCGATTTGTGCACGGATTTTCATTCTGCCGCCTCCTTGTTGTGCGGGGCGCCTTCGGCGGGCGGCCCCTCCAGCCAGTCCACCGTGTCGAGCTTTCGCACGACGACGAACTCGTCGCGGTTGGAGCCGACCGTGCCGTAGTAGTTGAAGCCATAGGCCTGCTGGGCGTAGCCGCCGATCATGTGCGTCGGCTTCGTGATGATGCGCGTCACGGAATTATGGATGCCGCCGCGCTGGCCGGTGGTCGGCGAACCGGGCGTGTTCACGATCTTCTCCTGGGCATGGTACATGTAGATCGTGCCGTCCTTCATGCGCTGCGAGACGACGACGCGGGCGACGATGGCGCCGTTGGCGTTGTAGACCTCGACCCAGTCGTTGTCGGCGATGCCGGCACGCCTGGCGTCCGGCTCGGAGATCCACACGACCGGGCCACCGCGATTGAGCGTCAGCATCATGAGGTTGTCGCTGTAGGTCGAATGGATGCCCCATTTCTGGTGCGGCGTGATGAAGTTCAGCACCAGGTGCGGCTTGCCGTCGCTGCGCGCCCTGATCGCCGGGTTGACCGTCTTGGTATCGATCGGCGGCCGGTAGACGCAGAAGCCCTCGCCGAAGGCGCGCATCCACAGGTGGTCCTGATAGAGCTGCTGGCGGCCGGTGAGCGTCCGCCACGGGATCAGCTCGTGGACGTTGGTATAGCCGGCATTGTAGCAGACCTTCTCCGATTCCAGGCCCGACCAGGTGGGCGAGGAGATGATCTTGCGCGGCTGGGCGACCACGTCGCGAAAGCGGATCTTCTCGTCCTCCTTGGGAAGGGCGAGATGGGTGTGGTCGCGGCCGGTATATTTCGACAGCGCCTCCCAGGCCTTCACCGCGACCTCGCCGTTGGTCTCCGGCGCGAGCGACAGGATGACCTCGGTCGCGTCGATGTCGCTTTCGATCCGCGGGCGGCCCTTGGTGACGCCTTCCTCCTGCACCACGCCGTTCAGCCGGGCGAGCAGGTCGACCTCGTGCTGGGTGTTCCAGGAAATGCCCTTGCCGCCGTTGCCGAGCGTGTCGAGCAGGGAGCCGACCGAGGTGAACTTCCTGTAGAGGTTCGGATAGTCGCGCTCGACGACGGCGATGGTCGGCATGGTCTTGCCGGGAATCGCGTCGACCTCGCCTTTCTTCCAGTCCCTGACGTCGAACGGCTGGGCAAGCTCGCCGGCCGTGTCGTGCAGCGTCGGCACCAGCACGACATCCTTTTCGACGCCGAGGATTTCCGGGGCGATCTCGGAGAACTTGCGGGCGATGCCCTTGAAGATTTCCCAGTCGCTCCGCGCGTCCCAGGCCGGGTCCGCGGCGCTCGACAGCGGGTGGATGAAGGGGTGCATGTCGGAGGTATTGAGGTCGTTCTTCTCATACCAGGTCGCCGTCGGCAGCACGATGTCGGAATAGACGCAGGTCGTCGACATGCGGAAGTCGAGGGTGACGAGAAGGTCGAGCTTTCCCTGCGGCGCCTCGTCGTGCCAGACCGCCTCCTTCGCCGCCTGCCGGCCCTCCTCGCCGAGGTCCTTGCCGAGCACGCCGTGCTTGGTGCCGAGCAGATGCTTCAGGAAATATTCATGGCCCTTGCCGGAGGAACCGAGCAGGTTCGAGCGCCAGACGAAGAGGTTGCGCGGCCAGTTCGACGGATCGTCCGGGTCCTCGCAGGACATCGACAGCGTGCCGGCCTTCAACTGCTCGACGACGTAGTCCCTGGCGTCCTTGCCGCAGGCCGCGGCGGCGTTCGAGACCGCGAGCGGATTGGTCTTGAGCTGCGGCGCGGAGGGCAGCCAGCCCATGCGCTCGGCGCGGATGTTGTAGTCGATCAGCGCCGCGTCCCACGGCCCTTCCGGCGCCGTCGGCGACAGGATCTCGCTGACCTTCAGCGTCTCGTAACGCCACTGGTCGGTGTGGGCGTAGAAGAAGGAGGTCGAGTTCATGTGGCGGGGCGGACGGCTCCAGTCGAGCGCGAAGGCGAGCGCCGTCCAGCCGGTCTGCGGCCGGAGCTTTTCCTGGCCGACATAGTGACTCCAGCCGCCGCCGGACTGGCCGACGCAGCCGCACATCACCAGCATGTTGATGATGCCGCGGTAGTTCATGTCCATGTGGTACCAGTGGTTCAGGCCGGCGCCGAGGATGACCATCGAGCGGCCTCCGGTCTTTTCGGCGTTGCTGGCGAACTCACGCGCGACCGCGACGATCTGGTCGCGCGGGACGCCGGTGATGCGCTCGGCCCAGGCAGGCGTATAGGGAAGGTTCTCCTCATAGGATTTCGCCGAATTCGGATCGCCGAGGCCGCGGTCGATCCCGTAATTGGCGACGAAGAGGTCGAAGACGGTCGCAACCAGCGTATCGCCGCCGGCGAGCTTGATCTTGCGGGCCGGGACCTTGCGCACCAGCACGCTGTCGTGCTCAGTGCCCTCGAAGTAGTCGTGCTCGCGGTTGCCGAAATAGGGAAAGCCGACATCGGCGATCGTGTCGTGCTCGTCATCGAGGATGAAGCTCATGGCGAGCTCGACGTCGTTGCCCTTGCCGTCCTTGGCCTCGAGGTTCCACTTGCCCTGTTCGCCCCAGCGATAGCCGATGGAGCCGCTCGGCGAGACGAACTGGCCGGTGTCGGCGTCGATCGCCACGGTCTTCCATTCCGGGTTGTTCGTCTCGTCGAGGCCACCGACGAAGTCGGAGGCGCGGACGAAGCGGTCGGGGACGAGATAGCCATCCTTTCGGGCAAGCTTCACCAGCATCGGCATGTCGGTGTAGCGACGACAGTAGTCCTCGAAATACTCGGCCTGGCGATCGATGTGGAACTCGCGCAGGATGACGTGGCCGAGCGCCATGGCGAGCGCCGCGTCCGTCCCCTGCTTCGGATGCAGCCAGAGGTCGGAGAATTTCGCCGCTTCCGAATAGTCCGGCGAGACGACGACGGATTTCGCCCCCTTGTAGCGCACCTCGGTGTAGAAATGGGCGTCGGGTGTGCGGGTCTGCGGCACGTTCGAGCCCCAGAGGATGAGGAAGCCGGAATTGTACCAGTCGGCCGATTCCGGCACATCGGTCTGCTCGCCCCAGGTCATCGGCGAGGCGGGCGGCAGGTCGCAGTACCAGTCGTAGAACGACATGCAGACGCCGCCGAGCAGCGACAGGTAGCGCGAGCCCGCCGCGTAGGAGACCATCGACATGGCCGGGATCGGCGAAAAGCCGATGACGCGGTCCGGCCCCCAGGTCTTCACCGTATAGGCGTTCGCCGCGGCGATGATCTCGTTGACCTCCTCCCAGGTGGCGCGCACGAAGCCGCCGAGACCGCGCATCCTGACATATTCGGCGCGCTTCTCGGGGTTCTCCTGGATCGCCGCCCAGGCGCCGATCGGCGTCTTGACCGCCCGCTCCCTGCGCCACAGCTTCAGGAGGCGCGAGCGGACCAGCGGATACTTCACGCGGTTGGCCGAATACATGTACCAGCTGTAGCTCGCGCCGCGCGAGCAACCGCGCGGCTCGTGATTGGGCAGGTCCGGCCGCGTGCGCGGATAATCGGTCTGCTGGGTCTCCCAGGTGACGATCCCGCCCTTGACGTAGATCTTCCACGAGCAGGAACCCGTGCAATTGGCGCCGTGGGTGGAGCGCACGATCTTGTCGTGCTGCCAGCGCTTGCGATAGGCGTCCTCCCAGTCGCGGCTTTCCGTCGTCGTGACGCCGTGACCGTCGGAAAACGTGCCGGCATCCTTGCGCGCGAGGAAGTTCAGGCGGTCGAGCAGGTGGCTCATAACGTATCCTCCGAATTCAGGCGTTCGCGGCGGCCGGGCGACCCCGACCGCGCTCGATGTCGTGGAGCAGCCCACCCTTGCGGGCGTAGACGGCCCAGGTGATCAGCACGCAGGTGACGTAGAAGATCAGGAAGGCCCAGAGAGCCGCCTCCGGCCCGCCGGTCAGCGCGATCGAGGAGCCGTAGCCCTTCGGGATGAAGAAGGCGCCGAAGGCGGCGATCGCCGAAGTGAAGCCGGTGATGGCGGCCGATTCCTTCTCGGCCTGCAGCCGCCGGGCTTCCGGCGTCGCCTGCGGCATCAGCCGGCCCATTTCCTTGCCCATGATCGCCGGGATCATCTGGAAGGTGGAGGCATTGCCGACGCCGGCGGCGAAGAACAGCACCAGGAACGAGGCGAAGAAGCCCCAGAAGGCATGCGGCTGATCCTTGATGCCGATGAAGTAGAGCACGCCGCAAACCCCGGCCATCATCAGCATGAAGACCCAAAGGGTGACGCGTGCGCCGCCGTACTTGTCGGCGAGCCAGCCGGTGGCCGAGCGCGACAGCGCGCCGACCAGCGGGCCGAGGAAGGCGAACTGCAAGGCGTTGACATCGGGAAACAGCGTCTTCGACAGAAGCGGGAAGCCCGCGGAATAGCCGATGAAGGAACCGAAAGTGCCGGTGTAGAGCCAGCACATGATCCAGTTGTGCTTGCGCTGGAAGATGACCGCCTGCTCGGTGAACGAGGCCTTTGCGGAGGCGATGTCGTTCATGCCGAACCAGTTGGCGAAGGCGGCGATGACGATGAAGGGAACGAAGAAGAAGCCCGCGTTCTGCAACCACAGCGGCGCTTCGGCGGCGGTGGCGGTCGCGGCGACCATCGCCGGCTCGCCGCCGAACATGCCGGCGGTGATGACGAGCGGCACGACGAACTGCACGACACTGACGCCGAGATTGCCGAGGCCGGCATTGAGCGCGAGCGCGTTGCCCTTCTCGGCCTTCGGGTAGAAGAAGGAGATGTTGGCCATCGAGGAGGCGAAGTTGCCGCCGCCGAAGCCGCACAGCAGCGCAAGGACCAGCAGGATGAAGTAGGGCGTGTCGGGGTTCTGCACCGCATAGCCGATGCCGAGCGCCGGGATGATCAGCGACCAGGTGGTCAGCGTCGTCCACAGCCGTCCTCCGAAGATCGGGACCATGAAGGAATAGAAGATGCGCAGCGTCGCGCCCGACAGGCCGGGCAGCGCCGCCAGCCAGAAAAGCTGGTCGGTGGTGAAGGTGAATCCGACGAGCGGCAGCTTGGCGACGACGACCGACCAGACCTGCCAGACGGCGAAGGACAGGAGCAGGGCCGGGATCGAAAGCCAGAGATTGCGGCTGGCGATCTTGCGGCCCTTCTCCTGCCAGAAGGTCCTGTCTTCCGGACGCCAGTCGGTGAGCACGGACGCGCTTTCCCTGGCCGGCCTGCGGGCAGGCGTCGCCATGCCCTGCATTTCCGGGAAGGGCGGCAGCGCCTCGATGGTCTCCTGCGAGGCCTCCTGTTCCATATGGCGGACGGCGAGATGCATCCAGACGAGCGAGCCGGCGGCGATCAGGAAGAGCAGCATGAAACAGCTCGTCCACAGGCCGGTGAGATCGAGAAGCAGGCCGAAGACGATCGGCAGGATGAAGCCGCCGAGGCCGCCGATCATGCCGACCAAGCCGCCGACGGAACCGACGTTCTTCGGATAGTAGACCGGGATGTGCTTGAAGACGGCGGCCTTGCCGAGCGCCATGAAGAAGCCGAGGATGAAGACGGCGACGGTGAAGCCGACGACACTGAGCTCGGCGTGGAAGGCGATCGGGCCGTTGACGCCGTGCACGACATAGTCGGTCGGTGGATAGGAGAGGATGAAAGTCGTGGCGACCGAGACGAGGAAGGTCCAGTACATGACGCGCCGGGCGCCGTAGACGTCGGAGAGATGGCCGCCATAGGCGCGGAAGAGGCTCGCGGGGACCGAGAAGAAAGCCGCAACGATGCCGGCGAGGCGGATGTCGACGCCATAGACCTTGATGAGATATTGCGGCAGCCACAGCGCCAGGGCGACGAAGGCGCCGAAGACGAAGAAGTAATAGAGCGAGAAGCGCCAGACCTGGATGTTCTTCAGGGGCTCCAGTTCCATCCAGGTGCTTTTCGGCCGCTCGCCGGAGCGGCGGCGCTCGACGAGGACCGGATCGTCCTTGGTGGTGAACCAGAAGACGATCGCCATGACGACGAGGGCGGCGGCCCAGATCTCGGCGACGGCATGCCAGCCGAAGGCGACGAGCACGAGGGGAGCGAAGAACTTCGTGACCGCCGAGCCGACATTGCCGGCGCCGAAGATGCCGAGCGCCGTGCCCTGCTTTTCGGCCGGATACCAGCGCGACACATAGGCGACGCCGACGGCGAAGGAGCCGCCGGCAATGCCGACGCCGAGCGCGGCAAGCAGCATCTGCGGATAGGTCGTGGCGTAGGTCAGCAGGAAGGTCGCCACGGCGGCGGCGAGCATCGTGCCGACGAAGACCACGCGGCCGCCGTAGCGGTCCGTCCAGATGCCGAGCGCCACGCGGATCAGCGAGCCGGTGAGGATCGGCGTGCCGACCAGAAGGCCGAACTGCGTTTCGGAAAGGCCCAGATCCTGACGGATCTGGATGCCGATGATTGCAAAGATCGTCCACGCTGCAAAACAGACGGTGAAGGCGATGGTGCTCATCGCCAAAGCTGCCTTCTGACCCTGTGGACCGACGGTTATCGCGCTGGTCATAGTCCTACCCCGGCTCGAATTGATCGAATTTCCCTATCGATTAAGAGACAGGAGCCGGGGTTTGTTGTTGATTTGGGTCAATCACCTTCCGCTCTATACATTCTAAGACAAATAAATCTCTTTGGCATTCTAAAATGATATTTATGTATACTGAAATTTACTTACTTGTGCTCTTCGATTGACATTTTTTGTTTTGTTGACCGATACTGTCAGCTATGAGGCAAGGCTGCACCGATGCGAACCGATGATGTCGAAAAACTAAAACACCTGAATATCCTCGAAGGGGTCAAGCAAAGCACCTTCGAGAAGATTATCGTTCCGAGTTTCTTGCAGTCTTTTCCAACCGGAACGGTATTGCTCAAGGAGAACAGCCCGGCGGATTTCCTCTATATCGTCCTCGAAGGGCTGGTGGAGATGTCGGCTTCCTCCATGAAAAGCGAGACGGTGATCGAAATCCTCGGCCCGGCGAACCTGTTCATCCTGGCGGCCGTTCTCAACAACGACGTCAGTCTTCAATCCGCCAGGACGCTGACGCCTGCCAGGATTCTGATGATCCCGGCCTCGCTGATCCGCGATCTCATGGCCGAGGATCCCGATTTCATGCGCGCCGTCGTGTTCGAACTGGCTCGGGCATATCGTCGCACCGTCAAGGAACTGAAGAACCAGAAGCTGCGGCACGGCACGCAACGGCTCGCCAACTGGCTCTTGCGCGAGGGCGACAACCAGGGCGGCTCCCGCACGATCAAGCTTCTTTTCGAGAAGCGGGTGCTTGCTTCCTATCTCGGCATGACGCCGGAGAACCTGTCGCGCGGCTTTGCCGCGCTCACCGATTATGGCGTGGTGTCGAGCGGCAACCGCATCGAACTATCCGACCGCGCGGCGCTGGAGCACTTCGCCTCGCCCTCCTTCCTCATCGACGCGGCAGAACCAACAACGATGGCGCAGATCGGGACCGGCTGGCACGAATCCTAGCGGCTGTTAGATTCCCAGCAGAGCGGCACTTTTGGGCCCGATGCAGGCGAAGGCAACGATGTGGAGGTCTGCAAGCGTCTGGGCACGGCTCTGGTGGTCCTTGGCATTCTCCATCCTCAAGAGCCTTTGGCCGCTTCACTTCCCGCACATCAATGCCGCCATACTTCGAGCGCCCCTCGTAAAGGGCCACGTCGCTGACGGCGTACTTACGGGTATAGCTCTGCAGCCGACAACCCGGCCCGGTGCTTTTTTCAAGATACTTGTGATCCACTCGTCGCTGAAGCGGGACGCTTTATTCTCTGCCTCCATTTCCGGAGAACAGACTGACCCCAAACCGAGGACATTCCAGGACGGCATGTCAGCAGCAACGGCGGTCTTGACCGCTGACACGAACCGTCGCGGCTCCATACAACGCCAAAAGCCCCGAGACATTTCTGTCATCGGGGCTTCTGCATTGGTCTGGTTGCGGGGGCCTGAGAACACAGAGACTTGTAGGTTTTTAGGCCCAGGCCAGCCTGCGACGACAGTTTCCCTTTGCGCCAGCAGGTCAACCACGATGCATCGTTGAACTCACTGACCAAAAGGGGCCGGTTGCTGACAGTCTGCTCTCGCGATCAAATTACGAGAAGCGGCCATCCTGCTGCTCAGGCGTCCATAGGGCCAAGCACGGATTAGCCCTACGCGATGTCAGTAGTCGCCTCCAATTGACAATCTCAATATATCCTATAATCTGGATATATGGATAACAATACAGCGATCGCGGCGCTCGGCGCCTTAGCTCAGACCACACGACTTGAGACCTTCCGGCTTCTAGTCCGGCATGAGCCCGATGGCATCCCGGCTGGCGAGCTCGCCCGTCTCATCGACGTGCCGCAGAACACCATGTCGGCGCATCTCGCAACGCTTTCGCGGGCAGGCTTGGTGACGAGCGAGCGGCAGAGCCGGTCGATCATCTACCGGGCGGACCTCAACTGCCTGCGTGAGCTGACGCTATTCCTCCTGAAGGACTGCTGTGGCGGATCGACAGAACTTTGCGCCCCGCTCATCGCCGAGTTGACGCCCTGCTGCGCCCCGGAGGCGAAGCTGTCATGAGCGCGATCAAGTTGGAGCAAATTGAGGGCCACGACGCTGGCCTCAAGGCAGCCTTGACGGAAGCGCATCTGCCAACTGATGACATCGAGGATCATGGTCGCACCTTCTTCAGGGCACAGTCATCGGATGGCCGGGCTATCGGTTTCCTCGGTGTCGAGCGCTGCGGTGATGACTTTCTCCTCCGTTCGGTTGTCGTGCTTCCCGATTATCGGGGGCAAGGACTGGGCAGCGTTTTGGTCGAGCGGGCGGTGGCGAGTCTCGATCATGCCGGCGACGTCTTCCTTGCCACGACGAGTGCAGCACCGTTCTTCACGCGCATCGGATTTTCTGAAGTCCAGCGGGACAGCGTTCCCGCAGCCGTGCTGGCGACCCGCCAGCTTTCCTCCATCTGCCCATCATCGGCGACGATCATGAAGCTTATCAAGCCGCCGACCTAACCACGGATCACGACCATGACCGACAAGACCTACAACGTGCTGTTCCTCTGCACGGGCAATTCCGCTCGTTCTATTCTCGCCGAATCCATCCTCAACAAGGAGGGCGGCGGACGGTTTAAAGCCTTCTCCGCCGGCAGCCAGCCGAAGGGCGAAGTCAATCCGCATGCTCTGAAGGAGCTAGAAGCGTTGGGCCATCCATCGACGGGCTTCTCGTCGAAGAGCTGGGATGCCTTTGCCGGGCCTGATGCCCCTCACATGGATTTCATCTTCACCGTCTGCGACAGCGCCGCCGGCGAAGCCTGCCCGGTCTGGATCGGCCATCCGATGACCGCCCATTGGGGTGTCGAGGACCCGGCCGCCGTCGTGGGCTCGGAAGTCGAGATCCAGCGCGCCTTCGCTCAGGCCGCGCGATTCCTCAAGAACCGGATCGCGGCGTTCGTCAGCCTGCCGCTGGCATCCATCGATCACATGGCGCTTGAGACGAAGCTTCGCCAGATCGGTGCGATGGAAGGTTCGACATCGCCGCAGGGAAAGTCCGCCTGATGTCCACGTTCGAGCGCTATCTGACCATCTGGGTATTCCTGTGCATCATCGCCGGTGTTGCCCTCGGCCATGTCATGCCCGGTCTCTTTCAGATCATCGGTGCGGCCGAGGTCGCCAAGGTGAACATTCCCGTCGCGATCCTGATCTGGCTGATGATCATTCCCATGCTGCTCAAGATCGATTTCCGGTCTCTGGCGCAGGTCGGCACCTATTGGCGCGGTATCGGCGTGACCTTGTTCATCAACTGGGCTGTCAAGCCGTTCTCCATGGCGCTGCTCGGCTGGTTGTTCATCGGCTGGCTGTTCCGCCCCTACCTGCCTGCCGACCAGATCGACTCCTATATCGCGGGGCTGATCATTCTCGCCGCGGCTCCCTGCACGGCCATGGTGTTCGTTTGGAGCAATCTGACGCGCGGGGAGCCATTGTTCACGCTGTCTCAGGTCGCGTTGAACGATGCCATCATGGTCGTCGCCTTCGCGCCGATTGTCGGTCTGCTGCTCGGCCTCTCCGCCATCACCGTGCCTTGGGATACGCTCGTTCTCTCCGTCGCCCTCTATATCATCGTGCCCGTCATTATCGCGCAGGTCATCCGCCGCCGGCTCACGGCTGAGGGAACGACGCGAGCACTGGATGGCGTGCTGGCGAGGTTGCAGCCGATCTCACTGGTGGCGCTGCTCGCGACGCTGGTTCTGCTCTTCGCCTTTCAGGGTGAGCAGATCATCGCCCAGCCCGCCGTCATCGGCTTGCTCGCCGTGCCGATCTTGATCCAAGTCTATCTGAACTCCGGGCTTGCTTATCTGCTCAACCGGATGACCGGCGAGCGGCATTGCGTTGCCGGGCCATCGGCTCTGATCGGCGCCAGCAATTTCTTCGAGCTTGCGGTTGCCGCCGCCATCAGCCTGTTCGGCTTCCAGTCTGGTGCCGCACTCGCCACCGTCGTCGGCGTTCTCATCGAGGTTCCGGTCATGCTCTCGGTCGTCTGGATCGTGAACCGCTCGAAGGACTGGTACGAGGCCGCCCCTGCTGTTTCCAGAACCACTGTTACAGAAAGGCACTGACCATGGACGCGACCATCTATCACAACCCCGCTTGCGGGACGTCCCGCAACACGCTGGCGCTGATCCGCGCTGCCGGGATCGAACCTTTTGTCATTGAGTATTTGCAGCACCCGCCGACGCGCGAGCAGCTTGCGACGATGATCGCGGACGCTGGCTTGAACGTTCGGGAAGCCATTCGCGAGAAAGGCACGCCTTATGCCGAACTCGGTCTGGACAACCCAGACCTCACCGACGACCAGTTGCTCGACGCCATGATCGTGACGCCGATCCTGATCAATCGCCCCTTCGTCGTGACACCGCTCGGCACCCGGCTTGCCCGCCCGTCCGAAGTCGCCCTCGACATCCTGCCCGATACCTTCAAGGGGCCGTTCTTCAAGGAGGACGGTGAACAGATTCTCGATCAGGAAGGAAAGCGCATTGCCTGATATATTCCCAGCATTACAGGGCGATCACCTGCACTCGATCGATCTCGACGCCCTGTTTCCTACAGTCTCGACGCATCGCCCGCGCATCCTGATCCTCTACGGATCACTGCGCGAGGTATCCTATAGCCGCCTGCTCGCATTCGAGGCCTGCGGGCTGCTCGAACGGCTCGGATGTGAGGTTCGCCTGTTTGATCCAAGGGGTCTGCCGCTGCCCGACGAAGCGCCGGTGAGCCATCCGAAGGTGCAAGAATTGCGCGATCTTTCGCAATGGTCGGAAGGGCAGGTCTGGGTGAGCCCGGAACGCCATGGCGCGATGACCGGCATCATGAAGTCCCAGATCGACTGGATTCCACTCTCGGTAGGATCGGTCCGGCCGACGCAAGGCAAGACCCTCGCTGTCATGGAGGTTTCAGGCGGTAGCCAGTCCTTCAATGCCGTGAACCAGATGCGCATTCTCGGCCGCTGGATGCGGATGATCACCATCCCGAACCAATCCTCGGTCGCCAAAGCCTATCAGGAGTTCGACACCGATGGCCGGATGAAGCCATCGTCCTACTACGACCGGGTGGTGGATGTGTGCGAGGAGCTGGTGAAGTTCACCATTCTTACGCGCGATGCTTCCGCCTATCTCACCGACCGCTACAGCGAGCGGAAAGAGCAAACGGCCGAACTTGAGAAGCGCGTGTCGCTGCGCTCAATTTAAGTGGGTCGAGGCAGCGACGAGCGTCCGCTTGGTCGCCGTCGCAACCGCGATAAAGGCTGCGATGCCGATAGAGCCGAGGGCTGCGCTTAGGATAAGCGATGCGCCTATACCGAACTGCTCCATCGTCGCGGCAAAGGCGAAGGGGGCCGCAGCGCCGGCAGCCAGCCTTGCCGCCGCCATCTTTGCAGTCAGTGCACCATACCCATCCGAACCGAACAGATAGAGGGGCAAGCTACCCTGCGCGATGCTGTTGATGCCCGATCCGAGACCAAGGCAGACCGAGAAAGCGACAGCACCGGGGAGCCAGTTGCCCGATAGCGCCAAAATGACGACGCTCAGCACCATGAAGGTAGCGGAGAGGACCGCGAGGCCCGGTGGCGCGAGCCGCGTGCCGAAGATCATGTTGACAAGGCGGCTGAGAACCTGTGCCGGGCCGAACAGGGAGCCGATGACGACGGCGGTGCTTCCGAAGCCGAGCGTTCCGAGCATCGGCACCATATGCGCCAGCATCGCGCCAAGGGTGAAGCTCAGCAGCGCGAATGCCGCCGACACAATGAGCACCGCGCCGCGGCGGCGCTCTCGCGGGATGGCGCCGACGACGGGTTCGCGCATCGGTTTTTGCCCGCCGGCTGCGGCTACCTTGCCCTTTCGCATGATCCACAGATGGAACGGCACGCAGACGGCAAGATTGAGCCCGGCATAAACGAGATAAATCTCGCGCCAGGTGATATAGCCGAGCAACGCCGTTGCGATCGGCCAGAAGATCGTGGACGCGAAGCCAGCGATCAGCGTGAGATAGGTAATGCTCCTTGATGCCGACCGGGGATCGGCTTCGACCAGCGCCGCGAAAGCCGCCTGATATTGAACCATACCGGACGATATCTCCAACAGGACGATGGCCAGCGCAAAGATCGCCACCGATGGCGACCAAGCGCAGAGGATCAAGGTCAAGGCGGACAATGCCGAGCCGATTGCCATGACCGATGCAGCGCCGATACGATCCATCTGCCGCCCGATGTACGGCGCGGACAGACCGCCAACGAAGAGCGATGCCGAGAAGACCGCAAAAACCTGCGCAACGGTAATGCCGAGATCCGCCGCCATGCCGGGCGCCAGAATGCTGAAGCTATAGTAGAGCGTGCCGTAGCCGATGATCTGGGTCAGGCCAAGTGCAGCGACGATGCCGACAGGAACGTTCCGATCACGCAACGATATCGCCCTCGCTCCGGGCAGCATCCGTCTTGCAGCAACCATCGGGCCGCTGCACACCCTCGCGGATCATCGGATGGCCGGCGCAGCAATCCTCCATCAAGAACTTCACGAGATCAGCCAGCGCATCGTAGCTCGCGCTATAGACGATCGAGCGGGATTCCCGTCGTTGCGCGATCAGGCCCGACCGTTCCAGTTCCTTCAGATGGAAAGACACATTCGATGGTGAGACGCCCATGCGCTCGGCAATCAGCCCGGCAGCCAGCCCTTCCGGTCCGGCGACGACCAGTGTGCGGACGATGGCGAGACGCGTTTCCTGCGACAGGGCCGCGAATGACGTGAGGGCTTGACGCTCGTCCATATTTCAATAATCCTTGAATCATTGAACAATAGGAGTAGCGCACATGAACGTAATCGACAAGGCTGTTTCCTCCGATATCACGCTTGGCCAGCTTCTCGACGGGCTGACGGTCGCGCCGGAAGCGCCGCTGGTGTTTCTTTATGAAGGGCACCCGGTAAAGGCGGGCTACCACGTCACCGAGGTTAAAGCAGGCGCGTTTTCGGCACTCGACTGTGGCGCCAACCCGGAAGCTTGGTCGGAGATGTTCATCCAGCTCTGGGATATCGACGAGGATGGTCGGAGCCACATGCCGGCGGGTAAGTTCTCCGCGATCATCCGCAAGGTTTCTGATCACGTTCGGCTCGACCCGGCAGCCAAGCTGACCTTTGAAGTCAGTGACGGAAATCAACCAATGGCCCTCTACTGCGCGTCATCGCCGCGCCCCACGGGAGATCGGTTTGAGGTGGCTCTGACCGCGCGGCCTTCGAGCTGCAAACCGCGTGATCGTTGGTTGGCGGAGAAAACCGAGATGGCAAACTTCTCCTGCGGTCCGGCAGTGATCGGGTCGAAGTGTTGCGTCTGAGAGTGGCAAGACGCCTGGCGAGAAATAGTGCCGGAAGGTTACCAAGCGGCACTACTAACGGCGCGGAACGATTTACATCCTCCCCAGGAAGGAGTTCATTGTCTCAAGGATTCCCGGATACTGGTCGGATGACAAAGCCGATAGTTCGTCGACCAATTCGATGACTTCGCCGTCTTCAACTTTCTGGTCGTGAAGACTCACCGTTCCCAGGATAGTCTGTCCATTGTCCGGGCGGCTACTCATGATGAGCGCGATCATGGCCGCGACATTTGTTGCATCCTGGTCCTGCTGGTTTGGGCTGTCGATGATCATTGGCGCCGTGAGGGCGGAGGAGAACTGGAAGACAGTCTTCATGACTGCGAGATGGTAGGCAAGAACCGCCCGCGGCTGATCGCTTCCAGTGTCGTTGACCTTGCGGACGATCTTGCCCGCGCTGTCGAAGTCGATCTTTCGAACATTGAGGGTCCGCAGGAAGCCGGCCATGAACTCGGCGTAGCAGGCCTCGATCTCCTTCCTGCGCTTCTTGTCATCTAGCTTCTTTACCTCGGCGTCGATCTCGACGATCTCCCCCGCCCTTTTGTCGACTTCCGCCCGTATGTCGTCGAGCTGCATGTCGAACAGGCCCCGCGCCATGTTCGCGCTGGCGTTTTCAATGACCTCCCTGAGGGTCAGGTCCCCTTCCTTCTCGACAAGAGTTCCGGACACCTTTTCAATAAACGCGTCGGTACTGTCCAGACGCGCCTCCACCTTGGCCGCCCTCTTCCGGATATCGACAAGCCGGTCATGCTGATCGCGGAGGAACTGGGCGCAGGCTTCACGATCGTCGAGAATCGAGAACTTGTGCGTGAAGTCGTTGTCGTGGACCGTGCCGCATGTCGGGCAGAAGATTTCCTCCCCGGCCTTAGCAGCGTACGCGTAGTCCTTGCCCAGTTCCTCCATCGCGAGTCGGGCAATCCTCATCTGCTCCGTCACGAGTTCACGCTCGTCGACAAGGCCGGCGAGCTCGGCAGCGCTCTTCAATCGAACCGCCCGCAGGTCGCGCAACTCCACGAGGAGGCGATCCACGGATTCACGATGCTCGAGTTCGCTGAATTCCGTACCTGTGAAGGCGGGCTGCAGGTTCAGCTTGGCCACGGCCTTTTCCAGCACCTGACGGTCGCGGCCGAGTTCGGTTATCTCCAACTGAACCGAGGTCTTCTTAGCCTGCAGTTCGTAGTACCTGTTCGGCCTGATGCCGGAGTGAAACTCGACGACGGCCTTCCGCGGGTTCTTGTACTGCCCGCGGATGTCGAAGGATTCGAGCGACTGCTTCCAGCCACTGTCCTGATCGATGTAGAAGGGCATGAACATGTAGGCCGGCGGCGGCGTCTCGGTCACGCCGGACCTGTTCGGCAGCACCAGGCCGAAGTCGAGCATCTCCGCCAGGAACGGACCCAGTTCGGACGTGACGCTCCTAGTCGCGATGAGGAGATCTCCCTTCTCGTCGAAAATCCCGAAGGACGATCCGTCCCTGACTATCGAGAAGCGTTCACCATCGATGGCGAAGGACACCCGCGCCTTCACCTTGGCCTTGAGCCACTCCGGATGCATTCTCACTGGTGCGCCAAAGGCCCAGTAGAGACTCTTGATGACCGAGGACTTCCCTACGTCATTCTCGCCGATGATCACCGTCAGCCGCGGGTGGAACTCGACCGTCCTGCCCTTCCGCTCCGTCGTCGACAGGAGTTCTAACTTCTCGAAGCGCAAGTTTTTCATGATTCTTCAATCTGAGATTTCTGACGAGCTGCTGAAAGCGTTCGCTGCTAGACATCGTGGAACTCGTAAAGGATGACGGCGCGGAGATAGTCGTCGCTCACGGCCGGATCCCAAAGGTGCGCAAGCTGCCTGACCTCCGGAAGAGCGGCGTCCACCTCCGTCAAAAGATCGCGAGCCCCCACGACATGGGGTGCGACTACGTCACGGACAGCCTTCCTGAATCTTTGCGGCCCAGGTCCATACCGGGAAAGGCGGTCATTGACGTAGAGCTTCCACGCCGCACCGATATCGCGCCGCCGGACTATGTTCGTTATGTCAGGAGCGATTTGCAGCCAGTCGACAGCCTCCGTGCGCTTCCTCTTGAACTCTTCCAGACGGTCATCGACCAGCTTCCGCGTCACGAACGATTCGGACATGCCGGAAAAAGTAGTGAAATCGACGTCCATGCGCTCCCGCTGGCGGCACTCTTCAAGAAGCATGAGGGCGAAGGCGTAGGTGCTGGTATCCGTCATGCCGGTCTGCTCGATGACGAACTTCTGGACGGCGCCCATGATCGTGTCGCTGAAGCTGACGAGGTTCATGGTGGAGCAGCAGAAATGGAAGAGCTTCGAGTGCTCTTCGAGGAAGTCAGGATCCTGCTCCTTCAGGCGCTTTCTGAAGGATTCGATCTTAGATGCCGCAGCAGTGTCGAATTTCGTCTCGTCATGGCCCTCGGCAAGATCCGAGCACATCTGGTTGGTAACGAAGACCAACCTGTCGGTATGTCCGGGAAACCGCTTGTAGTTGTCGTACATCTTCGCAGCGAAGGACAGCTTCTTCTCCGGCGACGCGGCGCCGGGCTTTGCCTTCGTCGTCTTGCCTTTCGCGCCCGGCGACGCGGAAATGCCGGAAAGTGTCCATGTGCCGGTCTTCTGCGTCTTCACCTGGAAGAACGTGACTTTCGTGGGACTGCTCATGCTGTCGAGCTCGAGCACGTCGTCGTGAAACTCGAACGCAATCCCGAAGTCGGCAACGGTCTTGTAGAGCTGGAGTATGCGGGACAGCCCCCAGGCTGCCTGATACTCGAACCGCTCCACCGCGAGCTTGCCACCCTTCTCGCGTTGAGGCTCCTTCAGGAGGTCTTGCCTTATGTCCAAGCTGTTCAGTCCGAATCAAGATGATCGCTGCATCTTATACGTGTTCCTCTGAAAGACGAGGCGCAC
Organism: Shinella sp. NM-101; assembly: GCF_021401195.1. Lineage (NCBI taxonomy): Bacteria > Pseudomonadati > Pseudomonadota > Alphaproteobacteria > Hyphomicrobiales > Rhizobiaceae > Shinella > Shinella sp. NM-101. The sequence continues at coordinate 57,937 of NZ_JACBFT010000003.1, read as the reverse complement.
GCCGAATCCTTCAACAGTTTCAATCGCGGAAGGAGGACGTAGCACCTGCCGAAGCGGCGCGTCCGCTTCCGGACCCCTCCTGTCGCTCGAACACGCGCGACGTGCCGCCTATCGCCCGTCTCGCTCCGCCATCTCCAGTGCCTGGCCTATCGTTCGCGCCTGACCGCGATAGGGTGCCGCCCGCCTCGAAATATCCTCGAAATCCTGTCGGTCACGCGATCGGTGCGGCGGGCGGTCATCCCATCGGGCGATGATCTCATCCAGATCATCGAAAGAAAGTTCGGTACGCCGCTTCCGGTCCCAGCGCAGCTTGCCTTTCTCATCCTTGTAGGGCACCGCAACGCGTTTCCCCACATGGTAGTGGCCGAACATATCCGGCCCGTTGTTCATCGAGCTGACCTTTGCCCGACAGTTGTTCCTGACCAGTGCGCGCAAGCCCAAGGCAATGACCTGGGTCTGGATTTTCTCAAGCCGTTGGGGATGGCTGGATAGGATCGTGCCGACGATCCGGTCGATCGAGAAGCGTTGTTCTCGGGAAGATTCCTCGATCAATCCTTCAAGGAATGAATGAAACTCGCGTAACTCCAAATTGCTCATTCGGTCGCTCCGTACATCTCAAACTCTGATTTGAAACCACACCCGGAACAAGTCAAGAACGGTCGGAATCTTTTGCACAAGAGACGAAGCTTGTACTCCACGACCTGATTCATGACTATTGGATCAGGCAGCGCACATAAGGTTCGGCAAGGGTATCAAGGAACATCTGCTTCACGAGCAGCCCGTTAGCCTCCGCCTGGCTCCTCGCCATGTTCGGCAGTTCCTTCCTGGCGCGCCGCACGTCGTCGAGACCCATATGCTCATCTCGCTCGTCCAGGTCGACCCGCAGGACGTTGGGCTTGCCAACAAGCAAGTAAGCCTGTCCGAGCGCGTTCTTGCTCTGAGCGCGAGAGGCTAGCCGAAAAAGAAGCGGGATCGTCGAAGACACGCCCCATGCGATCTTGCCGCCCTCAAGATGTCGTTTAGCCAATGTGACGGTCTCCTCTCCGGTTCCTATCGAAAGAATTCGGATATTCTCGCGGGGGACATCGTAACAGGCGAGCGCGTCCACCAAGGCGTTCATGATTGGGTTGTTCGCCCAGATGCCTCCGTCCAGCATCTGGTATCCGTGGCTGTCGACCGCAGACAGATACGAAGGCGCCGCAGCGGTGTGAAGTGCGATGTCGACCAGCGCCTTATGCCGGTCCTTCTTGTAGTCAGGATGGTGCGGGGTCTTGTAGATGAAGGGTTCGCCGTACTTCCCCTCGAAGCAGGGAATGACGGCACGGCATGTCGCCGAGTCCAGCACCTCGTGACCGAAGACACGAAGCAGTTCGTTCCGCAGGCTGGCTCTGCGATGCTTGGGACGAAAGAAGGACTTCAGCCAGTGCCAGAGGCCTGTCCCGAACTTCGGTTCCGGAAAGATGAACTCCCCCCGCTCGGTGTAGATCTTCGAGATTTCGGTCGCTGACTTCCCGGTGGCGAGACCGAGTGCGATGATGCCGCCCGTCGATGTGCCCGCCACCATGTCGAAATGCTTCGCGATGGCTTCGCCACCGAGGTACTTCCGCTCGATCTCGGCGAGATAGGCGGCGCCGAAAAGACCACGGATGCCGCCGCCGTCCAGCGAAAGGATTCGAAACGGCCGATCCTTCGGCCAGGGTTGCTTGACGCGGGTTTGCTCGAGCGTACCGTCGGAGCGCCGCGGAGGAATGTAGTTCATGGGTAGTTCTCCACATTGATGCGTCGTCCGGTAGAAGGGGGATGGCGACCGCCGCCCTCCCAGGCCCCGGTCATGAGCCAGAATTCGTAGCAGGCGAGCCAGTCGATCGTCCAAGGCACGATGGTCTCCGATACGAAAAGCCAGCCACTCCACTGTTCTCGCGCCGGGTCGAAAAGACATAGCACCGGATCGCGGTCACGGTTGTAGACATGGGGAAGCGATCCTTCAGGATTGCCAGGAAGGCGTGTCAGCCGCGGACTTACAATCCTGACTTCCGGTCCGGAAATGACCATGCCAGTGCTGTACGCGATCTGAACATCATAGGACCGGGTAAGCGGCTTCAGCGTGCCCTGCCAGATCACCGCATCCTTTCCGAAGGTACGATGAGCAAACGAAGGCCAGGCCGCGCGCATGTCTGCGACCTGCTCCTCGATGGTCAATGGAAGGAACGCCATCAGACAGCGTCCCCGAAGAAGTCGTGGCGGCTCGCGGCGACGGGTGCAGCAGCAGCCTTCGAGGTGATAAGCGTGGGCGCGGCCGCGGCCGTGGAGGGAACGAGGATTCCACCCGCCCTCGTGTAGCTCTGGCTCGCCTGTTTCACGGCGCCGCCCGTCTCCTGGGCGATCTTCCTGATGGCTTCGTTCACCACGTAGTCGCCGAAGAGCTGGCGAAGTTCCGCAGGAATGTCGACAGGATCCATTCGGCCGGAGCGAAGATGGTTGAGCGCAGCGACCAGGTTGGCGAGATCGTCGGCGAACTCGTTCTGCTGATCGATGGATTCCGGCCAGCGATCAGTGAATTCGTCCTGATCCCAGGTGGGATTCACGACAGTCAGCGTGCTTCCGAGCGAGGAAGCTCGACGAATGTCGATGATCAGCAGATTGCAGAGCGAGATCAGTGCGTCGCTCAGCGTCCTGCCCGGACTGGCGGAGCGAGCTGCATAATTCGCGAGAAGCACCGAAGGGGCCATCCGGCCGGAGCGGCGCTTGCGGTCATGGGTGATGTTCCGGTAGCGCTTCACAAGCTGAAGAGCCAGCGTCGCCATGTTCTTCACGACGAAGGGCGCCTGATCCGGCACATCGTCGACTTCGGCGTCTGCGCGGAGGCGATCGTGGTCGTTCCACCTGCGGCGGAAGGCCTCTGAGACAGCAGTCTCAACCGGAGTGCGGGACTTGTAGTGCTCCGCGAAACCGTAGGCATTGCTCGGAACCTCGCAGTCGTCAGGTCCCGGATGCGGCCCCTTCGCGTGCATGATCTGGCTGCGCCTTTCAGGCGTCCCCTTCTCCCGGAAGGCCGCGCTGACGTCGAGGTGCATCCTGTCACCATAGACGAGCGTGACGCAGCGCGTCTGGCGGATCACCTTCTCGACAGGATAGTTGGTCAAGGCGGCCTCGAGGGCCTTCAGAACACCGAGCGGACCGAGGTGGCGGTATTTCCCCGCAAGCTGGGCGATGATGTCGATGTCGTACTCGTCGTCGGTGCCGCGGGTCGAGATGGTGGCATCGATTGCCATCGAACCCTGCGGATAGAAATGCTCGATACCGTCAGCAAAGAAGGTGGTCGCTTCCAGATGGCGACGGACGGCTTCGTAGCGGCTGACCGCCTTCGCGTGGAGAGAGGGCGGAAGCTGGATGTTGAAGGCGATCTGCGCGAGGATCCGGTCGACCGGATCAAGGAACGGATCAATCCCAGTAAATGCACTCACGTTCATGTTCGATTTCCTCTGAAAGTTTGATCGACTTCACCATGTTCACACGCATGCTGGCTCCCCTCTGGTTCGCTTTAATTTAAGTCAAATTATCGCTACTCCGAACAAAATGAGGATGTTGCCTTCCGGAGTCAAGGGCCATATTATACTTCTACACCGAACAAAAATAACCAACGAACGGTTCCGTCATGTCACAACCCACTTTCGGCAAGAGAATCAAAGAGCTACGCACAGCCAAAGGCTTGACGCTCGATCAGCTTGCGACCGCAACCGGCTGTTCGAAGAGCTACATATGGGAGCTGGAGAACAAGGATCCACCACGTCCTAGCGCGGAGAAGCTCGCCGACATTGCCGCCGTCCTGGGAGTCACCACAGACTATCTGATCGGACGCGAGGAGGTCACCCTGGCCGACGCCGAGGACAAGGCCTTCTTCCGGGAATACAGCCGGATGCCGGACGACACCCGCCAGAAGATCCGCGCGATGGCGAAGCTCCTTGGAGGAAAGAACGGCGAATGATCAGGTCACCCCGGAGAGCTGCCAACGATATCTCCCTGGTGCTGAACACCGTTCTCGGAAAGGACAGGTTCTACAAGGGACCTGTGAACGTAAGCGAGCTTGCACTCGAGTACACGAAACAGGTTGCACCCGACAGTTATATCGAAAGGATCGCCGCCGACGATCTTCCCGGCTGCGAAGGGGCCCTCGTGCCAGGCGAGACGAAGCCCCGGCGCTGGGCCATCATGTATGATCGGAAGCAGAGCGCAGGTCGCCGGGCCTATACCATCGCGCATGAGCTTGGCCACTTCGTCCTTCATCGCAACCTGGTCGATGACGATCCGGATTTTGACGGCGGGTTCTACTGCACCAAGGACGCCGTCGAACACGGCGTTGGCAGAGATATAGAGAAGGAGGCGAACGAGTTCGCCGCCAATCTTCTCATGCCGCTCGACGACTTCAGGCGGTTCATCCCTTCGGACAATCTCGCAGGGTTCACCCGCCTTGGCGAGGCCGCGGAACGGTATGGCGTGTCCTTGACGGCAGCAACGCTGCGATGGTTGGAATATACGACCACAAGGGCCATGGTGATCGCCTCCGTCGATGGATTTGCTCTCTGGGCGAAGTCGAGCGAAGCCGCGTTCAAGTCTGGGCGCTTCCTCAGGACGAAGAGCGAACTATTCGAACTACCTACGGCCGCTCTTGCAGCACGGAAGGCATACGGTAACGAGTCCTTGGAAGGCATTCGACAGAACGCCGGTATATGGTTTCCCGAGCCAGTTATCGAGATGTGCATGCGGACTGACAAGTACGATTTCGAACTCACCCTGCTGCATTTCGAGGGCAAAGCGCCCGCATTTCAGGCCGAGGATGCGCTCGAAGACTCTTACACCCAGTTTTTCAAGACCGCAGCGCTGGGGAAGTAAACCTAATGCTTGCGGTTCACGGGTACTATCGTGCAATCGATAGTCTTGGAGGCCACCTAGTCTTCCCCATCACAATCGTCTCAGCGCCAAACAGATGCCCGCAATCATATGTTAGGGCAGGCCGATCCATTGCCGTCCGCGACGGCAAGCGGTTGATGTTCTGGTTGGGATCCTTGATGTTGCAAATCTGTATCTGACCGCGTGAACGGCAAGCCATTGCTTTGAAGAATTGAAGCTGATCAGAAATTTTACCGTTGTGAATGTTCAAAGAGTCTCCGCTGGTGTCCCAGCACCATAGTAAGGATGACTGGGGCCAGTTGAACCGCTCCGGGCCGCGTGTGGCGTCGGACGGTCCTATGAACGACAGCTTACGGGGCTTGTAACGGATAAACTCAATGGCCGGAATGGGGGCGCAAAACTGTCATTCATCAAAAGCAGCTTTGCCGTCTTTGACGGTTTAAATCAGAAATCATTTCCGCTTCCGCCACGATCCTTAACGCACCAAGCGGGTGCACTTTGATTGTTGATCACTTCGAGCATGCCGTGAGATAGGCTTCTAACCGAGCGTTTTATGTTGGTTGCGAATCTCGGCGCCCCGGACGTTGCTCGAGGCAAAATTCCAGATTTCAAAGCCTGCCTTGCAAAGACGATAGCCGCAAATGGGCGCGCATGAGGAGGCTGTCGGCGGGCAGTGCTAGTGGCGGCACGTCGATATCTGCAATTTTCCAGGCCTCATCGGCAGGCAGGCCGAGGCCGCGCAGGATTGAGGCGACGACCTGGCGCACATGCGCCGTGCCGATCGGGTGCTCGACCTGACGCAGCACGCACAGCAATACCGCCCCGACAATTAGGTCCAGCAGCACTTCGACAGGTTCATCGACGAAGCGGCCCTGCGCCGCTCCTTCGGACAGATGCCGCGGCAGGTAGTCGTTGATCAGCGATGCAGGCCCGGTCGCTTCGAGCCCTGTGGCGCGGATGAAGCCCGCGAACAGTGGAAACGCTCGAGCTGTCTCGATGAAGAGTCGTAATCCGAACGCCACCCTTCTCGCCGGGTCCGGAATGGCAAGCACCACCTGTTCGACATAACCCGCCAGTTCATCGGCCAATTCCTGGCTGATCGCGACTGACAGGTCACGCGTCGAGGAGAAGTATTTGTAGAAGGTTCCGCGCGAAACATCCGCAGCACGGATCACGTCGTCGATCACCGCCGCCTCTGCCCCCTTTTCCGCAAACACCGCCATCGCGCTTTCCACAAGGCGGCGGCGCATTGCGTCGCGACGGCGCTCAGCGGTTCGGCTGCGGTGATCGGGCGTGGCGTCTGACTTCTTCATGAACGGCACTTTACAGGGCATCGCAGCAATTTGAAATGACACTTGCATCATAATGACAGTTGTGTCATTTTATATATCGGAGAACCTGCCATGCTACAAACACCGAAGATGCACGAAGCAACGCTGCGCGTGGGACACCGCGATATTTTTGTTGCCGAGATGGGTGACGGCCCGGCGCTCGTGATGCTGCACGGCGGAGGACCGGGAGCCTCTGGCCAATCGAACTTCGCCCGGAACATTGCCGCGCTCGCACAGGATTTCCGGGTGATCGTGCCGGATATGCCGGGCTATGGCCGGTCCTCGAAGGGGATCGACAAGCGCGACAGCTTCGGCGATCTGGCAGGCGCGTTGCGCGGCCTTCTCGACACGATGGGCATCGCGCGCGCCCACTTCGCCGGCAACTCGCTGGGCGGGGCGGCGGCGCTGCGGTTGGCGCTGGAAAGCGCTGAACGGGTCGACCGCCTGGTGCTGATGGGTCCGGGCGGCATCGGCACGACGCGGAGGCTGCCCACCAAGGGGCTGAACCGGCTTTTGGATTACTACAAGGGTGAGGGTCCGACCCGCGAAAAGATCGAAGATTTCATCCGCAACTATTTGGTCGCCCCTGGGATTGTGGTCGACGATGCGCTGATTGACGCGCGTTATCAGGATTCGATCCGGCGCGAGGTCGTGGCCAATCCGCCGCTGACCCGCCCGCCGGGCCCGCGGGCCATGTGGAAGATGGACCTCACCCGCGACACACGGCTGCGCGAGCTGCCCCACCCGGTTCTGGTGCTTTGGGGCGCAGTCGATCTGGTCAATAGACCCTCCGGCGCCCTCTGGCTGCAGAAGAACCTGCCGAATTGCTCCGCCTATCTGTTCGCGGGCACCGGACATTGGGTGCAGTGGGAACGCGCCGATGAATTCAATGCGGTCACCGCGGCTTTTCTGAAGGCGGAAAACAAATGAGCTTTGACACAGATCTGATCGTGCTGGGCGCAGGTCCGGTGGGCATGTGCGCAGCGATCGAGGCCGGCCGCCGCGGCAGACGCGTGATCGTCCTGGAAAAGCGCGAGGTCGAGGATCCGGCAGGCGCGAAATGCAACACCGTCGCCGCCCGCAGCATGGAGGTGTTCCGCGGCTTCGGCATTGCCGATCAGGTGGCCGCCCTCGGGCTTCCCGATGACTTCCCTACAGATGTGGTCACCGCCACCTCGGTGACGGGGCCAGAATTCGATCGCCTGGAGCTGCCCTCGCGCCGAGAACGCGGCGAGCCGCGCTTTCCCGACAGCGACTGGCCCAGCCCCGAACCCATGGTCCGGCTGAGCCAGATCTATCTGGAGCCGATCCTGAAACAGGCGATGCAGACCACTCCCGGCGTGACCGCCCATTACCGGACCGAAGCGACCGAGGTGGCGCAGGACGCCGAGGGCGTCACCGTCACCGCGCGCTTTCCCGATGGCGGCCTACGCCGTCTGCGCGCGCCCTATCTCCTTGGCGCGGACGGCGGGCGGTCGCTGACCCGCCATGCCATCGGCACCCGGCTGATGGGGGATGCGGAAATCGCCCGATCCCGATCGACCCTCGTGCGGGCGCCGGGAATGCGCGCGCTTTGGGGGAACCGGCGGCCCGGCTGGATGACCTGGGTCGTCAACGACAGGGTGCGCGGCATCCTTGTCGCCATCGACGGGCGGGACACCTGGCTTCTGCACCGGGCGCTCCCCCATGGCGTCGCCGATTTCGAGACGGTCGACTTCGACGACTCGATCCGTGCGCTGCTGGGTGTCGACCGCTCGTTCCAATACGAGGTACTGAACCACGAAGACTGGATCGCCCGGCGCATGGTCGCCGAGCGGATACAGGACGGGCGGATCTTCGTCGCCGGGGATGCGGCGCATCTGTGGGTGCCCTTCGCCGGCTACGGCATGAATGCCGGGATCGCCGACGGGATGAATGCGGCCTGGGTGATCTGCAACCTGCTGGAGGGCTGGGCGGGTCCCGCGATGCGCGACGCCTATCAGGCCGAGCGGCATCCGATCACCGAACAGGTCTCGCGCCATGCGATGCAGTCGATGCTCGACATGGTGGATGCGCTCGGCGGCAGGCCGGTGCCCGAGGTGTTCTCCTCGCGCTGGAACCCTCTCGGCATGGTCATGCGCAAGGTGATGGGCCGCCGCATCGGGCCGATCAACCGCGCGCAGTTCCTACCCGAGGGGCTGAACTTCGGCTACTACTACGAGAATTCGCCGATCATTGCCGCCGACGGCAAGGCGCCGGCCTATACGATGGCAGGCCATACCCCCTCGACTGTGCCGGGATGCCGCCTTGCGCATGTGCTGATCGGAGCCACGCCGGTGCAGGACCTGCTGGGGCCGGTCTATACGCTGTTCCGCTTCGACCCGATGCTGGATACCGACCCGCTGATCGCCTCGGCCGCGCGCCGGGGCATGCCGCTGAAGCTCGTCGATGCGCCGCACCCCGGCCATCCCGCCTATACCCATCCGCTGATCATCGCCCGCCGCGACCAGCATGTCGCCTGGCGCGGCAAGGCCCCGCCCTCCGATCCCGATGCCCTGATCACCCGCCTGTCTGGCCATGTCGAAGGAACCTGAGAGATGACGACTGAGACCGTATTCGGCCATGTGCGCACTGGCTATGCCGTTGTCACCACCCGCGACATGGACAACTGGAAACGTTTCGGCGCCGAGGCGATCGGGCTGCACATGGATGTGCACTCACCAGAGCTCGTGACCTTCCGCGTCGACGACTGGGCGCGCCGGGTGATCGTCCGCAAGGGCGAAACCGAGGACTACGCGGCCCTTGGCCTCGAGGTCACCAGCCGCGCCGCGCTGGACGAGATCCTGCAGCGGCTGCGCGGGCGCGGTGTGGCCATCACCGAACAGGCCGGGGGCGAGGCCGCGATCCGTGGCGTGCCACAGTTCTGGTCCTTCTCCGGCCCCAAGCGCCAGCAGATCGAACTCTTCGAGACGGCCGAGACGACCCCCGCGCCGCTGAAGATGAAGTTCGCGGGCTTCCTCACCGGCGAGGCGGGGCTTTGCCATGTCGCCATTACCTCAAAAGCGCCCGACGAGATGCTGGCCTTCTGGCAGGAGATCTTCGATGCGCGCCTGTCCGACCGGATCGAAGAGAAGATTTCAGGGATCAATCTGCTCATCACCTTCCTGCGGATGAACGAACGCCACCATTCCATCGCCGTGGCCCGGACCAAGGGGCTGAAGCTGGACCCGATCCCCTCGCGCATCCAGCATATGGCCTTCCAGGTCTCGGAGCTTGAAGACCTGAGCCGCGCCTATGAGCGCTGCCGCAAGATGGGCTACAAGATCGCCATGTCGGTGGGACAGCACACCAACGACCGCGAGATTTCCTTCTACGTCTACACCCCCTCGGGCTTCGAGTTCGAGATCGGCTGGAATCCGCTGATCGTCGATGAGGAAAGCTGGGATCCGAATGCCGTCCATCAGGGCATTTCGGTCTGGGGACACAAACCGGTGGATCACACGTGGGCCGATGACCTGCGGCAGTTCCGCACCGGCGTTGCCTCGTTCTTCCGCCATGAATACCGCCCGTTCTGAGCCGCAGATCGCCATCATCGGCCTTGGCCCCACCGGGCTGATGCTGGCGCATCTTTTGGCAAGACGAGGGTTGACGGTCACGGTTCTGGAGCGGGACCATGCGTTCTATGGCCGCGCCCGCGCGGTCTATACCGACGACGAATGCCTGCGCATCTTCCAGATGGCGGGCATCGCCGGGGATCTGATGGCCGACATGATCCACGACAGCGCCGCGCAATGGGTGCTGCCCGATGGCCGGGTGCTGGCGCAATACCGCCAGAACGAGCGGCCGAACCACTGGCCGGTGATGAACTTCCTCTACCAGCCATGGCTGGAGACGAAGATGGAGGCCCTGCTGGCCCCGCAGCCCGGCGTGACGCTGATGCGCGGGCGCGAGGTCACGGGGTTCGCGCAGGACGATGCCGGCGTCACGATCACTCACCAGCCGACCGGCGGAGGGGAGGCGGTGTCGCTGCGCGCCGACTGGCTGATCGCCTGCGACGGCGGACGGTCGGCCACCCGCAAGGCGCTTGGCATCGAGATGGCGGGGGCGAGCTATCCCGAACGCTGGCTGGTCCTCGACCTGAAGGTTCAGGACGCCGACGAGACGCTGCGCCACCTGCCCTATTTCGGCTTTGTCTGCGATCCGGCGCAGCCCGTCGTCTGCTGCCCGCAACCGGGCGGGCATCACCGTTTCGAATTCCTGCTCCGGCGCGATCAGGACGCCGCCGAGATGGAGCACCCCGAGAAGATCCGCGAACTCCTGTCGCGCTTCATCGACCCCGGCCGGGCCGAGATCCTGCGTTCGCTGGTCTATACATTCAATGCGCTAAACGCAGCCCAGTGGCGCAAGGGGCGGGTCCTGCTGGCCGGCGATGCCGCCCATATGACCCCGCAATTCATGGGACAGGGGATGAGCGCGGGCCTGCGCGATGCGGCCAATCTGGCGTGGAAGCTGGACTTGGCCTGCAATGGCCGCGCGACGGACCGGCTGCTCGACAGCTATCAGGCCGAGCGGCGGCCGCATGTGCAGGCCATGATCTTCGTCTCGGTGCAGATGATGCGCTTCGTATCGGTATCGAAACCCTGGCTTGCGATCTGCCGGAATGCGGCGGTGCGGCTGGCGCTGGTGACGCCGGTTCTGTCGGGCTGGTTGCGCCGTGCGGGCTTCAAGCCCAAGCCGGTGATCCGTGCGGCACGCTGGGCCGGACTGCCCCGGCGCGGTCTGGCGCGGGCGGCCGGGCGGTTGATCCCGCAGCCGGAGCTGCGCGATTTCCGGGGCAGGCTTGCTCCACTGGACGACCACCTCGGGCCGGGGTTCGCGCTGATGGGGCTGGGTTGCGACCCGCTGGCCTATCTTGCCCCCGACATCAGGGAGCGGTGGGAGGGACTGGGCCTTCGCAGCCTGACGCTCTGGCCCGCAGGCGGGCGGCCGCAGTCGATCCGCGAGGTGCCCGGCAAGACTATGGCGACGACCGAACTCGAAGACCCGCGCGACAGCCTGTACCGCTGGCTTCGCCGCCACGGCGCACGGCAGGGATCGGTCGTCGTCATCCGCCCCGACCGCTTCATCGCCACGACCGCAGCCGCCGCCGATATCGACAACGCCTCCCGGGATCTTTTCTCCCGCATGGCCCTGACAGGAACACTACCATGACACTTGACGCAATCGCCGCCAGCCTGCGCGAGGCCGAAGCGGCGGGCCAGACCATCGCCCCCCTACGCGACCGGATCGCTTCGGCCGAAGACGCCTATCGCGTGCAGGACATCAACACCGTGCATCGCCTGCGGGCGGGCGGGCGTCTCGTCGGGCGCAAGATCGGCCTGACCAACCCTGCGGTGCAGCGCCAACTGGGCGTGAACCAGCCAGACTACGGCATGTTGTTTGCCGATATGGAGGTGATGCACGACGGCACCTTGCCCTGGAGCGAGGGCGCGCAATTCAAGGCCGAGGCCGAGATTGCCTTCGTTCTGAACCGCACCCTGCCCGATCCGCAGACGAGCGGGGCAGAGGTGGTCCGCGCCATCGAATATGCCCTCCCCGCCATCGAGATCGTCGGCAGCCGCATCGCGAACTGGGACATCCGCTTCGTGGATACGGTCGCCGACAACGGCTCTTCGGCATTCTTCACCCTCGGCCCCTCGCCGCGCCGCCTGACCGATCTGGACCTGACCGGATGCGCCATGCGGATGGAGGGCAGCGACGGCACCCTGTCGGAGGGGCGCGGCGCGGCCTGCCTCGGCTCGCCGCTGAACGCGATGCTGTGGCTGGCGCGCTGCATGGCCCGCGCCGGGCGGCCGCTGGGCGAGGGCGATGTGGTTTTGTCGGGCGCGCTTGGCCCGATGATCACGGCCACGCCCGGCACACGGTATGAGGCGCGGATCGCAGGCTTTGGCGAAGCGGCGTTCCGCTTCGGGGAGAAGGAATAAGGGATGGAGCGGATTTCCTGCGCGATCATCGGCTCGGGCAATATCGGCACCGTCAGGGCGTGCTGAAGATGGCCGCGATGATCGGCGTTGATCCGGTCTCCGACGGGCTGGCGCGGGCGGCCCGGATGGGCGTCGCCACCAGCACCGAGGGCATCGGCAGCCTGACCCGGATGCCGGACTATGAAGACATCCGCATCGTCTTCGATGGAACCTCGGCCGATGCCCGTGATCACTCACCAAAAATTCGAGAAGCGCTGCCCCAAGGCGTAATCCGGAGGAAAACCCATACATCTTCCGGATCGAAAACCGCAGCACCGTCACGCCGAACTATCATGATGTTGCAATGGCCATGGGCCAAGCTTGAGAGGGCCGTATGCACTGAAAGGTGCAAGTACGGCTACCTCACTTCAGCTGCTCCCGGTTTCGCTGATCCCATAATGACGATAGCATGAAGCGATCGGATCATTTGGCGGCATCAAAGAAATGGGCAGATTCTCGGTCATGTCTCGGGCATTCATAGCGCGAGGGCCAGTTGCAGATCTCTCACATCTACAGCAACCATTCGCCCTTCGCGCAGAACAAACACGCCGCGCGTTTCACGACCTTCGAGCACGCGCTTCCCATCAAAATCCACCTCGTATCGCACCGTCATACTACGGCCGCCCCAATCGATACCAGCCGCACGGAAGATGATGCGCTCACCTTCGGTCACAGGTAAACGGAAGCTGAGGGTCGCCTCCATCAACCCGATCCCCTTCGCGCCAAGTTGCCCGCAAAGGCGAGTATGGCCACCCGCCCGCTCGGATAAGAACCGGTGGAAGGTCGCGTCCATCCACCGGAAATAGTTCGGATAGAAGACGATTCCCGCAGGATCGCAATCACCGAAAGAAACGTCCACGACATGTTCCACCAGAGCCACGATCATACTCCCAGTTGAGGTAGATCCAGCATCTCGCGCGCCTCAGCCGGCGTAGCAGGCTCGTACCCAAGTTCACGGATGATGCGGACCATTTTCGCTACGAGCTGCTCGTTCGTCGCAAGCTCACCGGGGCCTATGTAGAGGTTGTCCTCTAGGCCGACCCGCACATGCCCTCCCGCCAGAACCGCATGGGTCGTAGCGGGAAACTGTGCCCGACCGATACCCGACACGCAAAAGAGCGCGCCCTTCGGCAGGTGTGCAACCAGATGATCAAGGATTTCTGGTGTGTAAGGCGAAGCATTCTGGAAACCACGCTCACCACCCAGAACGAAGTTAATCCAATAGGGCGGCTTGTCAAAACCGCCATTGATCAAACGAAGCGGATCCTGCAGCAGGTGAGGCAAGCAGAAGCACTCCCACTCTGGCTTGATACCAGTCTCGACGAAGCGCGCCGCCATGCGGTCGCAGCGCTGCGGAGACGTGTTGACTAGAATCTCGCGCCCGCCGAATGATGCTAGGACAGTGTGGGCATCGAATGTCGCCGTCTCGGCTCGCGCATCAAGGCCCTTCATCCGCTCTGCGAATATGATCTCATGCAGACCGGGTTCGATTTCGCGCGTCATGTCGCCATCGATTCCGCCGCCGGTTGAGTTATTAATGACGATATCCGAAACGGCGCGGATGCGGGCGTTGATGTCGCGGTAGATCGCGGCGTCGCACGTCGCCTGATCATCCGGCCGGCGTGCATGCACGGCAACAATGCTGGCTCCCTCATCGGCGCAACGCTTGACGCAAGCAGCAATTTCAGCCGGCTGCGTTGGCAGATTCGGGTTCTGCGATTTCTTCGCCATGCCACCCGTCGGAGCGACCGTGACGATGACCTTGTTGGACTTGCTCACTTTTTTCTTCCTCACTTGCGGACGTGGCGCAGCGTATTAGCGAGAACCGCCTGTGCGGCATCGACGATCGGCGCGGCCGATACTGCGGAATGCCGGCCCGACCAATAGGTTTCGGGACGGCATTGCAGCAGGATCAGGTTAGCGCCCGCCGGTAGGTCGCGGTCGATGGCGAATTCAACATCGACCGGATGACCATGCTGGCGCTCCAGCGATTTGCCCAGGCGAGCAAGGGCGACGGCCTCCTCCTCGGATAGACAGAAGGCGGCGCGCCGTTCAGCCGAAACCTCGGCCGTCGTGGTGCCATCAATGTATTCGATCGCCTTCTCGCCCAGAACCTGTTCTACGAGCCCGAGCCCGACCTTACCGACAACATAGCGATCAGGCGTCACCTCGCCGCCCACGACCGATAGACCAAGGCCATAAGCCGCTTCGATCACGATCCGTGATCGATCGCCCGAAAGCGGGCTGAGCGTGAACATCACGCCGGCCGACCGCGCGTTGACGGTCTTTTGCACGACGACCGCCATCTCCACCTCAGTCGGCTGAATGCCGTTCTTCCAAGCATAGGCCATAGAACGGGCGGTATAGGCGCTCGCCCAGCAGCGCCGGACGTAGAGAGCAACCTCATCGATGCCCCGCATACCGACGAATGTGTCGTATTCGCCGGCGAAGCTCGCTCCCGCGGCGTCCTCGGCCGTCGCACTCGATCGCACGGCGACGGAGATATCGGCGGTGCTAGCCCGGGCGCAGAGCTCGTCATAAGCGCGGGCGATATCCGTGCGGATCGACGCAGGGAACTCTCCGTCGTCAAACCAGGCGCGGATTTGCGCTGCGGCCGCTTCCAGGCCCTCGACGCTCTCCCGGTCGGCACTCGCGAGGAGATCGAGGATTCTATCGCGAATGCCTCTATCCTCCAGATGCTGGTGATAGGCCGCGGTCGAAACCGTGAAGCCCGGCGCAACGGGCAGGCCCGACTGGGTCATCTGGGCAAGGCCGAGCGCCTTGCCGCCCACCAGCCTGGTTTCCAGGCTGGCCGCTTCGTCAAATGGGATAGTGAACATGGTCGGACCTCACAACACTTCCACGACGCCGGTGCGGCCGTCGATGCGGACACGTTGGCCAGTCTTGAGCCGAGCGGACGCATATCCGGTCGAAACAACGGCGGGCATTCCGTATTCGCGGCAGACGATGGCCGCATGGCTCATCATACCGCCGATATCGGTGACGACGCCCGACACGACCGAGAAGGCCGAGGCCCAAGACGGCGCGGTGATGGGGGCGACGAGGATTTCGCCGGGCAGCAGCTGCGCGATCTCGTCCTCATGACGAATGATGCGGACGGGTCCCTCGGCGACGCCGGGCGATGCGGGAATGCCCTTGAACGTTGAGCCGTCCGCAACAGTCGCACCCAGCCATTCGGCAACCCGTTCGGTCGTCACCCCGTAATTCATCACCGCGAACGGATCGTTCACCTCCTTCGGCGGAATGCCGTAGGCGGGCGTAATCGAGACCGAGCGAAGGGCTGCCACGATGTCGCGGCGCTTGGCGATCTCGCCCTGCCACATCGCGGCCCCGCGCGGCGGAACGCCGATGGCCCAGCTCTGGAACGCATCGGCCAAGGCTTGGTCGAGCTCGAAGCGGTTGAGGTAGTATAGGTCTTCCTCGTCCTTGAAGAAGCCGATCGCGACCATCATCCGCGACAACTCACGCACCTTTTTCCAGAAGACCGCATGGGTCCAGTGCTCGACATAGATATTGTGCTCCTCGATATAGGGAAACACGGCGCGCGACAGGTTGAGCGCGTCGTCGAAACGCTGTGCCTCCGCCGGATTGAGCAGCGCGCGATATTCGCTCGCTAGTTCCTCCTGCTCGGCAGCGAGCTGTTCGAACGGACGGTCGACGTTCTCGCCGGCCATCAACCGCCCGGCATAGCGGGCGATCCCCTGGAGCGGGATCGACAGATCGTCGTTCCAGGTCTTCTGGTCGTGTAGGAAGCCGTATTCGGAAAAATAGTTGAACCAGGGCTCGCGGGTCGCCTCGAAATCAGCATGCCATGCCCGGCCAGCCTCCGACGTTGCTAGTTCGGCGAAGATTGCCTCCGGCGTCGCCTCTTTCGTCAGCACAACCCCCAGACCCGCTGCGACACCGATCTTGGCAAGGCGGCGGAGCTCTTCATCGGGGCGGAACATGATGCCGTTGATACCGGCCACCATGCGGGCAACGGTTTGGTCCTCGATCTCGGGAAAAGCTTCCTTGCAGAACTGGAAGAAGACCATGTAGGCGCCGTAGCCGAGGCCGAGCATCTCGAAATGATACTGCCATACCAGGAAGAATTCATCGACGAGGCGGCGATAGTTCTCGATTACCTGCCAGCTTGCCGACTTGCCCCATCCCTTCTTAACGACCTCCTCAGGCTCGAATTCCGGGAAGGGATGGAAATCAAGGCCCTTCATCACCGCAATGGAGGCCAGCATCTTTTCCTTCCACCGGGCGTAGAGATCATGCCAGTTCTGGAAGTAGAAGCCCGCGCGATCGCCGAAGAGGGCGGCGCGCCTGCCGATCTCGGTGGGATCGGTGACGGGCAGCGGGCAGATATAAACCAGCCCGCTCACCACCCGCACGTCCAGCCCGAGAGACGTGGGCAGTGCGATGGAGCGCGTGCTGTTGACGCCGACGCCGAGATAGACGGCCTCCGCGCCGATGCTGTCGAAAGGGTGCACGGCCCGCGACCAGTGCATCGAGTCCGCGAACCAGAAGCGGCTGTCCTCGGCGTCGCGCCCCTCAGCCTGGGGCGTGAGGTAGTAGGGATACATTCGCTCCCATCCCTCCGCCCCCTTCGGCGGCGCTGCCTCATGAAAGAAATCAAAGCGTTGTTTGGTCATGCCTTACTCCTCCGTAGGAAATTCACTTTGTGGTCAGCGCGCGCAGCAGCGCCGCCGCATTCTCGGCCACTAGATGGGGCCGGTCAGTTTCGGGCAGGTCCGGCAGGTCCTCCGCCGCCGTCCCTCCCGACAGGACGAGTACGCCGAGCGCGCCCATCTCGCGGGCCATCCGCACCTCGATCGAGGCCATGTCGCCCATGATCACGATGTCGCGCTCCGGCTCGCCTAGCCGGGCGCGCAGGACCCCCGCCAGGGCGGTCGAGGGCTTGCCGCAGACGATCGGCTCGACGCCGGTGATACCCTGCACCGCCCGGCCGACGGCCGTGGAGCTGGAGACAGATCGACCCGCCCCGCCATGGAACCACGGCGTATCCACCGTCAGGTAGAATGCAGCGCCGTGATCGGCGATGGCGAGGCAGGCGGCATTGATGTCGCGGCTGGCATAAGTGTCGGCCGCGCCGACTACGACGGCCGCCGGGGTTTCGCCGAGCGCGGCGATCCGTACGCCGGCATCGGCCAGCGCCTCGAACAGGCCGTCCTCGCCCAGCACCACGACCGGGCCTTCACCATGCACCGCGCGAATGTGGCCGGCTGCGGCGGTGGCGGCCGTGATCATGTCCGCATCCGCAACCTTCAACCCGATGTCGCGTAGATGCGTCGCATAATGCGACACCGGACGCTGCGAGGCATTGGTGCAGACGACGATCTGCTTTCCGGTCGCGTGCAACCAGTCCAGAAGCTCTGCGGCGCCTTCGATCGGCACGCCGCCCGCGCCGCCGGCCTTCGCGGTACGCACGATGCACCCGTCAACGTCCAGAACCCAGCCGGCGGCCTCGGCCACCCGGCGCGTCATTTCCGGCTCATTGTGCCAGTTCATGCCGCATCTCCCGTCGTACCCGCCAGCGACAGGGCGCCGTTTCCCGTCCGCAGGCTGACCGACCACGATTTGTCCTGCCCCGAGAGTTCATCAAGCAGCGCCGACAGGCCGCCGTCGGCACGCCCACGACGCGCGACCATCGTGTCGACCTGTTCAGCCGGCATAACGGCTCGCAAAAGCAGGTCTTCGTCGGACAGGCCGACGCCGAAGCGGGCGCGGATTTCCTCCAGCGTCGGCTCCTCGCGAACGACGCCCTGCCGCTGGCGGGCACGGGGGCTCTCCATCGCACGGTCGAGAATGTCCTGGTTCACGACGCCGGGCATCGGACCGAATTCACCGAGAAGGAGGTCGATCACCTCGTCCGACAGGCGGGAGTAGCGCTCACTCGTCACAAGGTTCATCGCCGCCTGCGCCACGATATATTGGGCGAACGGCGTCACCACGATCGGCCAGCCGAGGTCCTCTCGGACCCTGACGGCCTCCTCGGTGATCCTGGCGGCAAGCTCGGGGCGGCCCATCTCGGCAAGCTGCCGGCGCGTCGTGGTCAGCACGCCGCCGGCAAGCGTATGGCGATAGAAATCCTCGTCATATTCGACGGGGGCGGCTTCCGGCAGATTATGCAAGCGCGCCTCACGACGCAGCCGGTCCGAGGCCGCCTGCATCGCGGCCAGATCGACCGACACGGAATGGCCCCGCGCCTGAAGATTTCGGACCAGTTGCAGGGCGTTGCTGTGGGAGCTGCCGTTCGCCACCGGCGGCAGGGCGCAATGCAACCTGGTCATGCCGAGATCGGCGGCCGACAGTAGGGTGAGCGGCGCAAGGCCGGTGTTGCAGTGCGTGTGGATCTCATCGATCTTCAGGCGCCTGAGATTCGCGCGCAGTTTCGGGACAAGGCATCGCAGCCGCTCCGGCGTGAGCAGCCCAGAGGGGTCCTTCAGATAGATCGAGTCGATATCGGCGCAGTCGTCCAACTCGGCGATCTTTTGCGCATAGAAGGCGTCGGTGTGGACCGGGCTGAGGGTGAAGCAGATGCCCGCGACCACCTCGTCGAACCCGGCCCGCTTGGCCATGTGGGCGTTTTCCCGGGTCGAGGCCATGTCGGACATCGGGTCGACCACCCACATGCGCGTCACGCCGTGGCGCCGCAGCAGGTCATAGGCAAGCTGTAGGACCGCCTTTGGTGTCTGGCCGAAGCTGATGAACCGCCGCCCGGTCGTCAGGAATCCAAGCTTCGCGCTCGGCGCCAGCCGCCGTGCCATGTCGAGGCGCGCAAAGGGGTCCTGCTTGTGGTAGCGGACGGCGACGGCGATGATCGTGCTGGTCAAAAGCTCGATCGCCTCATAGCCACAGACATCGAGCAAGGGCATAACCTCGCGGATGGTGCGGTCGGTCACGCCGGTCGCGCCCCAGACGCTCTGGTTGCCATCACGCAGCGATACGTCGATCAGTTTCACGTCGGTCATGGCAACCTTCCTTCGGCGAATTCTTCCTCAAGCCAGCGCGTCGTGATCCTGTTGGCTACCACGTCGGGGTGTTCCAGCAGGCGGGCAAGAAGGGTGCGGTTGGTGATGGGGCCTTCGACCTCAAGCCGGCCGATCGCACGAGCAGCTAGCGCCAGCGCGCCGGCCCGGTCGGCGCCCGTGGCGACAAGCTTGGCCATGAGCGCATCGTAATAGGGCGGGAAAAGATAACCTTCGTAGAGGTGGCTATCGACACGCACGCCCCCAATCGGCGCGGGCCTCCATCTCGTCAACCGTCCGGGTGTCGGGCGCAGACCCTGTTGCGGGTCCTGCGCGGTGAGGCGCAGCTCGATCGCGTGGCCCTGCAGCCGAATATCCGCCTGCGTGAAGGGTAGTTCACCGCCGAAAGCCACCAGAATCTGCTCGCGCACAAGATCGACGCCGGTCACCGCCTCAGTCACCGGATGCTCGACCTGAACACGCGGATTGACCTCCAGAAAGCAGATGTCGCGTGTTTCGACGTCGTAGAGAAACTCCACCGTGCCGAGGCCCTGATAGCTCAACCCGCGTCCAATCTGCAGAGCATAGTCATGCAGGCGCTTACGGTCGTCCGGATGGAGCGCCGTCGAGGGGGCCTCTTCCAATATCTTCTGGTAGCGGAATTGCAGCGTGCATTCCCGCTCCCCGAGATGAACGCAATGACCATGCGCGTCGCCGAGGATCTGCACCTCTATATGCTTTGCCGCGCGGACGAAGCGTTCGAGAAAGACTGTACCGTCACCGAATGCGGCCGCTGCTTCGGACGAGGCGACCTGCCAGGCGGAGGCAAGCTCGTCCATGGCGGTGACGAGCTTCATGCCACGCCCGCCACCACCGTTGGCGGCCTTGACGAGGATCGGAAAGCCGATGCCTGCGGCCAGCGCCAGTGCCTCATCGAGCGTTTCGGTCGCCCCCCCCGGGGATACAGGCACGCCTACGCTCTCGGCGAAGGCGCGGGCCGACAGCTTGTCGCCCAGCGTCTCCAGTTGCTCGGGCGTGGCGCCGATGAAGATCAATCCCTCCTCGGCACAGGCGCGGGCGAAGGTGGCCTTCTCCGAAAGAAAGCCATAGCCCGGATGCACGGCGTCGCACCCGCTCGACAGGGCGGCGTGGATCACCGCGTTCTGATTCAGGTAGCTTTCGGTCGATCGAGGCTCGCCGAGCACGACAGTTCGTGTCGCACGCTTGGCGGCCAGCGTCTCCCTGTCGGCGGAGGAGACCCCCAGCACGGATTCGTATCCCAGCCGCTCGCAGGCCTCGACGATGCGCAGCGCGATCTCGCCCCGATTGGCGATATAGATACGGCGGGACGCGGTCATGACGCCTCCGCGATCGTGAAGAGGGGTTGATCGAACTCCACCAGTGCGCCGTCGCGAACATGGACCGCCGCGACGATCCCCGCCACGCCGGCAGTGACGGAGTTCATCAGCTTCATGACCTCGATAATACAGACGACGGTGTCGGCCTCGACGCGGTCGCCGGGCTTGACGAACGAAGGCTCACCGGGCTTGGGCGCCGAATAGAAGGTGCCCAGCAACGGAGCACGCACCCGGGAGCCTTTGTCCGCATCATCCGGCGGCGCGACGGCGGGTTTCGACGACCCGCGTGCCGCCGGTGCCGGCGCAGCGGACGGTACGGCTGGGGCGGCGGCGCTCGCGGCAAGCGCGGCGAAGGGCGGCGTACCTGCCGGCTCGCCACGCCGTACCTGCAGCACGGTATCGCCTCGGGAATAATTGAACTCCGAAAAATCGGCGTCCTTCAAAAGGCGGATCACCGCCGCAAGCTCTTCTAGATCAATTGCCACGTCTAACACCCGTCTGTGCAGCGGCCAGGGACAGGCCGCTGGCTCCGTGTTTCTGGTTGGTGAGGGGACGCCGCGGAGCGTCCGATGGGCCGTCAGCCTTTGGTCAGGCCGCCGTCAACAGCGATGGTCTGGCCAGTTACGAACGCCGCGTCGTCCGACACCAGGAAGGAAAGGGTCCCGACGAGATCTTCCGGCACCTGCAGGCGCGGAATGGCTTGCATCGACGGGATCGCGTCGAACATGCCGGCCAGTTCCGACGCCTCAGTCGTGACGTTGCGGACGAGGCTCGGAGCAATCGCGTTGACGGTTATGCCGTCCGGCCCCAGCTCGTTGGCCAGCCCCCGGGTGAAACCGATCGCGGCGGCTTTGGTCGTTATATAGTGGACGTATTTCGGGATCATCAGCCAGTTGACCGTCGATGTCAGGTTGACGATCCGGCCCCACTTCCTCGCCCGCATCCCGGGAACGAAAGCCTTGGAAAAATAGAACAGCGAGTCGGTGTTGATCGCGTTGATTCGATGCCAGTCTTCGTTGCTGATATCGTCGAAGGCTTGGAGCGGAAAGATTCCCACATTGTTGACGAGGATATCGGCCGTGCCGAGAGCCGCACCCACCTGATCGACAAAACGCACTACCTGCGCGGGATCCGTGACGTCGCAAACCGCACCGAAGAACTGGCCGCCCGTCGCCTCCACCATCGCGCGCGTGTCGGCCGCGTGCCTGATGTCGGCCACGGCGATCGCCGCACCATCTTCCGACAGGCGTTTTGCAAAAGCCTGTCCGATCCCGCTGGCGCCACCCGTGATGACAGCGAGGCGCCCCGTCAATCGTCCCATAATGCCCTCCGTCGATCCGGCCGCCTCCCGCGACCGAGTAAAAGGAGGCTAGCAATCTTATGGCCTAGCTTCGCCTATCTCCGATTCACCTATCTTTTCGGCGCATCGGGGCGGCGCCCTGCCTATCCTTCTATAGCAGGCCGAACTCACGGGCTCGCCGGACCGCGTGCGACCGGCGACGGACATCGAGCTTCGCGAATACCTGCTGCATGTACCATTTGACCGTGCCTTCGGTCATGCCGAGCACCCGCGCGATGTCCTTGTTGGCCTTACCGTGCGACACCAGCCGGAGTACGTCGCGTTCGCGTCCGTTCAGGGCCTCCGGTGGAGCGCGCTCCACATCGGCGCCGTCCTTCGTGTCGTTGAGGGCCGCCGTTGCGTGAGGATCGGCCTCAGCAAATGCCTCAAGCAGCTCCGCCGCGAATGCGCTGACGGGACCTGTCGGATGATCTTGCTCGCCGAACAATTCCTTCAAAAGGCGCAGAACCGTCATGCCGCCGTCGACGAAGCTCGAAACATAGCGGGCGGGGGCGGCCTTCTGGACGGCCTGCCGCATCTTGCGTAGCGCCTCCCCCTGTTCACCCATGACACACAATGCCAATGAAAGAGCAATCAGGAAGCGCACTTCACTGCGCAGCGCACCGCGCGAACTGGCGAAAGCGACCCAGCGGCGAAGCACCTCGGCGGCCTGCCCGGCTCGCCCGGTCTGGCAGGCGATTGGTGCCCAACCGAGAACAAAATACTCATCGCGACCGATAGTCGCCTGACCGGGGGTCAGGCGACGTTTCTGCAAGGGTTCTTCGGCCGCGGCCATCTCCGCCTGCAGGAAGGGCAGGTCCCCGATGCGGATCGCCAGCCGGACCCGTTCCAGCCAAAGCCGCTGCCTAACGCGGGCGAAGCCGCGATAATCGGCGATCGCCTCGCCTTCTGCAATCACGGCCCGCGCCTGCTCGATATCACCGCGACGCTGGCACAGGCGACTGCGCATGACGAAATAGGCGGAAAGGTTGTCGACGAAGCCCAGCCGCTCGGTCAGCGCCCCAAGCTGGTCGAGCAAAGCCTCCGCCTCGACCAATTCATTGGCCTCATAAAGCGTCTCGGCCAAGAGCATCGCCGGCATCGCCTGCAGGGGCGTCGCCTTCCCGTCGACATATTCGGCAATGGCCATGGCGGAGCGCAGAACCCTCTGCGCAAGCGCCGTATCGCCGCGCAGAGCGAAGGTGGGACCGAGGATCGATTCGTGCCAGACCAGAACGAAACGGCTGCCCGACCGCTGGAAAAAATCCCGCGCGACACGGTCCATCTGATCGACGCGATCCAGCCTGAACATCTCCCGCCGGGCGTAGATTAGGCAATTTTCTAGGGTGCCGCGCAGATAGGGGTCGTCGGAGGGGAAGTCGTGCAGCAATTCAAGCACCGATCGCTCGAGCTCGACGACATCATCCATAAAGAGCGCAAGCATCATGCGCCGATGCAGAACGATTCTGCCAACCTCCTCGATCGCCTCGGGCGCAACTCCCCAGACGCGCCAGCGGTCTAGGATTCGATCCACTTTCCGGAGAATCTCCAGGGCATCGTCAAACCGCCATTCGAGAATCATCGACCAAGCCAGCTCCAGCTGCACGCGTGGAAGCTCGTTCAGGATCGCGCAGGGAACCTGAGCAGCCAGCCGTTGCAATGTCCCCAGTTTGCCCTCGTAGAACAGATCGGTACAGTTGGAATCGAGGATTTGCCCGGCGCCGGTCCAATCCTCCGCCCGCACCGCATGGGAAAAAGCCAACTCCATGCGCCCGTGCGCGATGTACCAACGGCTTGCCTTGCGGTGCAGCTTCGGTACGATGGCCGGCGCACGTTCCCGCAACATGCGCTGGAGCACATCTGAAAATAGGTGATGATACCGGAACCAGCGGCGTTCGTTGTCCAGCGAGAAGATGAACAGACCGCGTGACGAGAGCTCGGCGATCTGGGTGTCGGCTCGGTTTGCGCCGACGATTTCGTTGCAAAGCTCGCGATTGAAGATTTCGAGGATCGACGTCTTCAGCAGAAAGTCAACTGTCTCGGGCGGCAGCCGTTCGATCACGTCGTCTAGGATGAAGTCCGACACCATGCGGTTTTCGCCGCTGAAGCGGTCGAGGAACGAACGAATGTCTTGATCTGGGTCCAGCGAGATTAGGGCAAGCTGTATACCGGCCGCCCATCCCTCGGTGGCGAGCAGCAGGCTTTCTGCCTCATCCCCCGCCAAGGGCTCGCGTCCGAAGAGCCGTATGAAGCTGTCCAGATCGCTGGCGTCGAAGCGCAATTGCACGGCATCGATTTCGTCCACTTCTCCGAGCATCCGCAGCCGGGCCAGCGAGAAACCCGGCGACTGGCGGCTGGCGGCGACGAGATGAAAATTCGACGGCGCGTCACGAAGGACGATCTCGACCGCGCGGATCGTATCGCGGTCGGTTAGCAGGTGGAAATCGTCGATGAAAAGCACAATCTCACGGCGCTCGGCCATGAGCGCGTTGACGAAGGCCGCTGCGGCGCGCATCGGCGTGGGATCGCGCGCGGAATCGAGGAAACGCTGAAATTCCACGCCGAAGTCGGGCGTTTCTTCACGAATGGCCGCGGTGATGTAGTTGAAGAAGGACAGCAGGTTGTCCAATCCGACATCGAGGCTGAGCCAGCCTGCCGAGGCATCCCCCTCGCTCAGCGTCATATGCCAGCGGTGCAGGAGGCTGGATTTGCCGTATCCCGCCGGAGCCTTGACGAACGTGAGCCGGCGCTGCCGCAACCGTCCGGCGATGCGGTCCAGCTTGGAGCGTTCTATCAGGCCCGACCCGCGCGTGGGCGGGTGGAGGCGGGTGCGGATCAGGTCCATCTTCCCTCTGTCCATACCGCCCGCCCTCAGCGGCGGCGCGTTTCCATCGAGACTGCGCCCTCCAGCCCCGTTCCACCATACAGCCAGTCAATGATGTCATACCAATTGTCCGGTGTCTTGGCTCGCATGACCGCGTTGCGTAATTCGGCATGGGCGCCGCCGGGATGATAGACGTGCTGGCCGATCTCGCGCGATTGGAGCTGCACGCGGGCGGTGCGCAAACGGCGCAGATTCTGATAGGCTAGAAGCGCTTTTTCGGGCGCATCGGGCTGCTCGCCGAGGTGATGGGCCATCGCCACGGCGTCCTCCATCGCCATGCAGGCGCCCTGGGCGAAATATTGGAGCATCGGGTGCGCCGCATCGCCCAGAAGGGCGACCCGCCCGTCCGTCCAGTTCTGCACCGGATCGCGGTCGCAAAGCACCCAGCGTTTCCAGTTCTGACCGCGGTCGATGATCTGTCTGGCAACGGGGGCGACATGCTCGAAGCCCTTGCGCACTTCGTCATGCGTGACGCTGACGCCCGCTTCCGGCGAGGGCGCATCGTTGTGATAGGTTACGACAAGGTTGAACATCTTCCACCCCTTCAGAGGATAGTGGACGATATGGCATTTTGGCCCGGCCCAGAGAGTCGCGGCGTTCCAGCGAAGGTCCTCCGGCATCTCGTCTGTCGGGATGACCGAGCGGTAGGTCGTGTGGCCCGACACGCGCGGGGCGCCATCGCCCACCACACGCTTGCGCACGTTCGACCAAAGGCCATCGGCGCCGATCAGTATCCGACCTTTTACACGTTCGTCATTCGCGAGGATCGCCGTAACGCTGGAGCCGTCCTGTTCATAATCCGCGACCTCGGACGAGGTGCGCAGGCCGACCAGCGGATGATCGCGACAGGCCTTTAGGAAAACACCGTGCAGGTCGCCGCGATGGATCACCGCATAGGGATTCCTGAAGCAGGCACGGAACGCATCGCCTAGCGGGATACGGGTGATCTCCGTTCCGTCCACCGCATCCATCAGGCGGAGGTTGTCGATATAGACCGCCATCGCCCGCGCCGTGTCGCCGACGCCGAGATAGTCGAACGCGTGGAAGGCATTCGGCCCGAGCTGGATACCGGCGCCGATCTCGCCCAGTTCCGACGCCCGTTCCAGCACAAGACTGGCAATGCCCTTTTGCGCAAGTCCGATGGCGGTGGCAAGTCCGCCGATACCGCCGCCGGCGATCAGGACGGGAAGGTCTTTTGACATGGTTGTTCTCCTACGCGGCCGCGGCAAGGCCGGACCGTCAAACATCGTTGGTTACAGGCGTGCCGGGCCTGCGGGATCAGGCTTCCCAATCGGGCTGTTTTTCGGGATGGGCGGATGCGAAGGCGGGCAGCGCCTCGCAGGCCGTCCGGATTGCACAGAGGCGCGGCATGGCCGACGTATCGACGCCGAAACGGTTGGCTGAGAACATCTGCGGCACGAGGCAAATATCGGCCAGTGTCGGCTCGTCCCCGAAGCAGAAGGCGGAGGCGGGGCGACGGTCCAGCAACGCCTCGCAGGCCGCGAGCCCGTCCGTGATCCAGCGCTGGCACCAGCGGTCTAGCGCAGCCTGATCGGCTCCGAAATCCGCCTTCAAACAATCCAGCACACGCAGGTTCTGGAGCGGATGAATGTCGCAGGCGATGATCTGGGAAAAAGCCCGGACCTCGGCCCGGAGATCCGCCGCCGCCGGCAAAAGCCGGGCGCCTTGCCGCGTCTCGTCCAGCCATTCGATGATCGCCAGCGACTGCATCAACACGAACCCGTCCTCCTCGACCGCCGGGACCAGCATCTGCGGGTTGAGCGTTCGATACAGGGATGACTTCTGCTGCCCTCCGTCGCGACGCAGGTGAACCGGCACGAAATCGGGGGCAAGCCCCTTGAGGCCGAAGGCGATGCGGCAGCGGTAAGCCGCGGAGCTGCGGAAATATCCGTAAAAAATCATTCCGCCGGCCTTATTTCGAGCGAGACGGGCTCCAGCCCATCGATTGCGCCGATAATGACATCTCCCGGCACGACCGGGCCGACGCCTGCGGGCGTACCCGTCATGACGATGTCGCCTGGCTGGAGGTGATAGAAACCTGATAGGTGGCTGACGATCTCGTCGACCTGCCAGATCAGGTCCGACAGATGGGCATCCTGTCTGACCTCCCCGTTCACGGTGAGGTGGATGCGCTGCGGGCCGATCGCGCCGAATTGCCCGGCGCGCGTGATCGGAGCCAGCACGCAGGATTCCTCGACGTCCTTGCCCAGATCCCAAGGCCGCTGTTTGGCACGCGCGTCGAGCTGCAGGTCGCGGCGCGTCATGTCGAGGCCGCAGGCATATCCGAATATCGCCGCCGCGGCCGCAGCGCGATCGGCCTTGAAAACCGGGGCACCGATGGCGATCACGAGTTCCATCTCGTAATGGAAGTTCGCCGTGCCCGGCGGATAGGCCACGGCCTCGCCGCTGCGATGAAGGGCAAGCGCGGACTTCGTGAAGTAGAAGGGCGCCTCGCGGTCCACCTCGACACCCATCTCCGCGGCATGCGCGGCATAATTGCGCCCGACGCAGAAGATTCGGTGGATGGGATAGACCGCTGTTTCGCCCTTGACCGCTATGGTCGGCCATTCGGGCGAGGGAAAGAGGGATTGTGTCATCGCGTTTCCTATCGGTTTAAGCTACTTGCGGCTGGAACTGGATGGGCAGGTCGCGTAGGCGCACGCCGTTGCCCAGATGCAGCGCCCGTTGCCACAGGCGGCGCGCCCGCTCGACGGGGGTTTGCGAGAGTAGGCGGGCAAGGCCGTCTTCACCCGGACCGGCGGCCCTCCAGCCGCCACCGTCCAGATCCCGCCAGACTACGTTCAGGTGGATCGCGGCATGGTCAAACAGGTGCCGCAAAGCTCTTGGCGGAAGGGTCGCGCCAAGGGTGATTTCCGCCTCGGCTGCCTCCGCGTGTTCATGGAGCGGCGGCACGATGAGCCCTGCGGCAGCGGCCTCGATCTGGCGGCTGATCGCGCGGGCCTGATAAGCCACGTCGCAAATCACATGGGCGCGCGTCCAGCCCTCCAGTTGTGACGGCACGTAAAGCGCCGCATCCGGTAACTCATTCAACTTACGTGCAAAGAAGGCCGTCCCCAGCCGCGCCGCCGCCAGATCGCCGGCTGGGGCTTCGGGCGCATCGTCGCGCGCGCCCCTGCCTTGGCGCTGCCGCAGCAGGGCCCGGGCCTGATCCAGGCCGCTCATTGTCCACCGTCTTCGATCTTGATGCGATCGAAGTTGAGCCGCTCGATGATCGGCGCGTCGGAAAAGCGAAAGAGATCGAAATCGGTCTCGGCCTGCAGCGACCACGGCGACCAGGACGGGATGACGAAGATATCCCCCTTCTCGATGCTGTGGCTTGCACCACCGATCACGACGACGCCGCGACCCTCGAATACCTGGAAGACCGTAGAACCGACCTCACGCCGGGTCGCGCTCTCGCATCCCGCCCGCAGCCGATGGAATTCGGCGCGGATCGTCGGCATGACGTCGCCGCCCGTCGTGGGGTTGACGTAGCGGATCGCCGCGTGGCCCTGCTCAACCGTCGCGGGATATCCTTCCTCTTCGAGGAGAAGCTGCTGGTTGAGCGCATTGTCGACATATTCCCAACGATATGCACCGATGGGGGACGACACCGTATTCTGTAGACCCGACAACGGTCGCAGGCCGGGATGGCACCAGAGCCGTTCGCTGCGCGACACGTTTGGCGTCGAATAGTCCGTCACCCTTTCTGAGCCAAACTCGAAGAAGCCGACATCGTTCTGGAAACTGAACGGAATGTCCAGCCCGTCGATCCATGCCATCGGCTGATCGGTGTCGTTGTGGTGACCGTGAAAGTTCCATCCCGGCGTCAACAGGAAGTCGCCCCGGCTCATGCGTACGGGATCGCCATTGACCACAGTCCAGACGCCCTCTCCCTCGACTACAAAGCGGAAGGCATTCTGGGAGTGACGATGCTCCGGCGCGGTCTCGCGCGGGCCGAGATACTGGATGGCGCACCACAGCGTAGGGGATATATACGCCTCACCGCCAAGGCCGGGATTGGCAAGGCCGATTGCTCGCCGCTCACCACCCCGGCCGACAGGTACCAGTTCCCCCGACGCCTTGGCCAACGGATAGAGGTCGGACCATCGCCACACATGCGGCACCGCCTTCGGACGCGGATGGCTCGGCATGAGGTTGCCGATTTGCGTCCAGAGCGGATTTAGGTTGTGCGCCCTGAAGCCTGCGTAAAGTTCACGTAGCGCCGGCGTCTCCTCGGGCTGCATTGCGTCTTGCATCAGATGCTCCTCAATCGTAAGCGGTGAAGCGGATATAATAAGCATGCACACTAATATTCTCTCGTCAACAGATGTTTAGTATGCGACGTATTTTTGCAGCTTCACTGCCTGACTTGCCTGGACGCCAAGCATGAACTAGTCAGAGACCATGCGCCCATTAACCGAGCTCCCTGGCCACCTGATCCGTCGACTGCAACAGATTTCCGTTTCGGCCTTCACCTCCGAAATGGCCGCTATCGATGTGGAATTAACGCCAGTTCAGTTTGCAGCCCTGACCACGTTGCGCGAACATCCAGGCCTCGACCAGGCAACGCTTGCGGGTTTAATTGCATATGATCGCGTAACGATTGGCGGCGTAGTCGCCAGGCTGGAAGCGCGAGGATATCTGGAGCGTGCCGTTTCCGGAGTCGATCGTCGCGCACGAATTCTCAACGTGACAACCAAGGGAGCCGCATTGCTCGATCAGATTGATGATGCAGTCTTGCGCGCACAAGAACTGATGCTTCCGGGACTGACCGCTGGTGAGCGAGCAATATTTATCGAACTGCTGCGCAAGGTAACGGAAGCAGGGAACGAAATAAGCCGAGCGCCGTTTCGACCGGTCTCAACATCCGAATCCAGCGCCTGAATTGTGCCTTGCGTCATCTCAAAAGGTAGTATACGCATCATATCGTGTGATGGCGCACATACTCCGGATGAGGGTTGCTCGCATGAAAAAAGTCTTCCCGCACGCCGAAGCTGCTTTGCAGGGCGTTCTTTTCGATGGCATGATCATCGCCGCGGGAGGCTTCGGCTTGAGCGGAATACCGGAGCTCCTGATCTCCGCTATCTGCAAGACAGGCACCCGCGAGCTCACCATCGCATCCAACAATGCCGGCGTTGATGGCTTCGGGCTCGGTATTCTCCTCGAGAACCGACAGGTCAAAAAGATGATCTCGTCTTACGTAGGCGAGAATGCTGAGTTCATGCGGCAGTATCTCGCCGGCGAGCTTGAAATCGAATTCACTCCGCAGGGCACCCTTGCCGAACGCATGCGCGCCGGCGGGGCGGGCATTCCTGGCTTCTACACTCGCACCGGCGTCGGCACCGTGATCGCCGAGGGCAAGGAACACAAGGATTTCGAAGGGAGGACCTATATCCTCGAACGATCGATCGTCGCCGACCTGTCCATTATCAAGGCCTGGAAGGCGGACCCGTCGGGCAACCTTGTCTTTCGCAAAACTGCTAGAAACTTCAACCCGCCGGCGGCGACCTGCGGCAAGACCTGCGTGGCAGAGGTCGAGGAGATCGTTCCTCTCGGAAGCCTTGACCCCGACCACATCCATCTCCCGGGCATTTATGTCCATCGCATCATCAAGGGTAAGCATGAAAAGCGAATCGAGCAGCGCACTACTCGCAAGAAGGAAACTGTGTGATGCCCTGGGATAGAAATCAGATAGCGGCCCGGGCCGCGCTTGAGCTTCAAGACGGCTGGTACGTCAATCTCGGCATCGGCATACCAACTCTCGTCGCCAATCATATCCCCGCAGGGGTGGAGGTGACGCTGCAGTCGGAAAACGGCATGCTCGGCATGGGACCCTTCCCTTTCGAGGGCGAGGAAGACCCCGACCTCATTAACGCCGGCAAGCAGACGATCACCGAACTGCCGCAAACGGCATTCTTCGATTCCGCCCAATCCTTCGCCATGATTCGCGGCGGCAAGGTCGCCATGGCGATCCTCGGAGCCATGGAGGTCTCCGAAACCGGCGATCTCGCGAACTGGATGATACCCGGCAAGCTGGTGAAGGGCATGGGCGGCGCGATGGACCTGGTGGCCGGCGTCGGCCGCGTGATTGTCGTCATGGACCATACGTCCAAGCATGGCGAATCCAAGGTGCTGAGGCGCTGCAGCCTGCCGCTTACCGGCAAGGGCGTGGTTAACCGCATCATCACCAATCTTGGCGTGCTGGATGTGGTCCCTAGTGGTCTGAAGATCGTCGAACTTGCGCCAGGCGTCAAAAAGGCCGATCTGCACGCTGCGACCGAGGCAACCATCGTCGGATAGCGAAGTCGTCAAAGGCATCTATCTATGCGATCTACACAAGCCAGCCGACTACGCGCTTCGTGCTCTCGAAAAGTCATAAGCATTTCGACATGCAATCAACTGCTCAGCAATTTCTCACCGCCATCAGCACCACCTCCCCGAATTCCGACAGCGCCGAAGCAGCCGAGCACATCGGCGCAGTGGATGCCGGCATGATATCAGCGAAACTGGCAAAGGGACTATGCTGCCTGCCGCTGGTGACGGAAACGAATTCATAGGAGCGGTTACGCAGTTCCTCCTGCAAATCACGGCCCAATGCGAAAGTTTGCTGCCAGGCGCCGCGCCGACATAGCATCCTGCGCAAGCAGTTTTTGGATTACCAGCCGGCGCCTTTGATCTGCGCCTTGAAGCCACGACTAGAAGCGCGTCTGTGCGACGGACGATCTCGCTCGCCGTACGCTATGCCATACTGATATCCTCAACCAACGACAAGCAGGGAGAGAAGCAGAACTCCCTTTGCAAGGCTGTCTCTTTCCATCACCTCAGGTATCTCCGGAATTCGACACCTATACGTGCCCTGAGATTGGAGGGAAATACTCATGAACCCCGGAGCAAGGTGGAACTATAAATCACGCCTCCGTTTTCATCATCATCAAGGCAATACTAGCACATCGACGGGCCATTTCCGCCGGGTCATGGTCAGATTCGCCGCGCAGCCAACGGATGACCAGCCATGTGACGCCGCCGGCCGTCACGACTGTCAGCTCGCGTCTCGCTGCGTCGCTTCCGCGCGCGGCAAGTTCGAACACTTCGGGCAGGAGTCGCTCGCCGACGAAGCTGATAATTTCCTCGAAGAAGGCGACGTTCGTGGCTTCTTCCAACACGCGCAGATAAAAATTCCTGTGCGCCAGGAGATGCGAAAGGACCGGCTCGGTGTGACCCGTTATGCGGTCACGAATCGCCTGTGGCCGCAAATCGTCAGGACCAGCGGCGGGCGCAGGTATTGGGAAGGAGGAGGAAAGCCGCACAAGTGCTGCTCGTCTCGCAGCTTCGGGAATATCGGCGAAGTGCTGGTAGAAGGTAGGACGGGTTACGCCGGCTGCCTCGACAACACGCGTGATAGAAATGTCCGAGAGCGGCACGCCGTCGATCTGATCGGTGATCGCATCAATCAGCGCCGTGAGGCTGCGCTGGAATCTGGGATCCTCCTCTCGGAGCCGGACAGTTTTTGCGGCCATCACTTTACAATCCAAAGACAACTAACTATTTTACGTTTGTAAATTATCATAACGGGCGCTAAGGTCAACCCTCCTTCGCGCCGGACTGAACGGTCAGGAAAGGCATCTTGGGAATGAAACGCCAGACCATCATCCTGTTGATCGCCTTCGCGGCCATCGGAGGCGCATCCTACGCTTACTGGCAGGGAAAGCAGCCCGTAGATCGAGCTCTCGTCCTGAGCGGAAATGTCGATATTCGCGAGGTCAATCTGGCGTTTCGCGTTCCCGGGCGTGTGGCCGAGATGCTCGTTGACGAAGGCGACCGGATCAAGGCCGGCGAGACAATCGCACGGATCGACGCGGCGCCATTCGAAGCTGCCCTTGCCCAGGCGGAGGGCTCCCTTGCTGCCGCACGGGCGGGTGAAGCGCTTCTGATCGCCGGCTCAAGGGCGGAAGACATTGCCAGGCTCCAGGCGCAGATGGATGGGCACCGCGCAGCCGTGGTCAATGCGCAGGCAACCTTCAAGCGCCAGCAGGGGCTCGTGACATCCGCGGCAGCGTCCCAGCAAGCGCTCGACAATGCCCGCGCGGCGCTCGACCGTGCCAAGGCCGAACACGAGGCCGCGCGGCAGGCGCACATTGCAGCGGTGAATGGTGCTCGGCCGGAAGAGATCCAGCAAGCGGCGGCGCAGCGCCATGTGGCCGAGGCACAACGGGACGCGGCGCAGATCCAGCTACGGGATACCGCGCTTGCGGCGCCGAGCAACGGCATGATCCTGACGCGCGCGGTCGAGCCGGGCGCCATGGTGGCGGCAGGTACCAGCGTCATCACGCTGTCTCTCGACCACCCCGTCTGGGTTCGCGCCTATGTGCAGGAGCCGGATCTTGGCCGCATCGCCACAGGCACGAAGGTTCGCGTCTATACCGACAGCCGGCCGGAACATCCCTATGGTGGAACGGTCGGCTTCGTCTCGCCACGGGCGGAGTTCACTCCCAAGCAGGTGGAGACACAAGACCTGCGCACCGCCCTGGTCTACCGGCTGCGCATCGTCATCGAGGATGCAGACGGCCTTCTGCGCCAGGGCATGCCGGTAACGGTCCGGCTGTCCGACAAGGAACGGTAAGCGTCATGGAAGACGCGGCTGTCGTCATCAGGGGTCTGTCACACAGTTATCCGGAACAGGGCGCGAGCGAGCTTGCCCTGAGCGCGGTTGACCTGACCGTCCGCAAAGGCCTCATCACGGGACTGGCAGGACCGGACGGCGCGGGAAAGACCACGCTGATGCGAATCATGGCAGGCCTGCTCAAGGCGACAGCCGGCACGATCAGGGTCGTCGGGCTCGATCCGATCGGGAAGGCCGATGCCCTGCACATGCGCGTCGGCTACATGCCGCAGAAATTCGGGCTCTACGAGGACCTGACGGTGATGGAAAATCTCGTCCTCTATGCCAATCTGCGCGGCGTCGGCCGTGAGGAGCGCAAGGTGCAATTCAAGCGGCTGCTCGATTTCACCGATCTGCACCGTTTCACCGAGCGGCCCGCCGGAAAGCTCTCGGGCGGCATGAAGCAGAAGCTGGGGCTCGCCTGCACGCTGATCGGCAGACCTGAACTTCTATTGCTTGACGAGCCGGGAGTCGGCGTCGATCCGATATCGCGCCGCGATCTCTGGCGCATGGTGCAGAGCCTCGCCGAAGGTGGCATGGCCGTCGTCTGGGCGACTGCCTATCTCGATGAGGCAGAGCGCTGCGACGAGCTCTTCCTGATGAACGACGGCAATGTAATCTTCTCCGGCAAGCCGTCCGAACAGATCGACAGGATGCGCGGACGCTCCATCCTGGTCAGGAACATCGACGGCAATCGCCGGCATTTCCTGCGCCGGGCGCTTGGAAGCGAAGGAGTGACGGACGGGGTCATCCAGGGCGAGAGCGTGAGGCTCGTCCTGAAGGAAGGGATTGAGCGCCCGGCCCCGAACCTGCTGTTGGACGAGCCAGATGCAAGCACGGTTCCGGCCGAGCCGCGCCTCGAAGACGCGTTCGTCGATCTCGTCGGCGGTGCCCCGGATGGTCGCTCCGTTCTCGCCGAGACTATGCCGGACGTTGAGCTTCCGGCCGGGCTCGATGCGACGGCGGTGATCCGCTGCCGCGAGCTGACGCGCAAGTTCGGCGACTTCACCGCCACCGACCATGTCACCTTCGATGTCAGGAAAGGCGAGATATTCGGGCTGCTCGGTCCCAACGGCGCTGGCAAGTCCACAACCTTCCGGATGCTGTGCGGCCTTCTGACGCCGACCTCGGGCGAGGCGCAGGTGATGGGGATCGACCTGAAGAAAAGCGCCAGCGACGCGCGCCAGAAGCTCGGCTATATGGCGCAGAAATTCTCGCTCTACAGCAATCTGGGCGTCGAACAGAACCTCACCTTCTTCTCCGGTATCTACGGCCTCAAGGGGCGCACACGGGAACGGAAAATCGCGCAGATGCTGGAGAGCTTCGATCTTGGCCGCTACCGGCGCACGCCGGCCGGGGAGCTGCCTCTCGGCTTCAAGCAGCGCCTGGCGCTGGCCTGCGCGCTGATGCACGAGCCGCCGCTTATGTTTCTGGACGAGCCGACCTCGGGCGTCGACCCGGTGACGCGGCGCGAGTTCTGGACGCACATCAACGCGCTCGTCGACAAGGGCGTCACCGTGATGGTGACGACGCATTTCATGGACGAGGCCGAATATTGCGACCGTATCGCGCTGATCTATCGCGGCCGGATGATCGCGGCGGGGCCGCCCGACGAGCTGAAACGGCGGGTCGCGAGCGACGATCTTCCCGACCCGACCTTCGAAGACGCCTTCATCCAGCTGATACAGCGTGACGACGAAGCCAGGGAGCGCATGCAGGGGAACGCAGCATGAGCAAGGCGCCCATCCACTCGGGCTTTTCCTTCCGTCGCCTGATGGCCCTGTGCCTGAAGGAGGCACGGCAGATCGTCCGCGATCCGAGCAGTATCCTCATCGCCCTCGTCCTGCCGGTGATCCTTCTCTTCATCTTCGGGTTCGGCATCTCGCTCGACACCAATCGGCTTGCGATCGGCGTGGTAATGGAGGACCATGGAGCGGAGGCGGTCCGCTTCGCCGCCGCCGTGTCGGGCTCGCCCTACATCGATCCCATCTTTGCCAACACCATGGACGAAATCGATGGGAGGCTGTTGCGCGGTGAGTTGCGGGGCGCAATCGTCATCCCGCAGGATTTCACCGCGAAGGTGCTGGCGGGGAACGCGGACGCACACATCCAAGTGCTCGCGGACGGCTCGGAGCCCAATACGGCGAACTTCGTGTCCAGCTACGCCAGAGGCATTTACGAAAGCTGGCTCGTCGCCCGAGCCATCACCCACGGGGCTTCGGCGGACGAGGCCATAGGCTTGCAGTCGCGATATTGGTTCAATCCGACGACAGTCAGCCGCAACTATCTCATTCCCGGCTCGATCTCCGTGGTGATGACCATTATCGGGGCCCTCCTCACATCGCTTGTCGTCGCTCGCGAATGGGAGCGCGGCACGATGGAGGCGCTGCTCGCCACCCCGGTCCGCCGAGCCGAGCTGCTGCTGTCGAAGAGCCTTCCCTACTACGCGCTGGCGCTCGTCGCGATGGCGATCTGCGTGCTGATCGCGATCTTCATCATGAACGTGCCCTTCCGGGGCTCGATCCTCATGCTGCTGCTGTCGACCAGCCTTTTTCTCGGCAGTGCGCTCGGTCTCGGCCTTCTCCTGTCCACTTTGACGCGCAATCAGTTCAACGCCGCCCAGGGCGCGCTCAACGCGGCATTCCTGCCGGCGGCCCTCCTCTCCGGCCTCATCTTCGAGATCTCCTCGATGCCGGCCGCGGTGCAAGCCGTAACTCTAATCGTGCCGGCCCGCTACTTCGTCAAGATATTGCAGACCCTCTTCCAGGCCGGCGACATCGCAGCCATCCTCCTTCCGAACATGTTGTTCCTGCTGATATCCGCGATCTTCTGGCTCGGCATCACGGCTTTGAAGACACGGCGCAGGCTGGACGGGTGACGACTATGTGGAATCGGATCGTCGCACTCATCACCAAGGAATTGCAGCAGCTTCTCTCCACCCGGCGCAACGTCGTCATGTTGCTGATGCCGCTCATTCTGCAGTTGGCAATCTTTCCATTCGCAACGACTCTCGAAGTGCGCAATGCGTCAATTGCCATCCTGAGCGAGGATCAGGGGGCGCAGGCCGTCGAGCTTGTCCAGCAGATCGCCGCGGCCTCGGCCTTCGCGCAAGTCATGGCCGTCCATGACCAAACCGCTCTCCAGCAGGCTATCGACGGGCAGAGCGCGCTTCTCGGCGTCCGTATTCCGCCAGACTTTTCGAGGAAAGTTCTGTCAGGCGAGCACGTAGACCTGCAAGCCCTGATAGATGGGCGAAAGTCGAACGCCGCCCAGATCGCCTTTTCTTATGTCCAGCAGGTCACGTCCGAATTCGCCGAGGGACGCACCGTACAGGTTCCTCCCGCCAAGCTGGTCGTGCGCAACCTTTACAATCCAAACCTCGAATACAAATGGTTTGTGCTGCCAAGCCTGGTCGCGATCATCGCGACGATCGGATGCCTTCTCGTCACGGCCCTCTCCCTTGCCCGGGAGCGAGAAGAAGGCACGTTCGACCAGTTGCTGGTAACGCCGCTTACGCCGGCCTACATCATGCTCGGCAAGTCAATCTCTGGGATTCTCGTGGCGATGACCCAAGGCGGAATTATCGCGCTCGCCGCAGTTTTCCTATACGGCGTCCCCTTCACCGGGCCTGTCTGGCTTCTGATGCTTGCGATGTTCGCCTATTCGCTTGCCCTGTGTGGCGTCGGCCTGCTCATCTCGGCCATATCGACCAGCCAGCAGCAGGCGTTTCTCGGGGTATTCTGCTTCATGGTGCCATCCGTCGTGCTCTCGGGCTATCTTGCGCCGGTCGAGAACATGCCGACGGTGCTGCGCTGGCTTAGCGCGGTCAACCCGCTCACCCACTTCATCGTCATGTCGAAGGGCATATTCCTCAAGACTTACGGCCTGCCAGAGACGCAAGGATCACTGCTTGCGCTGTTCGCCATCGCCGTTGTCACCTTGTTCGCGGCCCACGCGGTTTTCTGGAAGCAGACAAAGTCGTGAAGCGATACAAAGGCGGCTATATTAGTCCGCTGTTTTCCTGACAGGCGATTTGAAAGCATGAAACGTGTGGCCGACACTCCACGCGAGGATGCAAGTTTTCAACGTGCGTCTGCCCAAAGTCTGGCTTTCCATGACGGCCACGGCTAGTTATTCGCGCAGAAGAGGAAAAGTCATGGATGAGAGAAGCGATAACGACGGTAAAGTTTTGCCGCCACAGCGCAGCCAGACGCTGGTGCGTGGTCTTGAAATCATGGATGCTGTCGCCGAGCGCTCGCGCACCATTGCGGAAATCGCCACACTTACAGGCCTGACCTATCCGACGGTTCATCGTATCGTGTCCGTTCTGGTCGAGCGGCGGTATCTCAAGATGGAGAAAAACGCGAGAGAGTTCTCGCTCGGTCCCCGCCTGATCGAGCTGGGCTTTTCCGCCTATTCGCGCATTGATTTGGTGCGCACTGCCCGCCCGCTGCTGGAGGAGCTCGGTCGCAGAACCGGCGACACCGTACATCTGGCCCAGCGGGAGGGCAATGAGGTCGTGTACCTAGAGAAGCTGCGCGGTACGCGAGCCGTGGAAATCAGTTCCCGCATCGGCGGGCGCAAGCCCGTCATTTCAACCGGCGTCGGCAAGGCGATGCTGCTCGATGATACGGAGGAAAAGCTTATCGAACTCTACCGGCACGATCACCGTCTCATCGCCAATGACGCCGGCGAAGCGGCTTGGCTTTCCATGATGCGCAACTATCGAGAAGGGGAGTTCTCCTACGACCTTGGTGAGGATGAACCTTCGATTCGCTGCGTAGCCGTACCGATCCGCGATGCCACGCGGCGTATCATCGCCTCGGTTTCGGTGTCCTCGACCGTGGACTATATGGATCCGGCCCGCATGAAAGCGCTCATTCCAGAGGTTAAGGCCGTGGCACTTGCCATTTCGGCTGAACTTGGAGCACCGCCGGAGAGGGCCTGACAGGCGCCTTCCGGCGATATTTCGCTTAAAGAACCTTTCCCGGATTGAGTATGCCGGCGGGATCCATGCTGTCCTTGAGCTGGCGCAGCAGGGCAAGTTCGTTCCCGTTGCGGGTATAGGCAAGCCACGGCTTCTTGTGCAGACCGATGCCATGTTCCGCCGAAACAGAACCCGAATAGGCGCGCACGATTTCGTAGACGATGGTTTCGATACCGTGCCCGGTTGGATCGATCCCCGCAATGGAACCCGCGACAAGGTGAATGTTGCTGTCGCCGGCATGACCGAAGAACAGCAGCGGAAGGGTGGGATAAGCGTCTTGCAGGGCGGAACGGATGTCCTCAACACAGTCGCCGATGCGACTCAGCGGAACGGAAACGTCGAAATTGATGGTAGGCGTGCGGCGTGACAGCAGTTCCGCGATGCCGTCGCGCAACGCCCAGAAGGCTTCCGTTTCCCGCTGCGACTGAGCCACCGCCGCGTCTATGACATCACCTGCTTCGAAAGCGCCTTCCAGCATGGCTTCGAAGGAAGAACGGTCCGCATCTGGATCGGCGCCTTGCATCTCGATCAGGGCGTAAAGCGGATGCTCCTCTCCCAGCGGCGGCCGCAACGCCGTTTCCGCCAGAACCGAGGCGTAATAATCGTTCCACATCAGTTCAAAAGCGCTGACGCGGCCCGAAAGCGCTTTCTGGGCATGTTGGAGCAACCGGGCGGCCGCTTCGAAACCAGGAAGCGCCACAAGCGCCG
Organism: Shinella sp. NM-101; assembly: GCF_021401195.1. Lineage (NCBI taxonomy): Bacteria > Pseudomonadati > Pseudomonadota > Alphaproteobacteria > Hyphomicrobiales > Rhizobiaceae > Shinella > Shinella sp. NM-101. Next base: position 18,739 of record NZ_JACBFT010000003.1, on the reverse strand, counting down.
CATTGGCTCCAGCGACGCCCGGATGCATCCTGAGCACAGCACGGGTGATAACGCCAAGCGTCCCTTCCGAACCGATGAAGAGATGTTTCATATCCAGCGCCGCATTGTTCTTGGGCATCCGGTTCATCATGGAAAGCACCGTTCCGTCGGCCAGAACCACCTCAAGGCCAAGAACGAGATCGCGCATCATGCCATAGCGGATGACGCGGTTGCCGCCCGCATTCGTGGCGATGTTTCCGCCAATCTGGCATGAACCCCGCGCCCCGAGATCGAGCGGGAAGAAGAAGCCCACCGAGGCAGCAGCTTCCTGGATTCGTTGCAGGATGCAGCCTGCACCCACCACCATGAGCCCGGAAACTGGGTCGATTTCCTCGATCCTGTCAAGCGCGGCAAGCGACAGGAGGATGCATCCTTCAGAGGGCACGGCGCCGCCGGCAAGCCCCGTCATTCCGCCCTGTGGAACGACTCCGACGCCGTGGGCGTGGCAGGCGGCTATGACCGCCGAAGCGGCCTTCGTGTCGCGCGGGATCGCGAGAGCGAGCGGGGTTCCCCCGCGCTCCGTGCTCCAGTCCCGCAGGGCGGCCAGGGGAAGATCGGCTCCTGTCTTGAGCGATCCTGCGCCGACGGCGCTTTCCAGTGCAGACAGAAGTCTGGCGTTGATCATTTCGGTTGTCATGGTTTCCTCTCAGAGACACGGTGCGATCAGTTACCCAAAACTTCTCATATATTGCAAACTAATTTTAATATTTGACATGATTGCATTGTTTTGCATATTTGCACGCTGAGGATTGCTTGGAGCGTGATCCGGTTTCGTCCGCAGCACGGGCGTTACAACCGATCAACGGGAGACCCCGCGGTCTCCACTAACGGGAGGAAATTATGCTTGTTATGAAAGCTGCGCGCAGCCTGCGTGCTGGCGTGCTTGCCATTGCCGTCACCGCAACCGGCTTCGCCGGAGTCGCCAAGGCGGATCCAGAAGTTCTGCTGCGCTCGGCGCACGCATCGGCAGTGACCAGCACCGGCCACAAGGCGTTAGAGTTCCTGGACAAGGAACTGCGTGAAAAGACCGGCGGCCGCATCGGCCTTGAGATATTCCCTGGCGCGCAGCTGGGCGGCGAGCGTGAACTCATCGAAAACATTCAGCTCGGTAATGTCGACCTGGTGTTCGTCTCGTCCGCACCTCTCGCGTCCTTCAATCCGCAGTTCTTCGCCTTCGATATTCCGTTCCTCTTCAGGGATCGTCCGCAGGCCTATTCCGTTCTCGATGGCCAGATCGGCCAGGAACTGCTCGCCTCTCTCGATAGCGTCGGCATCAAAGGGCTGGCGTATTGGGAGAACGGCTTCCGTCAGTTGACCAATTCCAGGAAGGAAATCCGCACGCCGGACGAGCTTTCCGGGATGAAGATGCGCACGATGGAAAACGAAGTTCATATCGCCGCATGGCGCGCCGAAGGTGCGAACCCCGCGCCTCTGGCCTTCAATGAACTTTTCACAGCCCTTCAGCAGGGCACGTTCGATGCCCAGGAAGGGCCGATCAACCTTTTCTACGACATGAAGTTCAACGAGGTGCAGAAATACATCTCCAAGACCAATCACATCTATTCGCCCTGGCCGCTGCTGGCCAATCCGGACAGGCTCTCCAGCCTCAGCGCGGAGGATCGCGTCATCTTCGATACGGCGGTCAAGAACACGACGGCCTATCAGCGTGACCTCGCCAGGGATGCCGACGACAAGGCGGAAGCCGCGATGACCGACGTCAAGATCACAACGCTGACGGCCGACGAGCTTCAGGCGTTCAAGGATCGCGCTGCTCCGATCGCCGATCTCGTCCGGGAGAAGGCGGGCAAGGAACTGGTCGACCGCCTTCTGGCCGAGACCTCGAACTGAAACAATCACCGGGGCGTGACCCGGCAAAGGCCGGGCCATGCCTTTCCAATCAGCTCCCGTAATTGTTGACGGCTTCCGCCGCGGATGCCGGAGGGTGTTTCATGCTGAAATTTCTTGACGAACACTTCGAGGAAGCCTTCATCGTTTTCCTGATGGCCGCCATGTCCGCGCTGATCGGGACGCAGATTTTCATGCGCTACGTCATGCAGTCATCCCTGTCCTGGTCCGAGGAGCTGGCGCGCTATTTCTTCATCTGGATGACCTATCTCGGCATCGCCTATGCCGTGCGCAAGGACGCCCACATCCGCGTCACGATGGGCGTGGAACTTCTTTCGCACCGCTGGCAGATCGCGGTGCGCATCCTCACGCACATCATTTTCGCCGCCTTCGCCTTCTTCGTGATGTACCAAGGTTGGTTCCTCGTCGAGAAGACCTTGCGGTTCGGGCAGAAGTCCGCCTCGCTCGGCATTCCCATGGGCATCATCTACGTCGCGCCCTTGACCGGATTTGCTCTGACCGGCGTGCGTCTCGTTCAGGCCATCCTGCTTGACGCGCGCCTGCTCGGAAAAGGAGCCGCGGCATGATATCGTTGACCCTCTTCGGCCTCCTCGCCTTTCTTCTTCTCATCAGCGTGCCGATCGCGGTGGCCCTTGGCATAGCCTCCACCGTGGCGCTTCTGGTTTCGGGCAAGGTTTCGGCCTCGTATGTGCCGCAGGGACTGGTGACGTCGATCGACAGCTTCCCGCTGATGGCGGTGCCGTTCTTCATTCTGGCCGGCGACCTCATGGGCCATGGCGGCCTGTCGAAGCGGCTTGTCGATGTGGGCCGCATGTTCTTCGGCCGCTATACCGGCGGGCTTGCCATCATCGCGGTGGTGACATGCATCTTCTTCGCCGCCATTTCCGGTTCCGGCCCGGCAACAGTGGCCGCGGTCGGCTCGATCCTGCTGCCGGCCATGGCGCGTGACGGCTACAGACCGTCCTTCTCCTCCGGGCTTATCTCCTGCGCCGGTTCGCTGGGCGTGATCATTCCGCCATCGATCCCCATGGTGATCTACGCGACATCCGCGAATGTCTCCGTTTCCAAGATGTTCATGGGCGGCGTGATCCCCGGCCTGCTGATCGGCTTCGCGCTGATCGGCTATGCCTGGTGGCAGTCGAAGCGCGACGGGCAGAAGCCGGAGACGCATCGGCCATCCAGCCGCGAAGTGCTGGCCGTCCTCAACGATGCCAAATGGGCGCTGATCGTGCCGGTCATCATTCTGGGTGGTATTTACGGCGGGATTTTCACGCCCACGGAAGCCGCCGCCGTCGGGGTGATCTATGGCTTCTTCGTCGGCGCCTTCGTCTATCGTGAGCTGAAGCTCTCCGACCTTTACAAGGTTTTTGCCGGCTCGGCGCTCACCAGCGCCTCGATCATGCTCATCGTTGGCACCGCGACGATCTTCGGGCGGGCGCTCGCCATCGAGGGCGTGCCGGTCATGATCGCGAATGCGATCACTAGCCACGTCAGTCAGGCATGGATGCTGCTGATCGCCATCAACCTGCTGCTTCTGGTGGTCGGAACCTTCATGGAAACCATTGCCGCGATCATCATCCTTACGCCTATCCTGTTGCCGCTGGTCACCGCCCTCGGCATCAACGCGGAACATTTCGGCATCGTGATGATCGTCAACCTTGCCATCGGCATGGTGACGCCACCGGTCGGCGTGAACCTCTTCGTTGCGTCCCGCGTCTCGGGCGAACCGTTGGAAAGTGTGGTGAGAGGGGCTATCGCCCCCATGATGTTGATGATCATCGTACTCTTCATCATCACATTCATACCAGCGCTGTCCCTGGCCTTGCCAGCCATCTTCGGCATGTAACCAAAAGGATAAAAGCATGAGCAAGGTCAAATGCGCCATCATCGGGTCGGGCAATATCGGCTCGGATCTGATGGTTAAGGTGATGCGGACGTCGCGGCATATCGAAATGGGTGCGATGGTTGGCATAGACCCCGCCTCGGACGGGTTGGCGCGGGCGAAACGTCTTGGCGTGGCGACGACGCACGAGGGTATCGATGGGTTGCTTAGGCTGCCGGAATACGGTGACATTCAGGTGGTGTTCGACGCGACGTCGGCCGGGGCGCATCATCGCAACAACGAGATCCTCCAGCGCGACGGCAAGAAGGTCATCGACCTGACGCCCGCGGCCATCGGTCCCTTCACCATTCCGGCCATCAATGGCGATGCCAATCTGGACGAACCGAACGTCAACATGGTGACCTGCGGCGGGCAGGCCACCATTCCCATGGTGCATGCCGTGGCGCGTGTCTCGAAGCGCACCGTCTATGGCGAGATCGTCGCCTCGATCTCCTCGAAATCCGCCGGTCCCGGCACGCGCGCCAATATCGACGAGTTCACCGAGACGACCTCAAGGGCCATCGAGCTTCTGGGCGGGGCCGAGCGCGGCAAGGCGATCATCATCCTGAACCCCGCCGAGCCGCCGATGATCATGCGCGATACCGTGTTCGTGCTTTCGCAGGGGGCGCAACCGGAGGCGATCGAGAAATCCATCGCCGACATGGTGAAAGCCGTGCAGGCTTACGTGCCCGGCTACCGGCTGAAGCAGAAGGTACAGTTCGAGGCGATCGGCGACAATGCGCCGGTGCGCGTGCCGGGCATCGGCCCGGCGACGGGGCTTAAGACGACCGTCTTCCTCGAAGTGGAGGGAGCGGCCCATTATCTTCCGGCCTATGCCGGCAATCTCGACATCATGACCTCCGCCGCCCTCGTCAGCGCCGACCGCTGGGCCGCGCAGGTTCTCGCCAGGGAGGCCGCCGAATGACCCGTCCGAATCCGAACAGGCTCTATGTGCAGGATGTGACGCTGCGTGATGGCATGCACGCCGTCCGCCATCGGTACAGCCTTGACACCGTGAGGAAGATCGCCGGCGCGCTCGACGCCGCCAAGGTGGACGCCATCGAGATCACCCATGGCGACGGGCTTTCCGGCTCCACCTTCAATTACGGCTTCGGCCGTCATGACGACGTGGAATGGATCGCCGCCGTGGCGGAGGTGTGCAGCCACGCAGCGGTGACCGTGCTGCTCTTGCCGGGCATCGGCACGGTGCACGATCTGAAGCAGGCTTACGATGCGGGCGCGCGCTCGGTGCGCATCGCCACGCATTGCACCGAGGCCGATGTTTCCCGCCAGCATATCGAGGCGGCGCGGTCGCTCGGCATGGATACGGTCGGCTTCTTGATGATGGCGCATATGGCCGAGCCGCAGACGCTTCTGCAACAGGCACGGCTGATGGAGGCCTACGGCGCGGAATGCGTCTATGTCACGGATTCCGCCGGTGCGCTCCTGCCCGGCCAATATGGCGAGCGGGTGAAGCTTCTGCGCGAGGGGCTGAAGCCGGAAACGGAGATCGGCGTCCATACCCACCACAATCTCACGCTCGGCATTGCCAATGCGGTGGCGGGCATCGAAGCGGGGGCGGTGCGGGTCGATGCCTCGCTGGCGGGCATGGGCGCCGGTGCGGGCAATGCGCCGCTGGAAGCGCTGATCGCGGTCTTGAACCGCATGGGGATCGAAACGGGCTGCGACCTCTACCGCCTGATGGACGCCGCCGACGACCTGGTGCGCCCGCTTCAGGACCGGCCAGTGCGGGTTGACCGCGAAAGCCTGTCGCTCGGCTATGCCGGGGTCTATTCGAGCTTCCTGCGCCATGCCGAAAACGCCGCGAAGCTCTACGGCGTGGACGCCCGCGAAGTCCTTATCGAACTCGGCACCCGCCGCATGATCGGCGGACAGGAAGACATGATCATCGACGTCGCACTCGATCTCGCCGCCAAAAAAATCGCCTGAATCAGGCGGGAGGCGACAGCGCTGGCTTCAAGGCTGGCGCTGTCTCCTATTTGAATGATCAATCAACTACCTGGGTGCCGATGTATCGTGTCTGGAACTATATCGCCGATTATTCACTGCTGCTGATCAGCGGCGCGGTGATCGCTTTGGTCTGGGCCAATGTCGCGCCTGACAGCTATCATGCCCTGGTGCATTTTCCGTTGTGGACCGGCGGCCCGATCGGGGCGCTGGAAATCCACGAAGGCTTGCCGCAGCGGGTCATGACCCTGCATTTTCTGTTCAACGACGTGCTGATGGCTTTCTTCTTCGCCATCGCCGCCAAGGAAGTCTGGGAAGCGGTGGCGTTGCACGACGGCTCGCTGCGCGGGCGTAAGGCGCTGACGCCGCTGATCGCGACGGTCGGCGGCATGATCGGCCCGGTTGTCGTCTATCTATGTCTCGCTCTGGCTCTCGGCGTACTTGACGAGGTTTCCCGAGGCTGGGCTATCCCTACGGCCACCGATATAGCGTTTTCCTATCTCGTGGGGCGGGTGGTCTTCGGCGCGCGCCATCCCGCCATTGGCTTCCTCCTTCTTCTAGCCATCGCCGACGATGCCGGGGGGCTTGCCATTCTCGCCATCTTCTATCCCTCGGGCGAGGTGGCGCCAGCTTGGCTCCTGCTCTCGCTCGCCGCGGCGCTTTCGGTGTACTTCCTCACTAATGTGCTGCCGCGCCGGCTCGACCGGGGAAATCAGGCCCGGCCCTACTCCACCTGGGTGCGCAAAGTTCTTGGCTTCTGGCCCTGGGCGCTCGCGGGCGCGGTGAGCTGGTACGGTTTCCAGATGGCGGGGCTGCATCCGGCGCTGGGCCTATTGCCCATCGTGCCAACCATTCCGCATGCAGAACGGGAGTTCGGCGTTTTCGCCGATGAGGAGCGCTTTCAAACCGACCTACTTAACGTCATCGAGCATGGCCTCAAGGTGCCAGTGCAGTTCGTGCTGTTCGGCTTCGGGCTGCTGAATGCCGGGGTCGAGTTCTCGGCGATTTCCGAACCGACCTGGCTGGTTCTTGTCGGACTCATCATCGGCAAGCCGCTCGGCATTACCCTGTTCGGCTGGCTCGCTGCCTATCCATTGCGCCTCGGCTTGCCTGCGGGCATGGCGTTGCGCGACCTGCCGGTCGTTGGCTGTGTCGCCGCCATCGGCTTCACCGTCGCGCTGTTCGTGGCCTCAGTCGCCTTTCCGGGCGGTCCCATTCAGGACGCCGCCAAGATGGGAGCGTTGTTCAGCCTCGGCAGCGCCTTCATTGCGATTACCGCCGGGCGTATCTTTGGAGTGCGGCGGAGTGTGTAGATATCACGTCATCATGGTGACCTGCTCCCCTGATTGTCCGCGTTTATAAGTTAGCTCTGTCCAGGCTCTGGTCCTGTCTGGAGGGGGTTGCAAACTCATAAGGGGTCAAGCTGTCCAGGCTCGTATGCGGGCGGGTTCAGGTTATAGGCGTTTCTCCAGTCCTCGATAATCGCCCGCGCATGGCGGTAGTTGGTGATGAGGTACTCGTTGAAGCATTTATCGCGCAGCCGTCTATTGAAGCTCCCTACGAAGCCATTCTGCGTCGGCTTGCCTGGCGCGAGGTAATGCCACTCGACAGCATGGTCCTGCTGCCATTTGAGGATAGCGTTCGAGGTTAGCTCCGTTCCGTTGTCCGAGACGATCATACAGAGGTGCCCGTGCGGAGTGCGATCCTGTCCGGTTCACGGCCGACTCACTCGCCGGACACAGAGGCAATCTGTCGCTACAACACCCCCCCTCTAAACGTGCTGTCCGGCCTAAAGCCACGGTTAGCCCTTGCAACCCCCACCAGAATCCATCCCGCTGCAAACGCCGTTTTGTGAAGTAATGGGGAGAGAGCGCAGTATATTTGACGACACCGTTTACCGAGACGATGATCGCGCCAACTCGGACCAATGGCCTTGAGGACGGCGTGGACACCTGCCAGCAGGGTGTCACCGCTATTCCCTGCCAGCGCGTGCCTTCCCCTCCAGATGCCGCTTGATGCGGAACGGCCTGACGTCGGGGTCGTACTTTTCCGCCAGCGCGTCGAACACGGCCTCGCTCTCTCGGGGATCGAAGCCTTGGAGCACCAGTTCGGCGACGATCTCATCGCAAAGCAGGCCGAGTATCTCGTCGCGCTTGCGCTTTTGCTTCGCCGTCACGATCATCTGCCACAACAGCGTGCGGGCGATGTCGTCCCGCGTCGGCCGTCTTTGCGCCCGGGCATCGTCCCTCACCTTCTGCTGCCTGACCCTTTGCTCGGCATTCCGCTGTCGTATCGATTTCCTGGCCATGCGCCTGTCTCCTCTGTTGGAGACCCAGCGTCGCCGCCGGCGATGCAAGCGACAAACGAGGTTTGCGGAGCACATTCCTCTCGCCTGCAAACGCCGCTTTCCGCAAACGTGGTTTGCACCTGAATCGCGGTTTCGCAGTCCAGCAATGCGGATTTCCTGGCAGGAATCGCGTCAGGATAAATTGAGATGATGTGTCTCAAGGTGCCCGCAACCCGACCCAGATCGCCCCAAATCAACCTGATGCAGTTCGACATGCCGACACGGCGCAATACCGCGCCCGCACATCGATCCACTTTGCAGACAAGGTTTCCTGGCTCAGACTGCCGTGTCCTTCGCACCGCCGATCATTTCCCGCAACTCGTCACCCGACACGATCCCGACCGCGGCGAGGCGCCTTGCGATGTCATGATGCCGCTCCCGGTGCTCCTCCAGCAGTCGCCTTGCGATGGCCTCGGCGGCAAGGAGCCGCGTATGGACCCGCCCGGCAAGGTCGCGATCGAGGGCCAGCTCGTTCATCGCCGCGTTGGGCGGACGGTAGAGCAGCGGTTGATGGCCGGAGAAGCCGAGCCGCGTCTCCGCAGCGAGCGCCATGTCCGTCGCCCGCGCCAGATCGCTCTCATCTGCACCGCCAGCCCCCGCAAGCGTTTCCCCGAACAGCAACAGCTCCGCCGCCCGCCCGGCGAGGATCGCGGCCATCGCGTTCATCAGCCAGGCCTCATTCTGCGGCAAGCGATCGTTGGCAACGGTTGCGACCATGCCAAGGCCGTGGAGGCCGATGCTCGCAGCCTTCACCTCCGCAATGCCGGTCAACGTGTAGACCAGCGCATGTCCCGCCTCATGCACGCTCGCCCGCCAGCGCAGATCGTCGGACATCGCCGCCTGCCCATCGCACAGGGCCGTTTCGAGATCGTCCCAGACCATGGTTCGTCCTTCGCGCCGCAGCTTGCGCCGCACTTCGCGAACGAGACGCTCGATATCGGCGCCCGTTCGGCCAAGGGCCAGCAATGCGAGCGGACGCAGACCGTCCGGAGATGGAGAATGACCGGCAGCTTCAGTCATGGCGAGGTCCTTTCTGTGCTTCGGGTTTGTAGAAGGGTTTGCGCCGCACGGGCAGTTCCCCGTTTCTGGCCGGCGGCGGGCGCAGACGTCGTGGTGTGGTTGCGGCAGGTGCGGAAGCCAGCACCGCATCGAGATCGGAGCCGAGATGATGGCCCAGGATACCGACCAGGGCTTCCATATCCGGCATTGGAATCTCGACATGGGTTTCCAGCCGACCGGAACGCAGCAGCGCCGGATCGATCTTCTCGGGCAGATTGGTCGCACCGACGACGATGATGCCTTCAGACTGCGAAGCACCATCCAACAACTCCAGCATGCGGTTGATCAGCGACGCCCAGTAATCGTCGTAGTTCCTGCTACCGGCTCCCTGCCGCCTGCCGATATTGTCGAGCTCGTCGATGAACAGGATGGCCGGCGCTTTCTCCCCGGCGACGGTGAAGGATGCCGACATGCGTTTCAGCACATCGCCGAGATAGCCGGGTTCGAGCCAGCGCGCGACCGATGTCGCCAGCAAGGGAACCTGGAGCGTATTGCAGAGCGCCCGGGCAAAGGTCGTCTTGCCGGTTCCAGGCGGTCCCGACAACAGGAGCTTCGTCGTCATCTCGTCCCACCGAAGAACACCCTTCCGCCAAAGCGCCAGATCGGCCTTCAGATCGAGCGCCCAGTCGCGCGCAGGACCACAGCCGGCAAGCGTCTCGACGGACAGCAGACGATCCTTCGGGGTCGGCGTTCCCGCTGCATCAGCCGTGACCGTATCGCTATCGACCGAGGTGACCGGCTCGATCACGTCGATGCCGACATCCTGCGGCTTCTTCTTTCCGGCATTCCTTTGCGACGTCGTCTCGCTGGCCCGCCCTTTGCCAGACCTTTGCCTGCGGTGTCCGGTCTCCCTACCCTCCTTGTCCTCCTCTTCCTCCGCCGCAGTACGCTCGGCGAGCAGGGCAAGCACCGAGAGCGTCTGCTCGGCCGTCCGTCCCGGACGAACCGCAAGCGCGACGTCGTCGAGCGTGAGGCTTTCCGGATCGAACACGATATCGTCCATGAACACGAGACTTTGCTTCGGGGGAATGCCGCAGCAGACATGCAGCAGCTCCGCGATCATCTCATGATCGATCCCACCGCATTCGAGGACGAGATCGGCGGTCTCGGTGACGACCGGCGTCAGGGCAAACCGCGTCTCGTCGGCAAGGAGGATCGGCGCGGGCTCGTCGAGAAGCGCCTGGCGGAATTGCTTGCGGATGTGCTGGTCGTCCGTGTTCTCGACGGCAATGCCGGACAGCGTCTTCATCTTGCGCCGGATCACCGCGGACTGCTGCTGCCTGTACCGGCCCGACAGAGGATTATCGCGAAGCACGTCTTCGAGTGCCGCCCGGAACGGCAGGATCAGCCCGTCCTCGAGCATCATGCCGAGGCAAAGTTCGAAGCGCGGCACGGGCGCCTTCAACAGGACAAACGGCGCTGAAGGACGCAGCGCCTCGATCAGCGTCGAGATATCCGGAAGACTGGCGCCGACGGCGCGGGCGACCAGCAGCGCGACGGCGGCATGCACGGGATTGGGCGGCGGCAAATGCTCGCGAAGAAGGGCGGCGACATAGGGAAAGCCGATACCGGGCGCGGTACTGGCAGCCACTCCGCCTGCACGGACCCGTCGAGCTTTCCTTCGCCTGCCCTTCGGTTGTTCGTCCGATGCGCCCACGGACCCGCATTCGAATGTCACAACCCCGTCGACCGCATTCTCGTCCGGTACGATGAAGGTAACGGGTTCGTCGGCGCGCTGACGGGGCGGACGGCCCACGCCGATCATCCGTGCGACAGTTGCGCGATCCTGATCCGGATTGCCGGTCAGCACATGCCACGCCTGATCGTTCACCTTCCAGGTCGTCCCTTTCCGCTCCTCGCCGCCGATGAACGCGGAGGCCAGCAATCCCACATCGACCGCGCGCTCATAGAGAGCGAATACGCCGCGGCGGCGAAGGCGTTTCAGGAGATAGCGCGTCATGCGATCCGTCAGCGTTTCCATCATACGGTCTCCTTCATAAGGGACACACAGAACCGACGATTCCCGGCAAGCCAGTCGCGGACCATGCGGCAGGTCGGGTCGCCCTGATTGCAGAGTTCCAGCAACCAGATGCGCAACTGCGGCGGCAGGCTGTCGAGGCATACGCCCTTGCGACGGGCAAACCGGATCGAAGCGCGCACGACCGCGGCGACATGCACGGCATGATCGTCGGACAGGGCGCTGTGCTCACCGGCGGACGCGACAGCAGCAGCAAATGCGGCCGCCCGCGCCTGCAACGACCGCGTTTTCGTCATGGGCAGGGTTCGCGGAATCGGGAAGGGAATGACATTGGAAGTCGATTGCGTCATGACAGACATCTCCTCATCGCCTGTCCAGGGGATCAGGCGTCAAAACAGTTTCAGCAAGGGAAGAAGGTGTGGCCGGTGGCGACTACGGGCCGGCGGCCCGCGGCGCGCGCGCAAAGCCTATCGAGACGGGAAGCCGTGACCGGCCCCGAGTGTCCGATCCGCAGACATCGTCGCCATCGCAATGGAGGGTTGGCGATTTCCGGGCATTGCCGGCGGAAGCACCCTGCCGACGGCTGGCCAGCGCCGCCGACCAGTTCTCCTCGACCCGGTGCTGGAAGAGCTCGCGCAGATGCGCCATGGCCTTGCCGGCTTCGGCAACCTCGAGAAGATGATCGAGATGCGAGAGCGGCCAGACGCCGCCGTCGATATCGGCACGCTGGTTTTCGGCGTTGAGAATGACCACCCGGACCTCTTTCGCACGAAGGCGGCGATGTTCCTTATAGAGAAGGTCCGGGACGACCAGCGCCGCCGCCAACATGCGGTTCTTCAGTTCGACGATCCGGGCCAACTCGTAGGAGCCGAGGCTCCGTTTGACGTCGACCAGATGCGCGACCTCGGTCCTGCGGTTCAGGATCAGCAGGTCGGGCGTATACGACTTGCGCCCACCGCTGTCTGCGTCGAGGCTGAGCGAGCGGTACAATGAGGGATCGTTCATCTCGACCAGTTCGCTGGCCGCTCTGGTGACCGGCAGCCGCAGATTCTGCGTCAGCACGACGAGGTCCGGATTGCGGCCGGCGATGAGGGCGATGCCGCGCTCCAGCAATTTTCCTTCGGCCGCCGGCACGGCGCGCAGCAGGGTGGTCACTTCCGTCATGCCGGCATCGAGCGCCTGGCCGAGCGTATCGCGCGACAGGCCGGACGCGACGATCTCGTCGACGAGGGCCTCAAGGGACGGCAGCAGGACCGCGAGATCGGCGGCGTGGGGATAGACCGGCGCCGTTGCGCCATCGGTAGTGTTCGGATTCATCTTCTCTCTCCTGTCGGGATCAGGATCGCCAGCCCTGCGAACGGCGGACACAGGTCCGCGCATGCGGAAACGATTTCCGCATCGGGCGTCGCAGAACGGACGATCGATTGCGGTCAGTCGCGGATGTGCGACGTCGGCGCGAGACGGCGGGTTTCGACAGGAGAACGGAGAGAAGATGCTTCCACGCGGGAAGCGAAGCATTTAAGGGTCGACATAGCCGGTAGCCTTTCGTCAGAAGGTTTCTGGTCAGGCCCTCGTTCGGTGTTGGTAGCACCGGCGGGGGCCGCTAAGTGTCTGCAGGGGTTTCGGTTTCCGCGGACCTGACTGGCATAGCCCGGAGATTCTGTTCCGGCAAGCCGGCGGAACACATCCGGAACAGACAGAGCTCCGGTATGGTTAACGCCGCACGCGGAACGCCTTGCGAATGACCGGGTGCCGGCCGTGCCGTGCGTAGCGGGCACCCCTTCCGCATCGTCGGCAAGCCAGGCTCCACCAAGCGGTGCGATCACACCGCCAGCCATCATCCGATCAGAAAGACTGAGGGCTCGACTGACGTGGTCGGCGAGCGCCTGCACCTGCTTCTTCGCCTGACCTTCGCCCTCTTCGCTGACCACGCCTCTGCCGTCCTCGGAGATTTACTGAGAGAAACACTCCCGGTTTCCGATGTTTTGCTCTGTTCACGCGATACTGTACTACTCATCTTCATTCCTTCTGGTTCAGCAGCCACATGCTGCAACATCAATGGTTCGGCAGGAATTCGAGCCTGTCAACGATAAAATCATTGTCAACATTGAGTTTTTTCTCATCACCCTTCAAGCGGCCGGCAATCCAGGCGTTCGTGGCACTCTCATGCCCTGCAAATAAAGGATTCCACATCGCTCCTGCGACCTAATATAAAAATAGTCGCATCAGGGGGTTGTGCTTGATCATATTTGAGGTTCTCATTTCTATATAGCAACAAGTACGGAGTAGCTAAATGACATCAATAATAACGTCGAACCTCCCGGCCGAGTTCGAGCAGGCATGCAGGATCAGCAAGGAGCAGAAGGTCGAATATTACGGGAAGCTGCTCGCCACGAACTCAGGCAATCACGGGGGACATGGAATATGATCATCGAGCACCATCACAACGAATATTGCGACGAGGATGTCGTCTACATCTGGATTGACGAGGCCCTGCCGCCTGATTTCGAGCGCCGTCTTCTCATGGAACTTCTCGCCTTGGCGGACCCGCACCGGTTCGGTTCGAGAGATGCTTCGGGGCGAAGGGACGAAAGCACTTACGCTGTCATAGAGGAGGAACTGCAAAGGGCGGCATACAATCGTGGAAGAGTTATCAGTTTCGATGAGGGGTACAGGTTCGACTATGTAGCCGGCTACCGCATCAAGGTGGAATATCTACCGTTCGGGCGGACCATTCTTGAAGGCAGCTGCCACATTCGTCGACGCAATCCCGGCATGCCGCGGGTCTTCTCGGCAGACTTCGATGGCATGTACGGCGATGGCGCGCTTGCTGGGGTGATAGAGCGGGCGCTTGTGGTTCAATAGATGCTGACACTGGATACACCTGACTTCCCGAACGCATTCGATGACGCGCTGAAGGCCAGGGCGAAGAGCAAGCTTTCCTATCGAGGCAAACTGCTGCTGCCGGGCGAGGACGCCGCAATCGTGGTCACGTCTGATACCCTCTATACCTACCTGAACGGGGAGCCTGTATCGGCGGACCATCCGCTGGCGATGAAGGCGGCGGATTTCGAAGCGGAGATCCGGCAGGCGACCGAACGCGATCTTGTCCGCCATCGGGAGATCGTCATCGTCGGCCGCTGGCACGTCAGCGATCGCGACGCGAAGGACTTCGAGCCCTACGTCACCCGCAAGATTGGCCGCAACGGCGCCATGCGCAGCTGTCGGTACACGTACCGGATTTTCCCGTGCGACGATCTTGCCTCGGGGGACGGCCACTTCATCAGCTTCGACAGAAAGACGGACGGCACGTCGGCATACAAGACCCTCACCGCGTTCGCGAGGCAGATCACCGCTCCCGAGGGCCTTAGCGAACGCGCCATCCTGGCACTCGACCTGCCGAGGGGCGTTGTCTGGTGTCCGGCGACCGGCGCGGGTTGCCCGATCCTCGTCAGCGAGTGGACCGCGTCGGCCGTGGCAACGCAAGACGAGACATCCGGCAAGCACACTGCTCCCGTCGCCTAAATCTGCCCCTAAACGCAAAAAGGCCCCGCACGATCGCGGGGCCCTTGGATTTGCAGGCGAGCACGGCATCAGGCCGCCCGGCGCTCGACCTGTTCAGGGGTGGCTTCTTCATCGACGTCTTCGATCCCGCCAGGCAACGGCTCACCGTGGACGACGAAGCGCAACAACGGCACGACCTCGTTCTGAAGCCAGGGGACGAAGTCGTCGCGGCCCGGCCAGCTCTCGGCTCCGCCCATGCGGTGGAGCAACTTCTGGACCTCGCGCCAGACAGTGCCTTCCGGAAGCCTGGCCGGCCGCCAGTTGTCGATCCTCACCATTTGAGGCTGAAGCGGCGCGGCGATGCTGTTGATGAGATCGTGCGCATGCCGGCAGTCATGAACGATCTTCTCCTGAAGCGCGCCCTTCCGGACGGCGCGCCTGGCGGCAAGCGGCTCCAGCGCCTTCTCGACTTGTTCGAGCACCGCCGACGTCAGCTGGCCGAACTGAACGGCGTCCTGATCGATCTTCCACTCCGCGACCTTGCGAAGTCCGGCCGGGCCTCCTGCATTGAGGATGGCCGCATCGCTCTTGCGCTTCGGTTTCGTGCCGAGCATCTCCCTGACGTCCTTGACCTTGATGCGCTCGCCATCAGCCATCCGCGCGATGACGGCTTCGATCTGTGCGGGCTCGCACTTGGCCAGCTCGAACATCACCGTCGGCAGGACCGCGTGCATGAGAAGAGCTTCGCGGTAGGTCGCGAGCCGCTCATGGATCGAGATGTAGTTCCAGGCCGAGCGGACGGTATAGTCCGTGAAGACCTTGAGGCACCTGCCGAAGCCCCTTTCCGGGACGAGCGCCTTGATCTCGGCAAAGCAGGCGCCGAGCTCGAAGGCGTGATGCGTGGAATCCCGGTTGAGCGCGACGATCTTCTCCAACGCGCGCCGGAGCGCGTTGTCCGTTTCTGGCGCGAGGTCGCCTGCCGCGGTCGCAGCCCCGGCCGCAGGCTTACCCTTCCCCTTCTTCTGGTTGTGACCCTTCAGCTTGATGACGGTACTCATGTATGACTTTCTCCTCTGGTTCAGCACACTTGCTGTACCTCAATGATCGCCTGAGCCGACCAGCCTGTCAAATCAACGATGCATACAAGCCATTGATTACAAATATCTTTTATTGATTTCATTAGGGTTTTTGGAGCGCAGATTCGCTTCAGAATGCCTAAACTGCGACAAGTTGACGCATCTTAAATGCATCCCTGCCGCACTCTCCCAAAATACAATCAATGATTGATTTTCCAACCGCCCGCAGTCACGATCCGGCAATTATTTCCGCGTCGGACGTCTTTCGCCAGAACCGATACATCGGGACGCGGATTTGCTCCCAGTCTGTCCTTTTGGCTCTTCCAGATGCCATTCGCGCGTTAACCATCCGTTTACCGGAAGCGAACGTGGCATTTGCGTTTTCGCCGCCGCCGGCTATGTGTTGCGGCACGGACGATGTCGTGCCGAGCGTGTCAAAGCGCGAAGGTCCCGACCCGTCTTCCCCGAGAATGCCCGAGTACAAACATTGTTGTTTTGTGGCACTAGAGGAGAAGACGCATGTCCGCAATTTCGAACAATCCGGATTTCATGGCGCTCATGAAGAGCCATATCGCATGGCTTGCCAGTTGCGAAGACGTCTTCGGACCGGTGAGCGCCCTGCACCGCTACGGCCGGTTTCATACGACCGATGCACCTCCTCCTGAATGGCTGGTACTCGGCCCGCCGCAGCAATGCCACGCCAATAGCAGTCGGCAGCTCCTCTCCCGTATTATGACGGGTGACCACACGATCCATTATGCCGAGGGATTCGCGGTTAACCTCGCCAACAATCCGGTTCTTTTCGAACACGCCTGGCTCGTCAACGGCGATACCGTCATCGACCCCACCCTCGCCAATCCGCGCGACCACCTCTATTTCGGGATCGCCTTCGACACGCCGTTCGTCATGGAGGCGCTGCGACGCACGGGCAGATACGACGGCATTCTCACCGACCGCGTTTCGATGCGCCGGCTCTACGGTACGCCCGAGCTCTTCGAACAGGGGCTCCGGACCCCGCAGAGAGATGATATGCCTGCGGCCTGACCGCGGGCAACGCCCTCGCCCGAGTCCTGTTCCACCAATTTTCCGAGTCAGCCCATGCCGAAGAACGTCATCTTTTATGCCCGCTATTCGACGGACCGTCAGGACGAGCAGTCGATCGAGACACAGATCGAGCTCGGCCGCGCGCTTGCCGCCGAGCGCGGCTGGAACCTGGTCGAGATCTACGAGGACCGCGCCATCAGCGGCACGAAGCTGAAGTCGCGCCCCGGTATCCAGCAGGTGCTGCGCCGGATCAGGCAGCGGGACATCGACATCCTGCTCTGCGTCTCCGTCGATCGCATCTCGCGTGACATGGAGCACAGCAGCGGGATCTTGAAGCAACTGCGCCATTACCGCGTGGAACTTTGGACCGTACAGGCCAAGGCGCCCGTCGCCGACATCGAACTCGGCCTGCGCTCGATCATCTCGCACGACATGATCGAGCAGACCCGCTACCGGACGCGCGAAGGAATGAAGACGACGGTGCGCAAGGGCAAGGCCGCCGGCGGCATCGCCTACGGCTACCGCATCAAGCTCGAATACGATGCGAAGGGCGATCGCATCCCCGGCCTGCGCGAGATCAACGAGGAGGAGGCGGAGATCGTCCGCTGGATTTACCAGCAATATGTCCTCGGTCGCTCCCCGAAGGAGCTCGCCGTCGAGCTCAACAACCGCGTGCCGCCCGTGCCCGGCCCCAAGGGCGCCAAATGGCGCGACACGGCGATCCGCGGCCGTCGCGACCTCGGGGCCGGCATCCTGAACAACGAGACCTATATCGGCCGGATCGTCTATAATCGACGCCGTTTCGACAAGAACCCGGAGACGGAGACCCGTGAGGCGCGGCTTAACGACCAGAGCGAATGGGTTGTCGGCGAGGCACCCGAACTCAGGATCGTCGACGACGCGCTGTGGACCAGGGTCAAACAGCGCCAGATCGAGGTCGGAGAGAACTTCGACCACACCACGACCAACAAGCTCAACCGGGCGCACCGCCCGCAATATGTGCTGAGCGGGCTACTCGAATGCGCCCATTGCGCCGGCCCGTACGCCATCATGGCGAAGGACCGCTACGGCTGCACGAACCGGCAGAAGAAGCTGCCCATCGAGCATCTCGGTGACATCGTCTGCACCAACTCCAAGACGATCGCCCGCAAGGAACTCGAGCAGCGCGTCCTCGACGCCATTCCCGACAACCTGCTTTCCGCCGAGAAGATGACCTCGATCCAAGACCGGGTGAACAGGGAGATCGCCGCGAGCCTTAAGGTCAGCCAGCAGTCCAGGCAGAAGCTGGAGGCAAACCTGAAGGAGGCCAGCCGCAAGCAGGAGGCCGTCGCCAATCAGATCACCGAGCGCCTGCTTGCCGGCCAGCCGAAGATCGATGCGTTCGACCGCCTGCTCGACGACCTCCAGAAGCAGCGCGATGCGATGGAAGCCGAGCTGAGCCGGTTGTCGACGAGGAGGGATGCCGTGTTCAAGCCCTTCACGATCAACCCGTCGATGTTCAACCAGATCACCAAGGCGCTGACGGCCATCGTGCGCACCGGCAAGTCCGAGCACGACGCGGTGCAGGGGCATTTCAACCTGGTGCGGGAGCTGGTGCAGAAGGTGGTCATCGCCCCCTCCCCCGACGGGAAGTCGGCCGACCTCACGATCCACGGCCGTCTTGCGTCGATCCTCGCCTCGATGAAGGCGTTCCAGGACTACAGCAAGGCGATGCGTGCAGATTTCACAGACGACTACGCCCGCCGTGTGAGGGCGGGCGAGCTGAAGGGACAGAAGGAGAAGCTGGACTTCCAGGCCCGCTTCCGCGCTGTCCTCGCTGAGGAGGAGGCGGACTGGAAGCGGTTACAAGTCTCCGTGGTTGCGGGGGCAGGATTTGAACCTGCGGCCTTCAGGTTATGAGCCTGACGAGCTACCGGGCTGCTCCACCCCGCGTTATAGTTTTTGCATTGCAAAAGGGCCGCTTTGAGGGCGGCCCG